>SLBA01000010.1 GCA_007126575.1 Gemmatimonadota bacterium | reverse complement strand
GAGTCTGGGCCGTATCTCAGTCCCAATGTGACGGGTCGTCCTCTCAGACCCGCTACGCGTCGTAGCCTTGGTGAGCCATTACCTCACCAACAAGCTGATACGCCGCGACCTCCCCTTCGAGCGAGAGCTTGCAAGCAGAGGCTCCCTTTCACCTAAGTGCCATGCGGCACCAAGGCTGTACGCGGTATTAGTCCAGGTTTCCCCGGGTTATCCCCCGCTCAAAGCTAGATTGGTCACGTGTTACTCACCCGTCCGCCACTCGGCTACAAGGTGCAAGCACCTTGTTCCTCGTTCGACTTGCATGTGTTAAGCACGCCGCCAGCGTTCGTCCTGAGCCAGGATCAAACTCTCCGTAAAGTGTTTAATCTGCTCTAACATTTTGAACACTGATCTCGTAGATCAATTTGTTCGGAATCTACGTTATGTTTGAACCCACCGACTCTCTAGGAGTCGAAAACCCCGGGACGTAGTGCCCGAGGCCGTGTGGGCCCGCTCACTTTCTCAAGACCCTGATTTTCAAAAATCTTTCGTTTGGTCCGGCGAAGAATCTCCCCTTCTCCGGCGTCGCCTCGAGTGAGCCGTGAAGCCCGGCCCGCTGCGACGGACAATGATTCTAGTGGGGGCGGCTCCCGGTGTCAACACCCGGGGAAAACTTTTTCCGAAACCCGCAATCTTCCGCGCGTTTCGCCGCACTGGCCACAGGGTGAGCGACCGGAATCGAACCGGCGACCTCCAGGGCCACAACCTGGCGCTCTAACCAACTGAGCTACGCCCACCATCTTCCGGCGCAGGCCGGATTGCTCCAGAAACCCACAAGGTTTCCATGCAAGACGTCAAACTTAAACCGCTGGGCGCCTCAGGTAAACCCCTCGGGCCACACCGCCCAGTGCGGGCGGCTTCCGGCCTCCAGACTTCGTTGTACAACGGGCCCTCTGAGGCTCTCGATCTCGATCGGAGCAAGTGAAAGGCGCATCCGGATTAGCGGCGCTTGGCTCCGCAGATCCTGTCGGGTGCCTTTCGTGCTCTTCTGAGACGGTACGCGCCCGCCAGGATTCGAACCTGGGACCGTCGGCTTAGAAGGCCGATGCTCTATCCAGCTGAGCTACGGGCGCATGTGAGGTGAGGAGGGCAAGCTACATAGGTGCCGGATCCGGGTCAACGGGCGCTGCCCCGGGGGGAGCGGCGTGGAGTCCGGGGCAGCTCAATCCCGGGCAGGAAAAAAGGGGGGCGACCGATTCATGGATCGGTCGCCCCCCTCGGTCCGGCACTGCGATTGCCGGACGGCTCCTGGCGTCAGCCCTGCTTCATGACATTCTCAGCCGCGGGTCCCTTGTCGCCCTCAACCAGGTCGAACTCGACCCTCTCCCCTTCGGAGAGAGAGCGGAAGCCTTCCGCCTGGATCGCGGAGTGATGGACAAAGCAGTCTCGCTCGCCCCCATCGGGGGTGATGAAGCCGAAGCCCTTGGCATCGTTGAACCATTTTACCGTGCCGGTCGTTCGCATCTGCACTACTCCCTGTGCTGCTCCGAGTCTCGCCCATCGGGCCCTGAGGCCCCGTTCCGGCGGGACTCGTCGATTCCGCGGATCATGCCCCCGCGCTAGGCTGTCGCGTTCTCTGCCGGCCCTTTCGACGGCCGGGCCGCGACCCGGAAATGAACATCGGCAGAGTACGACGGGGCCGAGCTCATGTCAAACGTTCGGATCCCGAGGCATGCCCCGGACGTCAGAAAAGGAGCCAACCTCCGTGGGACGCGATGAGCGCGGCAAAGATCAGGGCGACGGTGTTGATCACCTTGATCAGGGGGTTGATGGCTGGCCCGGCGGTGTCCTTGTACGGGTCGCCGACGGTATCACCGACCACGGCCGCCGCGTGGGCGTCGCTTCCCTTCCCTCCGTGGTTCCCGTCTTCGATGTACTTTTTCGCATTGTCCCAGGCTCCACCCCCATTCGACATCATGAGGGCAAGCATGAGTCCACTCGCGATCACTCCGATGAGCAGGCCGCCAAGGGCCAGCGGGCCCAGAAGGAAGCCGACAATCAGCGGTGCGAGCACCGAGATCAGACCCGGAAGAACCATCTCCTTGAGGGCGGCTTTCGTGACGATGTCGACACAGGTGTCGTATTCGGGGCGCTGAGTCCCCTCCATGATCCCGGGCATCTCCCTGAACTGCCGACGCACTTCCTGAATCACGGCGCCGGCGGCCTTCCCGACCGACTCCATGAGGAATGCGGAGAAGAGGAAGGGCAGCATTGCACCGATCAGAACTCCGATCAGGACGATCGGATCATTGAGACGGAAGGCATCCATGCCGAGGTCGAGCCGGAAGACGTAGTCCGCGAAGAGCACCAGGGCGGCGAGCGCAGCGGAACCGATGGCGTACCCCTTCGTGGTCGCCTTCGTGGTGTTGCCGACCGCATCGAGAGCGTCGGTGTTGGTTCGCGTCTCGGCCGGGAGTTCGCTCATCTCCGCGATCCCTCCGGCGTTGTCGGTGATCGGGCCGTAGGTGTCCATCGCCACCACCATGCCGGCTACGCTCAGCATGGCCACCGCGGCCACGCCGATCCCGTACAGGCCGGCGAATGAAAAGGAGATAAACATGGCCACGATCAGGATGATCGTGGGCACGAGGGTGCTCTCGAGCCCCACGGCCAGCCCGCTGATGATGTTCGTCGCGGCTCCGGTCTCCGACGCCTTGGCAATTCGCCGCACCGGCCCATAGCGTGTGCTGGTGTAGTACTCGGTGATGAACATCAGACCGATCACCACCAGGATCCCGACGATCGAGGAGATGAACAGGTCGACCCAGGTGATCCCTCCCGGCATCAACCCTCCGACCGCGGCGAAGTCGAAGTCGCCGAAGAGCCAGATGGTGACCAGGAGGAAGCCGGCGATGCTCAGTGCCGCACTCGCGAACACACCCTTGTAAAGGGCCCTCATGATGTTGCCGTCCCGGCCCAGACGTACGAAGAAGACACCCAGGATGCTCGCGATAATCGCCACGGCGCCCAGGTACAGGGGGTAGGTGACGAGCTCGGTCACCGCGTTGATGTCGGGCAGGAGGTATCCGAGGAAGACCGCTCCGATCACCGTGACGGCGTAGGTCTCGAACAGGTCGGCACCCATGCCGGCGCAGTCGCCGACGTTGTCGCCGACGTTGTCCGCGATCACGGCGGGATTGCGGGGGTCATCCTCGGGGATCCCGGCCTCGACCTTCCCGACCAGGTCCGCGCCCACGTCCGCGGCCTTGGTGTAGATGCCCCCACCGACCCGGGCGAAGAGGCTGATCAGACTCGCACCGAACGCGAAGCCGACGAGCGGCTCGACCGGGTTGTGCAGATCGAACACGTTGTGGAAGAGGTAGAAGAACCCCGCCACCCCCAGCAGGGCCAGGCCGGCCACGGCCAGACCCGCAACGGCTCCCCCGTTGAAGGCGATCTTCAGCGCCTGCGTCAGCCCCTTGCTGGCCGCGTGAGCGACCCGAACGTTGGCCCGTACCGCCACATTCATCCCCGCATAGCCGCTCAGAGCGGAGAACAGCGCCCCGAAGGCGAACCCGATCGTGGTCCACCACCAGATCGTGGCCTCCTCTCCGGACTGAAGCAGCGCCACCAGTGCGAAGAGCGCCACGATGACCAGGGCGACATAGAAGATCGTCCTGTACTGGCGGTTCATGTACGCGCTGGCGCCCTCCCGGACCGCGTCGGAGATCTCCCGCATCCGGTCGTTTCCGGTTTCGGCGCTAAGCACCCCCCGGGCGAGTAGCCCGGCCGCGGCCAGGGCGATGAGCGCTGCAATGGGGGTGAGAATCAGGAAGGGATCCACGACTGATTCCTCTCAGGTGATTGGGGTGAATGGACGATGGACCTAAGGTGTTGAGTCGGGGCGCCCGGATTCGAACCGGGGACCTCCTGCTCCCAAAGCAGGCGCGCTACCGAGCTGCGCCACGCCCCGCGCGGCAAGGAAGATAGAGAATCGGAACCAACACGTGTAGATCTCGACTGAGATTGGCCGTGCGCCGGGGGAAGCCGATGCCGCCGGAAGGATATCGGGGCGGGCTGGGGATCAGTTCGCGGAGCAGGCAGGACAGGGACAGAGCCTGCGAAGGAATTCGAAGGGGTAGATCCCGGTCCGGTGCCCGTCGCTCCATTCGAACTGCAGGGCATACCGGCCCACGTATTCGATCGCCAGGGGGTGGACATCGGAGGGGACGTCCGACTCGCGAAGAGTCCTCCGCCCCGTCATCTCGTCCACGCACCCCGCGCATGGGCAGGAAAGCCTGAGCAGGCGCGGCGGGAAGGTGGAGCGATGCCCGTCTTTCCATTCGATCAGGAGGGCGGTTCCGTCGGCATTGGGACCGATCTCGGCCGGAGCCATGGCCTCGCGGGACAGGTCAGTCATGAGACCCCGAAAGGACCGATTCGCGGATCAACCCGGACATTTCGCGAAAGGCCTTTCCCCGATGGCCCAGCGCGGCCTTCTCTTCGGCGCTCAGCTCGGCGAAGGTCCGCCCGGACTGGGGGTCGAAGAAAAGGGGGTCGTAGCCGAAGCCGTCCCATCCTCGGGGTCGACCCAGGATCAGCCCCGGCGCCTCCCCCCGGGCGATCAGGGGCGAGCTTCGCCCATCGACGAGCGCGGCGACACACACGAAGCGAGCGGTCCGCTCGGCAAGGGGCGCATCTCCCAGCCGGGCCAGCAGGTGCTCGTTGTTCAGCGCGTCCCGATCCCGTGCTTCGTCGGGATCGGACTGTGGGGCGAACCGCTTG
Organism: Gemmatimonadota bacterium; assembly: GCA_007126575.1. Classification (GTDB taxonomy): domain Bacteria; phylum Gemmatimonadota; class Gemmatimonadetes; order Longimicrobiales; family Gaopeijiaceae; genus SLBA01. The sequence goes on along the minus strand of SLBA01000010.1, from coordinate 47,885 downwards.
GAATGCACCCCGGGCGCCCCATCCAGAAGGTCCACCTCGAGACCGGAATCGTCAGCGAGCGCCGGCAACCCGGAGCGTTCGTGGAACCACCGGGCCTTGGCCAACGCGTTCTCCTCGAAGGTCTCGAACGCCTCGGTCTCCTCTTCGGATGGGTCGTAGGCCAGCCCCACGCCTTCGGGGGAGAGGAGTTCAACCTCGGTCAGTCCTCTCAGGATTCCGCGGATCTCCCGAAGCTTGTGCGCGCTGCGGGTCGCGACCAGAATCCTCATTCCGATCCCTCGACGGCCTCGCGCTGCGCCGCACAGAGCGTCTCGATCCCCGCGAGCCCCAGTGACATGAGCGCCTGCATCTCTTCGGGGGTGAAGGGCGCCCCTTCGGCGGTTCCCTGCACCTCGACGAGCTCTCCGCGTGCCGTGCCGACCAGATTCATGTCGACCTGGGCACTCGAATCCTCACCGTAGTCCAGGTCCAGCAGGGCCTGCCCCTCGACCAGCCCGACGCTGACGGCGGCCACCTGCCCGACGATCGGATCGGTCTCGATCACGGCATCACGAAGGAGCGCCCGGGTGGCAAGGGCCAGGGCGACCCAGGCACCGGTCACCGCAGCGGTCCTCGTTCCCCCGTCGGCCTGAAGCACGTCGCAGTCGAGTGTGATGGTGCGGGCCCCCAGGAGCCGCAGGTCGACGACGGACCGCAGGGAGCGACCGATCAGGCGCTGGATCTCCTGCGTACGCCCCCGCAGACCGTCCCGCTCCCTCCCGGTGCGGGTATGGGTCGCGCGCGGGAGCATCGAATACTCCCCGGTCACCCATCCCTTCCCGCTGCCCATCCTCCATCGCGGCACCCGCTCCTCGACCGAGGCGGTACACAGCACCCGGGTACGGCCGGTGGAGATGAGGCAGGAACCCTCGGCGTACGGCGCCCAACCGGGCTCCAGTGTGAGGGCACGCAGGGCGTCGACCGCCCGAGTTCTTCTGGAGCCAATGGACATTTCGATGTACCTGCCTGGAGTCAGCGGATGGAGGGGTCGTTCGATCCGTCAGGGCCGGGGTGCCCGAATGCCTTCCAGAATACGGTCGGCACCCATCGTCAGGAGTCGATCGGCCACAACCTCTCCCAGCTCGGTGGCGGCCACTTCCGTGCCCGACGCCTCGGCACGCACCGCCCGGGACCCATCGGGAGAGGCGACGATCGCGCGCAGGCGCATCCCCCCGCCATAGGGAATCCCGAGTGCACCCACGGGAAGCTGGCAGCCGGCTTCGAGCCGGTGGAGGACGCTTCGCTCCGCCTCGACAGCCGCACGGGTGGGTGCATGGTCGAGCCGGTCCGCCCACTCCCGGCTGCGTTCGAGGTCTTCCTCGCGGACCACGATCGCGAGCGCCCCCTGACCGGGAGCCGGAAGCCAGCCCCCCGGGTCCATCGCCTCGGAGATCCGGTCGGTCCACCCGAGTCGACGCACGCCCGCAGCCGCCAGGAGGATGGCATCGTACTCGCCCTCGTCCACCTTGCGAAGCCGCGTATCCAGATTTCCCCGAATCGGGGCCACCGTGAGGTCGGGGCGATGCCCGAGGGCCAGGGCCTGGCGACGAAGGGAGCCGGTCCCGATCCGCGACCCGGCAGGCAGGGTCTCGAACGTGAGCCCGGAATCCTTCGGAGCGATCAGCACGTCGCGGCTGTCCTCGCGCTCCGGAACGGCGGCCAGGGCGAGCCCGTCGGGCAGCACCGTAGGCAGATCCTTCAGGGAGTGGACCGCCAGGTCGATCGTGCCTTCGAGGAGGGCTTCGTCGAGCTCCCTCGTGAAGATACCCCGTCCTCCGATTTCGGCGAGGGGTCGATCCTGAATCCGATCACCGGTCGTCTTGATGATCACCAGCTCCACATCGAAGCCCGCCTCGTTCCGAATGGCCTCGGCCACCATTCCACTCTGTGTCGTCGCGAGAAGCGACCCCCGGGTCCCCAACCGTAACGGCGTCACGTCGATAGATCTCCCATCCTCATGGCTGATCACCAGTTTGACTGCAGGCCGTTCACGATCGCGCGCACCAGGCGCTCGATCGCGAGCTCGCGCCCCGTCTCCTCGAGCTCACTCGCCTCGAGATACTCGCCCCGCTCCGAGAGCGAGTTGTTCTCCCAGAGGATCATGTTGTTCACGCGGTCGATGACCTGGACCTCGATGCCGATCACGACCTGTCGCTCCACGACCTGCGGATTTCCGTCCTGCCCCGTCCGATAGGAGGGGGCATCGACGCTGTAGCGGCGAACCGAACCGCGAACGATCGCGTCCGCGAACTCCTCGCCGGCGGAGGTCAGACCGAAGGAGCGCGGGATCTCATCGAGAAGCTTCTCGTAGAGCTCCTGCGAGACCTCGAAGCGGTCCGTCTCGTTGTCGAAGGTCTCGACGGCCACGGTCCGCACGTGCGGGGGGAACCCCGAGCCGGCCTGGAAGGTGTAATTGCACCCCGTCAGAGCCCACAGGAGGCCCACCAAGGCGAGCACCCCCGGCACGGCACGACGCTCCGGCCGTCTACGCACCGGGATTCCAGACATCGGACGGATAGGTTTCGACATGCTCGACCTGCTCCAGGGTCATTCTGAGCTCTCGTACGTCTCCATGATGACGGTATACCGCCTCACGGGGAAATCTTTCTCCAACCGGCAGGTTCAGCCGCACCTCCTGGCGAACCCCGTCGGCCCCCCTCATTTCCATGTGCTCGAGCTTCCGGCGCAGAAGGTCGGCGCGCAACTCCCCGCCGCCTGCCACCCGGTAGCGAATTTGCGACCTCTCCGGCCCGTCCAGGGTCGCTCCGGCCGGCGCCATTCCCGGGCCGGGGCGAAACACGCCGAGCGAGGCCCAGAGCATCGAGGACATCGGGATGATGTTCGGCATCCCCGAAGGAATCCGAAGGTCATCATCGACGAGCGCGGCCGCCGCGATCCGTTCTCCGTTCGACGTGAACAGGTCGAGCCTCGCCCGGTAGGGCCCCTCGACTCGCGCCACCCCGCGTCCGCTGATCCGCACCCCGGGTTCATTCAGCGTCCACTGGAAGACGAGGCGATAGGACCCGTCGAGGACGGAAGCCCGCTCCGCCTGCTGGCCGAGCTGCCCGGCGTCCACGGGAGGGGCCTCCTCGGCGGGGGCGGAGGCACAGGCGGACAGCATCGCGAGGAGAACCACGAGAACCGGCGCGATGACGGAGGACAGGGTCGGAGGTCGAATTGAATTCACAGGTCTGATCAGGACGGGGGTCCCGGCTGGATGTGGGTCGGTACCGGTCGAACCCGGCATCGACAAGATAACGAAGCGACGCCCGTGGGCCACCCGCCCCCACTTCCGCTCCCCCGGGGCCGGGGCTACCTTCGCCGCCATGACCGATCTTCCCGTACTCGTGGTCAGTGACGTGCACCTGGGCGGAATCCCCCCGGACCGGGAGTTCCGCTTCCGCTCCTGGCTGGAGGAAGCGGCCTCGCGCACCGGGCATCTCGTGATCAATGGGGATCTCTTCGATTTCTGGTTCGAGTATCGGAGTGTCATTCCAAGGGGATATACCCGAACCCTGGCGATTCTTGCCCACATGGTCGATGCCGGCATTCGAATCGACTTCCTCGGGGGCAACCACGACTGGTGGGGAGGCTCCTTTCTGGAGGACGAGATCGGCGTCCACTTTCATCGGGAACCGGTCCGGCTCGACCTTGCCGGACGCACGGCCCTCGTGGCCCACGGGGATGGACTGGGCCAAGGGGATCTGGGATACCGGATCCTGAGACACACCCTCCGAAGCCCGTTCGCCCAGTGGGGATTCCGCTGGATTCACCCCGATGTGGGTGCCATGATCGCCCGGAGGGTTTCGCGCACCCCCACGCGCGACCTCTCCCCACCTCCCCCGTCTGCGGAGCGGGTGAACGCCCTGGAGCTCTGGGCTCGGGACCGCCTCCTCGAAGACGACGAACTCGACCTGGTCCTGCTCGGCCACACCCACCAGCCTCAGCAGCGCGAAGTGGGGCCGGGGCGCTACTACTTCAACACCGGGGACTGGATCCATCACTGCACGTGGGTGGAGATCGCACCCGGCGAAGCGCCCCGCCTCCGTGCGCTGCAGGAGCCGGAAAGCACCTCCCCCTGAGGGGCCGGGCGCTCACCACCGATCCCGACTTCCGGGAGCGCTACTCCCAGCGGCCGGGGATCCGGCCCAGGGGATAGCTGAGGCGGAACTCGACCTCCCTCGGACCCACCCCCGGCAGGAGGTCGATCGAGAGGGGCTCGGGAAAATCGGCGAGGTGTGCGGCGACGAAGGCGTCCGCAGCCCCCAGGAGCGTCAGGAAGACACCGAGCGAGATCCAGTCCTCGACCTGCTGGCTGCGGGTTTCACGCAGGTCGTCCCAGCCCTGCACCCGTGGGTCGTTGTCCGACAGGAAGCGGAGAGAGTCGGGATTCTGGACTCCGGACAGGCGGAGCTCCGACTTCACGGCGACCCGCTCGAGCTCTCGCAGGCGCTCGGCGGAACGACGTTTCGACGCCGACTTGAAGATCATCCACATCGTCGCCGACTGGGCCGCCACGTAGAAGGCGCCCCGAGTCGGGGATTCGCTAGCGAAGTGACCCCATCCGGGGACCAGCAGAGACCGTCCGAATGCACCGGCCGGAGAAACCGGACCCCTCACCACATCTTCCTCTGCCGGACCGTCGCCGGTCGGGAGGAGGTTCTCGACCTGCGAACTGGCGGGCGTCGCCCCGATCAGAATGACCAGGGCCGCCCCGAGCCCCAGGAGCCCACGGCCGACCGATGTCATCGCTCATCCCCCGTCGGTTCGGGGATCGGGGCGGGATCCGGACCCCGGGAGATCCCGGACTTCCCCGGTCCGATGGCGCCGTCCACCTCGGGGGCATCCAGAAAGGTGAGTGCTCCCGGCACGATGTCGATCTCGAGGCTCAAGGGTTCCGCGGTCATCAGTTCTCCATCGAGTTCAAAGGTCAGCGGGCCCTGATCGGATCGCGCGATATACCCGGAGCGCATTCGCCGCATATGCACGCGTCGCCCCTCCTTCTGGGTTCCCCGCACCACCCGGGGAAGGATTCGCGCAATCTCGCCGAGGGAGAGACGCTCCACCTGAAACAGGTCGAGAAGTCCGTCATCGGGACGGGCGTCGGGAGAGATCCGGAAGCCCCCTCCCACCGAGGGGCCTACCGTCACCGCGGTCAGAAGGGTCCGACCCGCCAGATGCCGTTCGACCCCATCGGCGTCCACGTATCGGACCGTCGTGGGGAGGGGCCGAAAGCGGACCAGGGCGGAAAGGAGGGCCCCGAGGTACTGCAGCAGACCGGGGAGGAGCGCGAAGCGGTGGCGCCGCTGCAGGACCGCCACGTCGATCCCCACCCCCAGCAGATTCACGAAGTGGCGCACCTGATCGGAGTACCGCACCCGCCCTACATCGAAGGGCCGGGGGGAGCCGTTCCGAAGCAGCGCCAGCACCTCGTCGATCGTGTCCCCGCTCCGGAGCATCCGATTGAAGTCGTTTCCGGTTCCAACGGGAAGGAGCACGATCGGCCGGCGCGAGGCCATGGCATCGTCTCTCTGCAGGAGCCCGTTCGCCACCTCGTGTAACGTCCCGTCCCCACCGACGACCAGCAGGGGTCCCGAAGGAGCGTCGCCGGGCAGGTCCCTGACCCACTCGGTGGCCTCGCCCGGACGGCTCGTTTCATGGACGAACACCGGGGCGGGCCAGTCCGCCAGACGGGTCCGCAACTGCCGGACCACCCGCTTCCCCCGCCCGCCCGCCGCATGGGGATTCGCGATCACATGAATGGATTCCATCCGCATCCGCCCGCCTCGTCCGCCCTGCGTGTTCCGACACCGCACCCGACCGGGGTCCGGCATGATGAGGCCGCAAAGATGTCGCAGACGGGGGGCAGCGAGCAACGGTCCGGGGTCAGCCCGAATCCGAAGCCGAGTCGGGAAGGAGGCCCTCCTCGCGATACTTCTTCAGCTTCCGGTAGAGCGTCCGGCGGTTGATCCCCAGCACTTCGGCGGCGTTCCCCTGATGCCAGCCCTGGGCGTCCAGGACCCTGAGGATGTGTTCGCGCTCGAGTCGCTCGAGCGACCATTCCTCTTCGGAGGCCCGGTCGAGCGTCGCACGCTGAGACCCCGTGTTCGCACCCGGAGTGGTTTCGAAGGGGAGGGATCGGGCCCCCTGGTGAAGAATGAGCGCCCGCTCGATCGAGTTCTCGAGTTCCCGGACGTTCCCCGGCCAGTCGTAGGCCATCATTCGCGAGAGGGTCTCGGGCAGGATGGGAGGGGGCTCGAGCCCGTTCTCTTCGGCGAAGCGCAGTCGGAACGCGTTCGCGAGCAGCGGAATGTCCTCCCGTCGCTGCCTCAACGGGGGGATTTCGATCGGAAAGACGTTCAGGCGGTAGTAGAGGTCCTCCCGGAAGTCTCCACGCTCGGCGAGCGTGGTCAGGCTTTCGTTCGTCGCCGCTACCAGTCGGAAGTCGACGGGAATCGACTCCGATCCACCCACGGGCGTGATCCGCCGCTCCTGGAGTACACGAAGCAGCTTCACCTGGATCGACGGAGTGATCGTCGAGATCTCGTCCAGGAAGAGGGTCCCGCCCTGAGCGGTCTCGAAGAGCCCCCGACGGGACTGGACCGCTCCGGTGAACGCGCCTCGAATGTGGCCGAACAACTCGGACTCCAGGAGGGTCTCGGGGATCGCCGAGCAGTTGACCGGGACGAAGGGCTTGCGCGAGCGGTCCGAGGCCTCGTGTACCGCCCGGGCCACCAGCTCCTTCCCCGTTCCCGTCTCCCCCTGGATCAGGACGGTTGCCCGGGTCGGAGCCACCCGCTCGATCAGATCGAAGACGCGCTGCATCACCGCGGTCTTTCCGATGATCTGATCGCGGACTCCCGAGCCGACCCGCGAACGGAGCTGCGCCACTTCCCGTCGGAGCTCGGTCTCCTCGTACGCCCTGCGAAGCGTCAGGAGCAACTCTTCGGTTCTGAACGGTTTGTGGATGTAGTCGTAGGCCCCCAGCTTCATGGCCTCGACCGCGCTGTCGACCGACCCGAAGGCGGTCATGATGACGAACTGGGCGTCGGTCTGGGTCGCCGGTGCGGCCGACAGCACGTTCAGGCCGTGCATCCCCGGGAGATTCAGATCGAGAAGCACGATGTCGAAGAGTGTCGAGGAGAGGGTGCGCAGGGCTTCCTCCCCCGATGAAACCGCGGTTACGCGGTACCCCTCACCCGAGAGCGTCCCCAGGAGGAGTTCCCTGAGGACCTCCTCGTCCTCGACGACGAGGACCCGGGGGCCGGCCCCGTCGGAACGAGTCCCTGCGGGGTCCGACTCCCGGGCCGCGTCGGCTCTCTCATCCAGTGGTTGCACGTCGCTGGCTCCTGTCTGCGTCGAATGGGGCCGGTGGGCCGGACCGGGAGACTCCGTCATGGGACGTTCCGGTCACCCGGGGCTCGCGTCGCCGGCCATGACCCGCAGGATGTCGAAGGCCGTCACGATGCCGACCAGCTTCTCGTCCTCGATGACGAGCGCCCGGTGGATCCGGCCCCGGACCAGAAACTCCGCAGCCTCCCAGATCAGCATCTCCGGGTCCACGGTAAAGGCGACCGGGGTCATGATCTCGTCCACGGTCAGATCCTGGAAGGTGAACCGATCCAGGCCGAGCCCCGGAAGCACCATCGCGGCGGACTCGGGAGACATGAAGTACCCCTCCTCGCCGCCGTCGTCGGTCGAGATCGACTCCCAGAATGCACCCTCGAGCGGAAGCTCCGGCTCGCGGGCCGCAAATCGGATCACATCGGTCCTCGACACGACGCCGCGGATGCGGCCGACGGGGTCCAGAACGGGCACGCCGGAAATTCCCTCGTCATCGAGGGTCCGAACCAGTTCCTGTACCGTGGTGCCGAGTCTCACCGTCACCACGTCGGTCTTCATGATATCTCGAACGCTTTTCATCGCAGGTCTCCTGAATATTCAATCGGAATGGAACCGAGAACCCGTTGCCGGGCAGTACCGACACGGTACAAGCTCCATGCCGGACTCCGGTCCCCGGAATCCCCGGGCCGGTCGTGGCGGCAAGCCGGTCGGACCGGGCCCTCTGAGCCTTCGCATACCCGGACCGAGGCCGGAGGTGCGGAGGGCCGACCCGGAACGCTGGGACATATCGGCCCGTACTGGAGACGGAAAGACACCGGTCGCCGCCTGTTGGCGGGACCCTTTACGACATAGGTTGGGGGCATATTCGTCTTCACCCCAGGGGGCTTTCAAGATGACAACGGGCGGACGCCTTCGAGCCGACTTCCTGTCAGCGCTGCCGGACATCCTCGATGGACCGGTCATCCTCGCCGACGCGGACGGGGGCATCCGGTACCTGAACACGGCCGCCGAGACTCTCCTGGGAAGGACCCAGCGGGAGCTGCGGGGCCGGCCGGTCTGGGACTCACTCTTCCCGGCCGGAGCCGAAGAGCGTACCCGGCGGCTCTTCGATCGGGTGCTTTCGGGAGACGAGACCGAGCCCCTCGAACTCGAGATCGTCCTGAGCAGCGGGGGCAGCCGTCGCATCCTGTGGCACTACCGGGTCTTCCACGACCCCGCGGGAGAACCCGAGGCCGTGCTGGCCACCGGGAGCGATGTCACCGACCTGCGGCAGCTCGAGGATCGGGAGCGTCGACTGGCGCAGGCAGACCGGAAGCGTCTGGCCCGTGAAGAGGCCACCGAGGCGTCGGAGGCCCTCTTCGCGGGCATCATCGAGATCGCCTCCGACGCGATCATCTCGATCGATGCCCGGCATTCGATCGTCCATTTCAACCGGGGCGCCGAGGCCATCTTCGGCTGGACCGAGAGCGAGGTTCTGGGCAAGCCGCTCGATATCCTCCTTCCGGAAGCGGCCCGCGAGGCGCATCGACATCATGTTGAGAACTTCGCCGACGCCCCGGTCCAGGCCCGTCGGATGGGGCAGAGGCAGGAGATCTCGGGTCTTCGCCGAAGCGGGGAGCCCTTCCCTGCCGAGGCATCGATCCTCAAGCTCGACCTGCCGGGGGGGCGGATCTTCACCGTGGTCCTTCGGGACATCTCGGATCGGGTCCGGCATGAGGAGGGCCAGCGCGTTCTGGCCGAGATCGGGCGCATCCTTTCGGAGTCGCTCGACGAGACCGAATCCCTCAGGGGCGTGGCCGAGATCGCGACCCGGCAGTGGGCCGATTTCTGCCTGATCGATCGCGTCACCCCGGAAGAAGGGACACGGCGCGTGGAGTCTCGGCACCGGCTTCCCTACGGTCAGGAGGCCGCCCGGGCACTTCAGCGGATCCCGCTCGACCGCTCCGCTCCGCACCTGGGGTCGCAGATCCACGAGTCGGGGGTGGCCACCCTCGTATCCAACACCGACCAGGAGCACCTCTCCGAACTGGCCCAGAGCGAGGAGCACGAGGCCGCCCTGCGCGCCCTCGATCCGGGCTCCTACCTGGCCGTTCCCCTCCGAGCCCGCGACGAGACGCTCGGGACGATCGTCTTCTCGAGGGGGAGCGACCGGCAGCCCTTCAATGAGACCGACCTGGTGCTCGGGACCGAGATCGGCTCGAGAACCGGACTCGCCCTGCAGAACACGATCCTCTACCGCGACGTGCAGAAGGCGCTTCTCGCCCGCGATGACGTCCTCGGCATCGTCTCACACGACCTGGGCAATCCACTGCAGGCCATCTTCATCGGACTCGAGGCGCTCGAGCGGGAGCGGGCGAGGAGGGGTGACCATCATCCGGGGCAGGAGGAGTACTATCTTTCCGCGATCCGAAGATCCGCGGAGTTGATGGAGAGGCTCATCCGCGACCTCCTCGAGATCCGCAGGATCGAGGCCGGGCACCTGACCCTTGACCCCGTGCCCCAGCCACTGGGCCCCCTCGTCCGGGAAGCCCTCGCGGTCATCGACCCGCTGGCGAAGGTGAAAGCCGTCGAGATCGAAAACGCCTTCGAAGATGCCGACTTTCCAGAGATCGCCGTGGACGGGGACCGCATCCAGCAGGTGCTCTCGAATCTCGTCGGCAACGCGGTCAAGCACACGCAGGAACGATCGACCGTGCGGGTATCCGGCGAGCGCCGGGGCGACGAGCTCTGGGTCCGGATCGACGACGAGGGACCCGGCATCGCGCCCGAGAACCTGGCCCACGTCTTCGATCGCTTCTGGCGGGGGCCCGGGGGTCGTGGGCTCGGAATCGGACTGGGCCTCTCGATCGCCCGGGGGATCGTCCGAGCCCATGGAGGTCGTATCTGGGCCGAATCCGTCGCCGGACACGGCAGCTCCTTCACCTTCGCACTCCCCCTGCAGGGGAGTCCGGCCAGGCAGACCCCGGCCTTCAGCCCCGATCCCGTCCCCGGGTGACGATACCGAAGCCTGATCAGGATCGTCACCCGGGCGCCGGTGCCTACTCCTCTTCGTTCGACCCCGGGCGTCGCGAGACGAGCACGGGGATCGTGGCTCCCCGGATCACCTTGTCCGCCACACTGCCCAGAATGAAGCGCGATGCGCCCCCCCGGCCTCTCGTGGCCACCGAAACCAGATCCGCCTCGGTTTCCTTCAGGTGGTCCAGAATGCCCTGGCCCGCGTCGCTCGCCACCCGAACGCGGGTTTCGACATTGCGAGCGTAGGATCCCAGCGGGCCCGCGACCTTCGCCAGGTACGCCGCGGCCTTCTCCTTGCGGGTCTCCATCAGCGCACCTTCCTCGATCGCATGAGGGATGTACGTCGTCGCGAGGGGGAAGGGCTCGTGGATCACCATCACGAGGCTCACCTCGCTCACCTCGGGGTCCAGGAGCGCCTGCGCACGCTCGATGGCGACCTCGGCCTGCGACGAACCGTCGAGGGGGATCACGACCTTGCGGGGAATTCCCCCCTCCCAGGCGGACTCGGAGCGCTTGTTCCGCAAAAGGAGGAGCGAATGGCTCGAGCGGCGAATCAGCGAGTCCGCCACACTGCCGAGCCAGGCCCGCTGCCACGCTCCACGTCCGTGGGTGGTCAGGACGATCAGATCCGCGCCCGCCTTCGTCGCGATCGACTCGAGGGTGCGAGAGACCGGGCCGCTCTTCACATGCGCGTTCACCTCGCCGAGCTCGGTGGCGCCGAGCCGATCCGCATGCTCCCGAAGGTACGCTTCGGCCCGTCCCTCCTCTTCGGCGAACCAGCGGGTGAGCATTTCGCCGTCACCCGTCGCGAGGGGCACCGGCGGAAGATCAGAGACCACCGAAGCCAGATCGAGGGCCGCGTCGAAGCGGGCGGCCAGGGCCGAAGCCGTCGGGAGCGCCGACTCGGCGAAATCCGAGCCGTCGAGTGGAACGAAGATGCGTTTCATGAGAGTCTCCAGAGTCATTGCGGCGTCAAGGAACGAACGGGCTGCGAGTGATCCACGATGCAGAGAACATACCGCAGGAAGGCCAGCCCGGCGACCCATCATCGGATGACCCGGCAGGGGTTGTCAACAATGGATCATCTCGTGATCTGGCTGCGAAACCCCCTAGGCCGATCTGTCCGGCGTCTCCCCCCGTTGAGGACATGTGGACCCGAACCGAGCCCAAATGTCCCATCCTGCCCGTGGCCGAAGGCGCCCCAACCCTCGCGGGTCGGAATCGCGTTGCCGGGACCGCGGGTGGACGAAGACGCCGACTGACTCCGTACTGCGCTCGTGCGCGGGAACTCCCCGAGCATGCCGGCGATACCACCTCAGTATGCGAACCTCGACTCTACGTTCCGCCCGTGCGCTCGTCCCCCTCCTGGGGGGGCTCGCCCTCCTCCTGGGTCCTGCTGCCGACCTGGGGGGCGGATGCGAAACCGGGTGCGCCCCGGCGACAGAGTTCCGGGGGTGGGTCGTCGACCGGGGGGCGGAGGGTGTGAGGGCGGCCCGCGTGCAGCTCCTCAAGGACGGTCGCATCCTGGCCTCGACCATGACGAGCCCGACCGGCTCCTTCGAACTGCGGGTCCCGGGAGAGGTCGACCCGCCCATCCGCCTCCGCGTCGAGCGGCTCGGCTACGAGACCTTCGAGGAGACCCTCGAGTCCATTCCAACCGACGAGATTCGCGTCGAGCTGACCGATTCGCCCCTTCCCCTGCCCGGGATCGAAGTCTTCGGAGCCGCCCCGACCTGCTCCCAGACCGCTCCGCAGGCGCGGGATCTGTGGGAGGCCGCGTCGCGCCGGCACCAGCTCGACCTGGACACTCTCGGGGTGGCCACCTACACCCTGGCCCGGACCGACACCCTCGAGACGACCGCCTCTCGGGCCCCCGTCGGAGATGTCGAGGGGCTCGTCGAGGGGCAGCGGGGATCCGCGCCGCTCCTGCGCTTCTCCTGGGAGCGACGGGTGGAACGGGAGGGATATGCCTTCGCGGTCCGCCGCACGAATCGTGGCGGTTCCTACGACTCCTGGTCGTACGCTCCCCTCGAGGCGGATTTTGCGCAGCACTTCCTGTCCCCCGGCTTCATCCGATGGCACTATCTCTATCGCGTGGACATCCGCGGCGACCGCGGCTTCGACCTGCACTTCTGCCCCGTCGACGAAGATCGTGCCGCACTCAGGGGTCGACTCCGGTTCTCGGCCGACACGACCCTTACCCTGGCCGAGTGGGAGTTCGTGACCCCCGATCCCGACGAGAGCGCCGGCGGATGGGCGAGCTTCCCGGGGATGGCGGCGAACGGCCCACCCCGGCTGCTTCCCCTGGAGTCGCTGACCTGGAAGACCCTCCCCGATGGGACGATTCAGCGCAGGGCGCAGTGGTACGAGCAGTGGCTCCTCACCCCCGGGGACTCCGTACCGTTCCTCCCGTCGCGCTGATCCGCGGTGGAATCCCGGTTCGGCCGGTGGTAGGTTAGACGTCCAATCGAGGGCTCCCGTGCTTCGGGAGGCCGTGCCGTCGTACCATCCGACTCCTGATGCGAGGAGGGTCTTCAGTGGCCACGACCCGAACCCGTGAATCCGACCGCAGCGTGTCCGACCCCGAGGTCGACACTGTCCCGACCCCCGCCCGCCTGAACCCCGGGATGCCCCTGGAACTCGACTGGGTGCGCGACCTGCGCCTGAACCGGAGCGCGGTCGAGCGCAGGGCGTCGACGCTCGGCACCCGCCGAACCGTGAAGAAGAGGTGGCAGGCGGCCTGGCTCCTGAAGGCCGTCTCGCTCATGGACCTCACCACCCTTTCGGGGGACGACACCGCCGGCCGCGTGCGCAGGCTCTGCGCCAAGGCGCGACGGCCCCTGCGTCCCGATCTGGTCGAGGCGCTGGAAATCGAGGGGCTGGGGCTCACGACGGGCGCCGTCTGCGTGTATCACGCCTTCGTCCCCGTCGCCCTCGAGGCCCTCGATGGCACCGGAATTCCTGTCGCGGCCGTCTCCACCGGATTTCCGCACGGCCTCTCGCCCCTGCGGCTTCGGATCGCCGAGATCGAGGCCTCGGTCGAAGCGGGCGCCACCGAGATCGACGTCGTGATCACACGCTCCCACGTCCTGACGGGGAACTGGAGCGCCCTGTACCACGAGGTACGGGCCTTCCGGGAAGCCTGCGGAGGCGCGCACCTGAAGGTGATCCTCGCCACCGGCGAGCTCGGGACCCTCACCCGCATCGCCCAGGCGAGCATCGTCAGCATGATGGCCGGCGCCGATTTCATCAAGACCTCGACGGGCAAGGAGTCGGTCAACGCCACCCTCCCCACCGGGATCGCGATGGCCCGCCAGATCCGCAGCTATCGGGACCGCACCGGCTTCGAGGTCGGACTCAAGGCCGCGGGGGGGATCGGTACCGCCAAGCAGGCGCTGCAGTGGCTGATCCTGGTGCGCGAGGAGCTCGGCACCGGGTGGATGGACCCTCATCTCTTCCGCTTCGGAGCCTCGTCCCTCCTCGGCGACATCGAGCGTCAGCTCGAGCATCACGTCACCGGCCGCTATTCGGCCCATCACCGTCATCCCCTCGCGTAGGCTCTCATGACCACGATTACCCGCATCTTCGAGACGATGGAGTACGGTCCGGCGCCCGAGAGCGCGGAGCTGGCCGAGCAGTGGCTGGCGGAGCATGCGTCAGGCTTCGACCACTTCATCGACGGCCGCTGGTCTCCACCCTCCGAGGGCGTTCGCTTCGACAGCGTAAATCCGGCCAACGGTCGGGTGCTGGGATCGATCAGTCAGGGGTCCTCCGACGATGTGGAGCGGGCCGTGCGGGCCGCCGAGGCGGCTCGGGAGGGGTGGTGGTCCGAGGGCCCGCACCACAGGGCGCGTGTTCTGTACGCGATCGCCCGGTCCGTCCAGCGGCACGCCCGGCTCTTCGCGGTACTCGAATCGATGGACAACGGAAAGCCGATCCGTGAATCCCGCGACCTCGACATCCCTCTGGTGGCCCGACACTTCTACCACCATGCCGGGTGGGCCCAGCTCCTCGACCGGGAGTTTCCCGGGATGCGCCCGCACGGAGTCGTGGGCCAGGTCATCCCATGGAACTTCCCCCTCCTCATGCTGGCCTGGAAGGTGGCCCCCGCCCTCGCGGCCGGAAACACCCTCGTCCTGAAGCCGGCCGAGTACACCTCGCTCACCGCCCTGCTCTTCGCGCAGTTGTGTGACGAGGCCGGCGTTCCCCCCGGGGTCGTCAACGTGGTGACCGGCGATGGACGCACGGGTGCCGCCCTCGTGGCGCACGAGAAGGTGCGCAAGGTGGCGTTCACCGGCTCCACCGAGGTCGGTCGCGAGATCCGGCGGGCCACCGCGGGCCAGGGGAAGAAGCTTTCGCTCGAGCTGGGCGGCAAGTCGCCCTTCATCGTCTACGAAGACGCCGACCTCGACTCGGTCGTCGAAGGGGTGGTCGACGCGATCTGGTTCAATCAGGGCCAGGTCTGCTGCGCCGGATCCCGCATCCTGGTGCAGGAGGGGGTGGCGGGACTTCTCGAAGAGAAGCTCCGTGCCCGCATGGAGACGCTCCGCATGGGCGATCCCCTAGACAAGGGCGTCGACATGGGCGCAATCGTGTCCCCCGTCCAGCTGGACACGATCCGCGAGCTCGTCGAGCGCGGTCGAAGCGAGGGCGCCGAGATCTGGCAGCCCTCGTGGGCCATTCCCGAAGCGGGCCTCTTCTACCCGCCCACCCTCTGCACCGGGGTCGAGCCGGCGGGAACCCTGGCCCAGGTCGAGATCTTCGGGCCGGTCGTGGCCATGATGACCTTCCGCACCCATCAGGAATCGATCGAGCTGGCCAACGACACCCGTTACGGGCTCGCGGCCTCGATCTGGACCGAGAATGTGAACCTGGCGCTCGAGGTCGCCCCCGCGGTGAAGGCCGGGACGGTGTGGGTCAACTGCACGAACCTCTTCGATGCGGCGTCGGGCTTCGGTGGGTACCGGGAGAGCGGCTTCGGCCGCGAGGGTGGGCGCGAGGGGATGCACGAGTACCTGCGACCGGATCCGGATTCCGGCGAGGCCGATCCTGCCGATCACCGGGCCGGGCATCGTCCCCGATCGTCGGTGACCGACGGCATGGACCGCTCGAACGGGGATTCCGAACCCGCACCCCGTTCGACCGACGGCCTTCGTCCGATCGACCGCACGCTCAAGCTTTACATCGGTGGACGTCAGAAGCGGCCGGACGGGGGCTATACCCTCTCGGTCCTCGATCCCGAGGGCCGCCGGGTCGGCGAGATCCCCCGGGGGAACCGCAAGGATGTCCGCGACGCCGTCGAGGCCGCGCTCAAGGCGCAACCCTCCTGGGGGCAGGCTCCCGCGCACCTCCGGGCCCAGATCCTCTACTACCTGGCCGAGAACCTCGAGGCCCGCCGCGAGGAGCTCGAGACCCTCCTGACGGGCGGGGCCGGTCTCTCTCCCGAGGCGGCCGCCCGCGAGGTCCGGCTCTCGCTGGAGCGCCTCTTCGACTACGCAGCACTCGCCGACAAGTACGACGGACGGGTCCACGCCACCCCCTTCCGGAACGTCACGGTCGCGATGGTCGAGCCCCTGGGCGTACTTGCCGTCGCCGCCTCCGACGAAGCCCCCCTGCTCGGGCTGATCTCGACGCTCGCCCCCGTCATCGCCATGGGCAACGCGGTCATCGCCCTGCCGTCGAACACCTTTCCGCTGGTGGCACACCCCCTCTACCAGCTGCTGGACACCTCGGACGTTCCCGGCGGGGTGGTGAACCTGATCACGGGTCCCCGCGCCGAGCTCGTCCGGGTCCTGGCCGCGCACGACGGGGTGGACGGGTTCTGGGGCTTCGGGTCCGCCGAGGAGGCCTCCATGATCGAACGGGAGTCCGCGGGCAACCTCAAGCGGTGCTGGACCCCGGGGGTCGGGCAGCCGAACTGGCTGGACACACGCCAGGGAGCCGGAGAGCGCTTCCTGCGCGAGGCGACCCAGGTGAAGAACATCTGGATCCCCTACGGCGCCTGATCTGGAAGGACCTGGAGGCTCAGCGCCGGATGAAGGACTGCTCGAGGGGCTGCACGATCACGAGGGTGACGCGCTCGCCTGGGCCGACCGACGCAGGCCGCGTGGTCACGCGTCGGCCGGAGAGCGGGTCCAGCTGGAAGCGGAGGTCCTGAAGGTCGCTCCACGGGATCGAGGTCCGGCGGGCCGAACGGCTGTTGATCATCCCCAGCTCGTAGCGGTCCCTGGGACTGCGGGCCTCGACGCGGACATCCTCCATCGTCGTGTTCTCGATGAACACGATGAGACTCCGGTCGGCCGAGGGCGCGAAGGGATCTCCCCTGAAGGCCTGGGGGCCGAAGGAGGTGCAGCCTGCGGCCAGCACTGCAACCAGGAGCACACTCAGAAGCGCTTTCAATCAGACCTCCACTGGGACCGGAATGCCGGCTTCAGTCCGAGACCCTCGCAATCGCTTCGATCTCGACATCCACCGCTCGGGGGAGGGCCGCGGCCTCGACACAGGCGCGAGCCGGACGATGATCCCCGAAGTATTCCGCATATACCTCGTTCATCGCCGAGAAGTTCGCCATGTCCGAAAGGAAGACGGTCGTCTTGACCACGGTGTCGAGCCCTCCGCCCGCCTCGACCAGGACCGCTTCGAGGTTCCGAAAGACCCGGTGGGTCTGCGCGGCGATCCCACCCGGCTCCATCTCTCCGGTGGACGGATCCAGCGGGATCTGACCCGAGACGTAGATCCACCCGTCGCTCACGATGGCCTGCGAGTAGGGACCGATGGCGGCGGGGGCGAGGTCGGTGGCGACGGGATCGATGTGCGGCATGGGAGCTCTCGGCTGAGGGGTACGATGGAGGGCCTGCCGACGCAGACCGGTTCGGTCCGGATCATCCCGCGACGACCCGGCCCTGCAAGGTAGGGGATCTCGTGGGCGTTGGGCACCCTCGGCCCGAGCCGCGGCGGTCCCCCTCGCTGTTCGGTCGGGTTCGTCGGGCTCGGTTCAGCCCCCCGCATCGACCCAGGGGAGCCGGCCCCGACCGGGAAGTGGGAGGGCACGGTGCGTGGAGTGCTCCGCGTCGGGGGCGAGGAGGAGCCGATCCTGCAGATTGACCGAGACGCAGACGTGGTTGGGGAGGATCCGCACGGCGTCCCCGACCCGTGGAGCCCATTCGGACCCCTCGAGGTCGATCACCCCGTGCTCCTCCGACAGCGACCCGACCGCCAGGTGGGGAGGATCCATGAGGACCGCGAAGCCCCGCCCATCGCCCCGGAAGGCCTCCTTGGAAAGGGCCTTCGAGCCCGCATCCACGACCGCCCGGACCCCCGGAACCACGCTCACCACCAAGGCCCGGACCCAGTAGGCGACCTCCTCGGGGCTGGCCACGCCGAGCTCGACCATGTCCCGATCGTGGAAGATGCAGGTCCCCGCGCGAATCTCGGTCACTCCCGCGAAGAGGTGACTCTCCCACAGGGTCGGAGTGGACCCTCCGCTCACGATCCCCGCGGGCAGGCCATCGGCCTCGAGTGCGGCCAGGAACTCGGAAAGCCGCTCCGAGGTGCGGCCGATCCGGCGCCGACGCTCCTCGCCCGTCGTGCGAATGTGCCCCGGGTAGAAGAGGACCCCGTCGAAGGTGAGGCAGGGCGACGCGTTGGCGGCCCGGGCGAGTTCGATCGCGGCTGCCCCGTCCGGCACCCCGACCCGGCCCATCCCCACGTCGATCTCGACCAGGATTCCGACCTCCCGTCCCGCCCCGTGGGCGGCGGCCTCGAGAGCTCGCAGCGATTCGAGGGAGTCGAGCGCCACCCGAAGCCTGACCTCGGGGGGGATCCGTACGACGCGCTCCGCCTTCCGGCGCAGCGGGGGATGGGCCAGCATCAGATCCGAGGCCACCGTCGCCATGACCTCGGCTTCCCGCGGGGTGGCGACCGTGAGCCCGCTCGCGCCCGCTTCGAGCTGAAGGCCGGCCAGCCAGGGACTCTTGTGCGTCTTCACGTGGGGGCGCCACTCGAGTCCCCGGTCCGTCAGGTACGCCATAACCTTCGCCAGATTGGAGCGGACCCGGTCGATGTCGATCCAGCCGGCGGGGGTTTCGAGCTCCGGCTCACGCACCCGGACCGGTGCGAAGGGATCCTCCGGCGCGGCCTCTGCCTTGGCGATCGGAGTAGGGTCATGGGGTCGTGCGGGCTCGGGAAGTTCGGTCATGGCTGGGACTCTGTGGGTACGTGGCGAACGGGGCCTTCGAAGGAGATCATGGCGGGGCGACCATCGGTCCGCAACGGGGGTGTCCACGGGACCCCTGCGGAACCGCGGCCGGGCTCGAGGGATTTCGAAGACAGCCCTGCGTGAGTGGCGGTCTTCGCAGCCTTCGAACCCGTCGGTTACGGCGTCGAATCCTTGGAGGCGATGATCCAGGACCCAAGTCCGCGCGTACGGGTAGAGAGAGTGGGCTGACTCCCCTTCTCCCCCCGGTGATTGCGTTCCCGGAGGGTTCGCAACCACTGATAAAGGGATTTCCCATGTCCAGCAGTAGCCCCCGACGGTTCACCCTGATCTACCGCCTGGGTCGTTGGCTCGTCCCCGTGCTCGGCCTCATCTTCCTGCTTCCCGCAACGGCCGACGCGCAGTATTTCGGTCGCAACAAGGTCCAGTACGACGACTTCGACTTCCGGGTTCTCACCACACCCCACTTCGATATCCACTACTACTCGGCGAAGCGCGAAGCCGTCGAGGACCTGGCCCGGATGTCCGAGCGCTGGTACGAGCGGCTCGCCCGCCTCTTCCAGCACGAGTTCGAGGCCCGCAAGCCGCTGATCTTCTACGCGGACCACCCGGACTTCCAGCAGACCAACACGATTGGCGGCATGGTCGGAGAGGGGACGGGGGGAGTCACCGAGGGACTGAAAAACCGTGTCGTGATGCCGATCTCGAATTCGTACGCGTCCACCGACCACGTGCTCGGCCATGAGCTCGTGCACGCATTCCAGTTCAATATCGCCCAGTCGAGGCGGGGCGGCGGAATGCAGGGCCTGATGTCGCTCCCCCTCTGGATGGTCGAGGGGATGGCGGAGTACCTCTCCCTGGGTCGGGAAGACCCGCTGACCGGCATGTGGCTGCGCGACGCCCTGCGCCGCGACGATTTCCCCACCCTCATCCAGCTGACTCGCGAGACCCGCTTCTTCCCCTACCGGTTCGGACAGGCGTTCTGGACCTACGTGGGTGCGGAGTACGGGGATGACGCCGTGATCCGACTCTTCCGGTCGTCTCTGCGCATCGGATGGCAGCCCGCGATCCAGCAGGTTCTCGGGATCAGCCACGACTCGCTCTCAGTGCACTGGAAGGCCGCGGCCGAGAGCCACTACGCCGCCCGCATGGAGGACAAGACGCCCCCCGGCGAGGCCGGCACCCTGCTCCTGGCCCCGTCGACCGGCGCCGGAGCCCAGAATGTCGCGCCGTCGATCTCCCCCGACGGTTCGAAGATGGTCTTCATGTCCGAAAAGGATCTCTTCTCCTTTGACCTCTTCCTGGCCGACGCGCAGACCGGAGAGGTGATCCGGAAGCTGTCGAGCGCGATTGCGGACCCCCACTTCGACGCACTGCGATTCATCGACTCGTCGGGAGCGTGGTCCCCGGACGGAGAGAGGATCGCCTTCGTGGTCTTCGCCAACGGTCGCAACGAGATCGTGATCGTCGACACCGATCGCGGAAACGTGCAGCAGCGTGTTCGGGTGAGCCGGGAGATCGGCGAGATCACCGGCCCCAGCTTCTCACCCGACGGCAGCCAGCTGGTGTTTTCGGGCCAGGCCCGAGGCGCCACCGACCTGTACCTGGTGGACCTCGCGACCGAGGACGTCACGGCGCTGACGCGGGACAAGCACTCGGCGATGCAGCCCGTGTTCTCGCCGGACGGGAACCGGATCGCCTTCGTGAGCGACCGGGGTCCCGAGACCGACTTCCAGAGGCTCGTCTTTTCGGAGATGAGGATCGCCTTCTTCGACCTCGTTGAGCACTCGGTCGAAACCCTCGAGATCTTCGGCAACGTCCGTCACAGCAACCCGCAGTTCACCCCGGATGGTCGGGGACTGTACTTCCTGTCGGACCCGGACGGATTCAGCGACATCTACCGGATGGAGCTCGAGTCCGGAGAGCTTCAGCGGGTGACGAACCTGGCCACCGGGGTCAGTGGAATCACCACGATGTCTCCGGCGATGTCGGTGGCTCGCGAGACCGGGACGGTGGTGTTCTCGGTCTTCGACGAGTTCGAGTTCCACGTGTACTCGGTGGATTCGCGGGACCTGCCCACGGCTCCGACCGTGGTCGCCGACATGGATCGCGAGGGGCGCATGCTCCCCCTGGGCGATTCTCCCGCACCGTCCCGGATCGTGGCCTACCTGGACGATCCCGAGACCGCCCTGGCTCCGACCGGCGTGTATGCCGAGGAGACCAGCCGGGACTACGACCGTTCGCTCTCGCTCGACCTGATCACCCAGCCGTCGGTCTCGGTGGGGACCGATCGGTTCGGCAACTATGTGGGCGGCTCGATCCTGGCGCTCTTCTCGGACATGCTCGGCAACCGCAACCTGGGAGTCGCCGTGCAGGCCCAGGGGTCGCTCAAGGACCTGGGCGGACAGTTCATGTACCAGAACCTCGAGAGTCGATGGGACTGGGGCGTGGGTGCAGGTAGAATCCCCAACCTCTTCGTGGTTGCCGGTCTCGGCCAGGGGGAGCAGGGCCCGGAGTTCATCCGCCAGTGGGTGCGACTCTACCAGACCCAGGCCTTCGGTCTGGCCTCGTACGCACTCAACCAGACCCGCCGCTTCGACTTCGCGGCCGGGGTGAACCGGTACTCGTACGACATCGAGGAAGAGGTCTTCGTACTCGGTCCCGGCCAGCAGGTGATCGACTACCAGCGGAGGGATCGCGACGATCTCACGCCCGACCCGATCAATCTGGCCGAGGCGACGGCTGCGTACGTGGGGGACAACTCCTTCGTGGGCTTCACCTCTCCGATCCGCGGCGGGCGCTTTCGCTACGAGATCGGGCAGACCATGGGGACGGTCGGGTTCACGAGTCTGAACCTCGACCACCGTCGCTACTTCAGCCCCTCGACCAACCTGACGATCGCGGTGCGTGGGCTGCACCTCGGGCGATACGGGTCCGATGTCGACGATCGGAGCACCGAGGGCGTGCTCAGACCCTACTTCCTGGGCTGGCAGTCGCTGGTCCGAGGCTACGCGGCGCACTCCTTCGAGCAGCAGGAATGCCAGATGCAGTCGATGCTGCCGGAGCAGTCGGGCACCTGCCCCGTGTTCGACCGCCTGCAGGGCAACCGGATCGGAGTGCTCAACCTCGAGGCCCGCATCCCCCTGATCGGCACCGACCGCTACGGGCTGCTCGATTTCGGGTTCATCCCCACCGAGATCTCGTTCTTCAACGACATCGGTCTCGCGTGGGACTCGACGCGGGAGCCGACGCTCGAGTTCAGCCGGACGTCGGCCGAGCGGATCCCGGTCATGAGCACGGGGGTCAGCGCCCGCTTCAACGTGCTCGGCGCGCTCATCATGGAGCTGTACTACGCCTATCCCTGGCAGCGTCCCGGCAAGGGCGGACACTGGGGATTCCAGATGATGCCGGGCTGGTAAGCCCGAGCCGCACCCGGCAGTTCCACCGCGAAGCACGACGCCCCGTCACCTGCGAAAAGCGGGTGGCGGGGCGTTCGTGTCTTGATCCGTTCGGTCACGTTCCGGAGGGGACCGGCCGCAACCCCCCGGCTCAGAAGATGCGGAGTCGCACGTACCGGCCGGGGTTTTCCCGAATGTCCTCGGCGAGCTCGAGGAACGCCGTCGCCGCACGGTTCCAGTTCTCGTAGAGCTGATCGTCGTTCGAGAGTCGGCCCAGGGTCCCCTCGCCGGATTCGATCCGGGCCAGGATCGCCTCGAGCGAGTTCGACGCCTGTCCGAGCGTCTCGCCGGTTTCCTGGAGCCGAGCCATCGTCGAATCCGCGCGTGCCAGGGTGCGTTCGAGCTCGGGGCCCGAGACCGAACCCTCGATCGCCTCTGCGGAGCTCCTCAGGCTCGCCGTCAGCCCCTCGATCTCGGCACGCTGCGTGTCGAGCATCGCGTTCAGGTCCGAGACCAGGCGC
Organism: Gemmatimonadota bacterium; assembly: GCA_007126575.1. Taxonomy (GTDB): domain Bacteria; phylum Gemmatimonadota; class Gemmatimonadetes; order Longimicrobiales; family Gaopeijiaceae; genus SLBA01. The sequence continues at coordinate 25,353 of SLBA01000010.1, read as the reverse complement.
CTCGCATCGAGCGCGGTGCCCTGCACCGCATCGACCGTCGTGTCCGAGGTGAGCCGCTGCAGCCGGTCCATGATCTCGGTGACATCCGCACCCATCATGTCCGCCAGGTCCTCGAGACCGCCGGTCGCCGGTCGGCCCTCGATGAAGCCGTTGCGTGCCACCGCGACCCCCGAGGTTCCCGGCACGATCTCGACGGTCCGGCCCCCGAGCAGGCCCATTCCGGTGATCTGCGCGTAGGAGTCCTGGGGGATCTCCCACTCCCCGTTGATCTCGAGCGTCATGTCGACCCGGTTCCCCTCGGTGTCGAGATCGAAGCGGTGGACCCGCCCGATGTTCACTCCCCTCATCTGCACGGGGTCTCCGCGTCGCACCCCTCCCGCGTCCTCGACCTGCGTCGTGACCATGTATCGCCCGCGGAAGGTGGCCGGATCCGTCAGGAGGAAGAGGAGGACGATGGTGGCGAAGAAGCCCAGGATGACGAACATCCCGATTCGGGCCTCCCTACCTCCCGTGGAGGCGGGTGTGGCCCGTTCGAGCTCGTCTTCTCCGGGGCTCCTGCCCTTCCGGTCTGCGCTTGCCTCTCGGTCCGTCATGTGATCTCCATCTGGTCCAGGGCGGCCTCGGCCGCCGCTCGGTCTGCGAATGCTCGCACTACGGGATCCTCCGATGATCGGAAGGCGTCGGGGGCTCCGATGAACCGCAGACGGCCTCCCTCCAGCATGGCCACCCGATCACACATCAGGAGGCCCCCCTCGATGTCGTGGGTGACAACGATCGAGGTCACGTTGAGCTCGGCCGACAGTCGGGCGATCAGGCGCTCGACCGCGGCCGTGTTGACCGGATCGAGCCCGGTCGTCGGTTCGTCCCAGAGCAGGATCCGGGGACGCCCCACGATTGCCCGGGCGATCCCCACCCGCTTGCGCATCCCTCCCGAGAGTTCGGACGGGATCTTCTTCAGGATATCGCGCGGCTCGAGGTTCACGAGCTCCAGCGCATCCCATATCTTGCGCGTCCGTTCCCGCCCCGCCAGGGTCGCCAGCTCCGCTTCCGCGATCCCCATCTCGACGTTCTCCCACACGTTCAGAGAGTCGAAGAGCGCCGAGTTCTGAAAGACGTACCCCACCTTCCGGCGCACCCTCGCGAGAGTCTGCTTGCCGGAGCCGTACACCCAGTCCCCCTCGACCGCCACATTCCCGTGGTCCAGCGCGATCAGCCCGATCGTCGTCTTCAGAAGGACGCTCTTTCCGGTACCCGAGGGCCCGAATACCGCGAACATTTCGCCCTCTTCGACCTCGAAGGAGACACCCTGCAGCACGGGGGCGTCGAAGGCCTTGTAGACCGAACGAAAGCGGATCATGCTCGCCGCCCTTCGCCGCACCGGGAGCGGACGCTCATTGGAGGAGGAGCGGGGGGAAGAAGGCGTCGAGGATCAGGATCGTCAGCGTCATGAACATCACCGAGGCCGTCGTCGTGCGCCCGACCCCCGAGGCGCCCCCGCTGGTGCGCAGCCCCATGTGGATCGAGATCAGGGGAATCGCGAGCCCGAAGGTCACCGCCTTGGTCATAGAGTAGAACATGTCCCAGTTGTGCCAGAAGAGCCGAGCCCCGTAGAGGAAGGACTCGTACCCCAGTCCCAGGGTGAGGCGCGCCGCGACCATGCCGGACGTCACGCCGACCAGGTTGGCAAGGGCGACCAGCACCGGGAGCACGATGATCCCCGCCAGGATCCGGGGGGCCGCGAGGATCGCGACCGGATCCCGCCCGAGCGCCTCGAAGGCGTCGATCTGCTCCGAGACCTTCATCGTGCCGAGCTCTGCGGTGATGCGCGCTCCCACCCGTCCCACCAGGACGATCGCGGTCAGCACGGGCCCCAGCTCCAGCACCACCGACGACGTCACGACGGAGCCCAGAATGTAGAGGGGGACCGACCCCTGAAACTGGTAGCCCCCCTGCTGGCTGGTCACGATCCCGGCCAGAACCGCGGTCACCAGGACGATCGGGACGCTCTGCGCTCCCATGATGTAGATCTGGTTCAGGATCGAGCGGAACGAGACCTGGAGGCCCACCAGCGCACGCACCGACCGGGCCAGGAGAAGCCCCAGCTGCCCCGCGTGCTCGGCCACGAGCGCACTCGTGCGGCCGATCGCGGCGAGCGGTCGGCCGATCAGGGGAAGTCTGGCGTGCGAGGGGGTGGACGTGGCGGACAACGGAGTGGAGGCCTCGGGGGAATCGTGTGTGATCCCGCCATCACCGGACCGGGCGACAGGCGGGCTACGGAACCTGCCAAGTCTCACCAATCAGGGGTGCGCACGCAAGCGCCGGCACCCCGGATTCAGCCGGGAAGCACCGCGTCGATGGCTCCATTGCCGGACTCGGGTCGAGGGCGTCGGTCCGACTGCCCACCCCGTCCGTCCGATCCCGGGGATCCGGTGGGATCGAGGTCCACGAAGAAGGTCGAGCCCTGTCCGACCCGGCTTCGGGCCCCCAGCTCGAAGCCCATCAGTTCGCAGAGGGATCGCGAGATCGCGAGGCCGAGACCGGTACCCCCGAAGCTGCGGGCCTGGGAGCCGTCGATCTGATGAAAGGGCGAGAAGACCTCTTCGAGCTCCGCCTCCGGGATTCCGATTCCGGTGTCTTCGACCTCGATCCGGAGGGGGCGGCCGGCGTCTCCGTCGCTCACCACCCGAATCGTCACCCCGCCCTCCTGGGTAAACTTGAGGGCGTTTCCCACCAGGTTCAGGAGGACCTGCCGCAGCCGACGGTGGTCCGCGATCGCCGGGCGCAGGTTCGCCGGCACCTCGGTCGCGAGTTCGAGCGACCGGCGTCTGGCCTGCAGATCCAGCATGCGGACGACTTCCTCGGTGAGTTCGTCGAGGGGGACCGGTTCCCGGACGACCTCCATGCGCTGCGCATCGATCTTCGAGAGGTCGAGAATGTCCTCGATCAGGGCGAGCAGGTGCTCTCCGTTCGTCTGGATGCGACGCAGGTAGTCGAGCTCCCGCGCCGGGAGGCTCTCGGACTGTCGCTTCAACAGGATGTTGGCGAAGCCGATCACGGAGTTGAGCGGAGTTCGCAGCTCATGGCTCATGTTCGCCAGAAAGGAACTCTTGGCCCGAGAGTTGGCCTCGGCCTCCTCGAGCGCTCGGCGCAGCATCCGCTCCGCCCGCTTCTGGTTCGTCACGTCGCGGATCACCAGAACCCGTGCCGGGTCGCCCTGGTAGAGCGAATCGACCACCGAGAGCTCCGCAGGCAAGAACGTGCCGTCGTAGCGCCGCCCCTCGACCTCGAGGGTGTCCGGGCCCGAGGGATCCCGCCCCCGGCCCGAGCCGAGCAGAAAGCCCTCGGCGCGGTTTCGGTGTTCGGGGGCCACCAGGTTCAGGACCGGATCCCCGACCATTTGCGAGACACTCACCCGAAGCAGCTGTGCGGCTCGGGGGTTCGCGTCGAGGATCAGTCCGCGCCGGTAGAAGAGCACGCCCTCGAAGGTGGCCTCGGCGAGCCGGCGGAATCGTTCTTCGCTCTCCTTGACCTGCACGATGGCGGTCTCCATCGCCTTTCGGGCGTCCTCGCCCTCGCTGCGGGCCCGCTCCGTCTGATCGAGCGCACTCTCGAGCTCGATCTGCCGCACCCGATGCTGCGTGCGCAGCTGCTCCATTCGGGTGAGGTTGGCGCGGCGGACCTTCAGAACGGTTCCCGACAGTACGGTCGCGATCGCCAGCGTGATCCCGAAGTGAAGCCAGTCCGGATCGGGAAGATTCGGAGCGGCGACCGCCAGCCAGGACGCCAGCGAGGCCCCGACCACGATCGAGAACCACCCCCAGTCGAGGAAGAAGAGGCCGACTCCCAGAACGAGAAGGACGATGGTGGTCGTCTCCCTCGGAACCCCTCCCAGGTAGAGATGGAGTACCGAGAGCGCCAGGACCAGGAGGGCCAGCGCCGTGGCCGCCGGATGCCCACGCCCCGCGGGAATCGGGGCGACCCGAAGCGCGACCAGCCCCGCGCCCATCAGCCCCGCACCGATGGCGCAGCCCAGGGCGAGCTGGGAAGCGGCGGCATACTCCAGCACGAACAGGTGCGCGGGAACGAGCGTGGCGTAGACCAGCGTCAGGGCGGCAAGAACGGGGGGGAGCGCCTCGGCCACGTTGCGGTCGAGCGATACGCTCACCTCTCCCGCCCCGTACCCGGGACGCGGCTCCGGACGCTCTGCAGACGCTGCCATTCAGTCGGCCCCCCGGTCGATGGTCAAGGAGCCCGAGGTGCCATCCTCAGGAAATCGATCCCCGACGCCTGCTGCCCGACCTCGGCGGATGCGACCCGCTCGAAGGTGGCCAGGTCGTAGACGTCGACCTTTCCGGGCTCGGCCCCGATGCCTTCCACGCTCACGAAGGCATACCGATCATCGGGGGAGAGAACGACCCCGTGGACGACATTCGTCGAGGTCGGGGTCGTCGCGAGCGAGGTGCCCGTCTCGAGATCGAAGAACTCCACGGCATGCCCCTGCTTGAGGGTGGCGACCAGGAGTCGACCGTCGGTGGTGGTGGCGAGGTTGTAGGGTCCCCGCCCACTCGCGAACCGCCGCGTCAGCTCCCAACTCTCGTGACTGACCTCGAGGATCTCGTCGGTCCGGTTGCAGGCCACGTACAGGTGGGTCCCGTCCGCCGACGGAAGGGCCCAGGTCGGAGAGCAGGTCTGCTCTGCGTGCCCGATGTGGTCCATGCCCGCATGATCCGCATGGTCCATCATCGCGTGGTCATGCCCGGCCACCGCTGCCGTCTCGATCGGACCCTCCTCACCCGCCTCGACGGAGAATCGCCGCGATACCCGGAAGCTGCGCGTATCGACCTCCACGAGCTGGTCGTCCATCATGCACGTCGTGTACACCCAGTTGCCCGTCGGGTGGGTACGCACCCCATGGGGCATCGTGCACAGTTCAATCCGGTCGACCTCGACGACATCGGGGGTGTAGACGACCGACATGGTCGACGGGACCATCGAGCCGTAGAGATTGAAGTTGACGACCATAGCGTAGAGCCCGTCGGGGGTCAGGTCGATCGTCGCGGGAAAGTCCCCCAGCGGGATCGGATCGGCCACGAGGGTGTCGGGTCCGACGGCGAACTTCCAGAAGTGCCCGTCGGGGGCGCCATGGCCCGTGCTCATGTAGAGGAACCGCTCGTCGGGCGAGACGGCCAGGCCGTGCGGCCCTTCGACCTCGGTCGGAAGCCGACCGATGTGGCGCGTCTGCTCGACCTCGATGCCCTCCGGCCCGAAGCGGAGACGGTGAATCTGGTCCGCCGATTCGGCCCCCACGTAGATCCAGTAGTCGGCCTGCGGGGCCTCGGACGAACCGCTTCCGGCTCCGGCCCCCGAAGCGCCGGCCGCCCCTCCGCACGAGGAGAGAGCGAGCACGGCCACCGTCACGAGCCCACCTAGCAGGATACGAACCCCGGTGCCCTTCCCCATCATGGTCTGACCCTCGTTCCGGAACGCACGTGATTTCCCGACCTCCTCCCGAAATTCTAGCCGGCCCGGCCCCCGGAGGCCAGCCTTCTCCCCTCCCGAAGGCCCCGAGGGGGGACCGTAGCCCCCGGGGCCGGGTACTCGTCACCCCGCCGGCCACCGGAATGCCCGGAAGGGCCGGATCGAGTTCAGCTCAAGACAAGGAGAAGCATCCGATGCCAGTTCGCAGCGCGAGTGCCGAGTGGAAGGGAAATCTGGCCAAGGGAACCGGGTCGGTGTCGACCGAGAGCGGGGTCGTGAACCAGGCGGGGTACACCTTCGCCTCGCGGTTCGAGTCGGGTGTGGGGAGCAACCCCGACGAGCTCATGGCCGCCGCCCACGCCAGCTGCTACGCCATGGCCCTCTCCCACGAGCTCGACCAGGCGGGGCACACCCCCAACAGCGTCGCCGCCGAGGCCCACGTGCACCTGGGCGAGACCGACGATGGCCCCGGAATCACGCACATCGAACTCAGCTGCAAGGCCGATGTGCCCGGGATCGACAACGACACCTTCCAGTCGATCGCTGAGGGTGCAAAGACCGGATGCCCGATCTCGCGAGCCCTCTCCGCGGTCAAGATCACCCTCGACGCCGAGCTGGTCAGCTGAGCACTCCGGACCAGGGGAAGTCCGATCCACTTCGGCATGTCCGCCCCCCACCCCGACGGGTTGTGAGGCGGTGCACGAAGGGTGATACTGTGCCCTGATGGTCACACTCATATGGGTCCTCGTCATCTCGATCGGCGTCTCCTTCATCTGTTCGATCCTGGAGGCGGTCCTCCTTTCGGCCAATCACGCCTTCGTGGGCGTGATGAAGGACGAGGGGAAGCGTGCCGGGCAGTTCCTGCACGACATGCAGCAGAAGATCGACGAGCCGATCTCGGCGATCCTCACCCTCAATACGATCGCCCATACGATGGGGGCGGCCATCGGGGGCGGGCTGGCCCTGCAGGTCTTCGGCGAGGAGTGGATCGCGCTCTTCTCGGCCGGGCTCACCCTGGCGATCCTCCTGCTTTCCGAGATCGTTCCCAAGACGCTGGGAGCCACCTTCTGGAAGGAGCTCGCCGCTCCCACCGCCTGGTTCCTCCGCGGCCTCATCCTGGTCATGAAGCCGGTGCTGATCCCCCTGTCGCTTTTCTCCGGACTGGTCTCGAGAGGCCGGCAGGCGGAGTCCACCGTGAGCCGGGCCGAACTCGAGGTCATGGCCGAGATCGGCCGGCGGGAGGGCACCCTCGACGAGGCCGAGTGGCGGGTCGTGACGAACGTCATGAACCTGAGCGAGGTCACGGTGGGCGAGGTCATGACGCCGCGCACCGACATGGTCGCGATCTCGATCGATGCCGGCATCGAAGAGGCAAAGGCGATGATGCTCGACGAGGGCCATCTCCGCCTTCCCGTCTTCGAGGAGTCCCTCGACCGGATCGTCGGGATCCTCGTCGCCCGTGAGCTCTGGCAGGCCGATCGCGAAGGGCTCGAGGAGATTCGGGGCATCCTCCGCCCCCCGAAGTTCGTGCCGGCCTCGAAGCCCGTCGAAGACCTGATCGTCGAGATGCGCCGCGCCCGCGTGAAGATGGCGATGGTGGTCGACGAGTTCGGGGGGATCGCCGGCCTGATCACCCTCGAGGACCTGATCGAGGAAATCGTGGGCGAGATCCAGGACGAGCACGAACTCGACGAGCCCGTCTTCTTCCAGCCCCTCGCCCGCGGGGTGACGCGCGTCTGGGGCGGGGTGACCCTCCGGGACGCCAACGAGCGCCTGGGCCTCGATCTCCCGGAAGAGGACTTCGACACCGTGGGTGGCTTCGTCTTCGGTGGGCTCAACCGGGTTCCGGTGGTCGGCGACGAGCTCTCGGTTCGGGGAGGACGATTTCGCGTCGTCAAGATGGATGGGCGCCGCATCCAGTTCGTGCGATTCCTTCCCGAGTCCGAGGCCGAGGACTAGCCGGTGGCCGACCCCGTGCGACCCTTCGTCATCGTGGGCGGCGGGATGGCGGCCGACGCCGCCGCCCGCGGGATCCGCTCGGTGGAACCGGAGCGCCCGATCCTGCTCTTCTCCGACGAGCCCCATGCCCCCTACGACCGCCCACCCCTGTCGAAGGGGCTCTGGCACGGTACCTCCGAGGAGCGGATCTGGCGGGACACCGCCGACGAGGCCGTGACCGTCCGGGTCGATTCCCGGGTCGCCGCGATCGATCCCGAGGGTCACGAGATCGAGCTGTCCTCGGGGGAGCGCCAGAGCTACGAGGGCCTCGTGCTGGCGACGGGGTGCCGGCCCCGCCGGCTTCCCGGAAACCCCGATGGGGTCGTCTACTTCCGGAGCCTGGAGTCCTACCGGACGGTCCGGCGGGCCGCCGAGGCGGGGAGCCGGATCGCGATCATCGGGGGCGGCTTCATCGGCACCGAGCTGGGCGCGTCTCTGCGTGAGGCCGGAGCCTCGGTGTCGCTTCACTACCCCGAGGGCGCCCTCCTGGAGCGGATCCTGCCCGCTCCCCTGCCCCGTCGGATCGCTGACGCCTTCGCGGATCGGGGCATCGAGCTGCATCCGCACCGCGAGGCCTCGGGCGGCACGCCCCTGCCCGACGCCGATCTCGTGGTGGCGGGGATCGGGGTCGAGCCCCGCGTCGAACTGGCGCGGGATGCGGGGCTTGAGGTCGATGGGGGGATCCGGGTCGACGCGCACCTGCGCACCTCCGCGCCCGGGATCTTCGCCGCCGGCGACGTCGTCTCCTTCCCCCTGTCGCTGCGGGGCGGCCGGCACCGCCGGCTGGAGCACGAGTCCCACGCGAACGAAAGCGGGATGCTGGCGGGGATGGGGGCGGCCGGATCCCCGCAGGACTACGACCCCATGCCCTATTTCCACTCGGGCTTCTTCGGGCTGACGTGGGAGGTGGTCGGGCTCCCGGAGTGCGACGGAGAGGGGCCCGACCTCCACCTGGGGTCGGCCCTCGACGACCCGGGCGTGGGGATCTACCGGGTCGAGGGGAGGCTCATGGGGCTCCTGCTCTGGAATCGACCCGGGGCGATGCGACACGCCCGGACCCTCCTGCACGAGGCCCCCGGGAGCTCCGACTCCCAGATCCTCGACCGCCTGAACGGCTGACCGAACGCGGTCGGGTCCCGAAAGGGGGGCCGCCCCCCCTCAGCCGGCCTCGGAGGGGGGAGCGTCGGGAGTGGTGGCGCTCCGGGGGTCGTCGATCTCTTCGGTCCAGAGCGAGATCGCCAGGAGAATCGCCCCCACCGTGATCGCCATGTCGGCGACGTTGAAGATCGGCCAGAGCATGAACCCCAGGTCGATCGGACCCAGGAAATCGACGACCCCCCGGTCCCAGCGGACCCGGTCGTACAGATTCCCCAGGGCGCCCCCGATCACGAGCGAGGTAGAGACGATCCGCAGGTGGTCGTCGGCCTTCGCCCGCACCAGCAGGGTCCCCAGGAAGAGCACCGCGAAGATCGTTATCGGAATGAAGATCCAGCGGGGATCGTCGCCGATCGAGAGCCCGAACGCCGCGCCCCTGTTGAAGGCGAGGTTGATGGGAACCAGCCCCCCGAACCACTCCAGCGACTGCCCGCCGGAGAGAGTACGCAGAGCCCAGCTCTTGCTCCACAGGTCGAGGGCCACCACGCCCCCGATCAGAATGATCCCGGTGCTCCACTTCACCTTCACCGCAGCCTCGTGGTTGTTGAAATCCCGAATCTCCCCCTGCAATCTGCGGCTTCGCGGGCGCCGGGTCCACCGCACCGCGACAACGGGGACCATCGAATCCGTCCGGACCCCCGGCCTCGCGAGGAGATTCCCCCCCGTTGACGGGGCGCTTCGGGGTGTGAGATTTCGGGGGTCTTTCCCGTTCCTTGCCAGCCACCCCCCGTCGGCGGACCCCATGTGCTCGATCCTCGGAATCTTCGACCCTGCCGGTGCTGTGTCCGCCCTGCGGCCCCGCGCCCTGGAAGCCTCACGCCGCCAGCGTCATCGCGGCCCCGACTGGAGCGGCATCGAAGTGCGCGACCGGGCGATCATCGTCCACGAGCGACTCTCGATCGTCGACGTCGAGTCGGGGGCCCAGCCGCTCCTGAGCCCCGATGGTACGCAGATCCTGGGGGTCAATGGCGAGATCTACAACCACCGGCAGCTTCGCGCCGAGACCCCTGAATACGAGTACCAGACCGCGTCGGACTGCGAGGTCATCCTCGCTCTCTATCGGGAGGAGGGCCCGGAGTTCCTCGGTCGGCTGAACGGGATCTTCGCCTTCGTCCTCTGGGACGAACTCCGGGGGCGCTACCTCATCGCCCGCGATCCGATCGGCGTCATGCCCCTCTACTACGGCCGAGATTCCGAGGGCCGCCTCTGGGTGGCGTCGGAGCTCAAGGCGATCGAACCGGAGTGCGGACAGGTGCGCAGCTTCCCCCCCGGCTGCTACCTCGACAGCGAGCAGGGGACGATCGATCGCTACTATCATCCCGCATGGACCTCCGCCTCCGAGGCCACCCAGCCGGGCGATGCGGGGGCCCTGCGCCGGGCGCTCGAAGGGGCGATCCAGCGGCAGCTCATGTGCGACGTGCCCTACGGCGTCCTCCTCAGCGGGGGGCTCGACAGCTCGCTCGTGGCGGCGATCGCCAAGCGGTTCGCGGACCGGAGGGTCGAAAGCGACGGCAGGGAAGACGCCTGGTGGCCCCGTCTGCACTCCTTCGCCATCGGACTCGAGGGCTCTCCCGACCTCGCCGCGGCCCGCACCGCCGCCGACGGGATCGGGACGCAGCACCACGAGTTCCGCTACACGATCGAGGAGGGGCTCGACGCGATCGACGACGTGGTCCGCCACGTCGAGACCTACGACGTGACCACGATCCGGGCGTCGACCCCCATGTACCTGCTGGCCCGCCGCATCCGGGCCATGGGGATCAAGATGGTCCTCTCCGGCGAGGGAGCCGACGAGGTCTTCGGGGGCTACCTCTACTTCCACAAGGCGCCCAATGCCCTCGCCTTCCACGACGAGACGGTCCGAAAGGTCCAGGCGCTCCACCTATACGACTGCCTTCGCGCCAACAAGTCGATGGCCGCCTGGGGGGTCGAAGCGCGGGTCCCCTTCCTCGACCTCGAATTCCTCGAGACGGCCATGCGCATCGATCCGAGCGCCCGGATGCCCGGACCTGATCGGCCCGAGAAGGCGATCCTGCGCGAGGCGGGCGAGGGGCTCCTGCCCCCCGAGATCCTCTGGCGCCAGAAGGAGCAGTTCTCGGACGGGGTCGGCTACGGGTGGATCGACGCGCTCAAGGACCGGGCCGAGCGCCATGTCTCCGACCGCGAACTCTCGGAAGCGGCGGAGCGGTTCCCCCTGAACCCTCCGCTGACCAAGGAGGCCTACATGTACCGATCGATCTTCGAGCGCCACTTCCCCTCGGCGTCGGCGGCGGCCACAGTGCCCTCGGGGCCGAGCATCGCCTGCTCCTCGCCCGAGGCCGTGGCCTGGGACGAAGCCTTCGCCTCACAGGCCGACCCCTCGGGACGGGCCGTGCGCGGCGTGCACCGCAGCAGCTGGTAGCTTCGTCAAAGCGGTGAGTCGTCGCGGCGGTGGGCGAGGATCCCGTCGACGAAGGTCAGGTCGACCCGGACCTCGCGGCCGAGCGCCTCGGGAGCGACTTCGAACGGGTCCCGGGAGAGGACGATGAAGTCTCCGAACTTCCCCGGATCCAGACTTCCTGTCTCGGCCTCCCAGCCCCCGGCGAGCGCGCCTCCCCAGGTGTGCGCGCGCAGCGCCGTCGCCAGGTCGAGCCGCTCCTCGGGGTTCCAGGGCCCGCCCTCCCCCCCGCCGACGCTCTCGGGAAGGATCCGGGTCATCGCCGTGCGCACCGCCCCGAGCGGGTCCATCGGCGCCACCGGCCAGTCCGACCCGAGAGCCACCCGGGCCCCCCCGGCCGCCAGACTGCCGAAGGCGTAGGAACGGCGCCCCCGCTCCTCCCCGATCTTCATCTCGATCCAGGGGGCGTCATCGATAATGTGCAGGGGCTGCACCGAGGCGAAGCGCCCGGTGCGACCGAATTCCGCCAGCCCGTCTTCGGAAAGATGCTGGGCGTGCTCGACCCGCAGCGCCTTCGTGACCTCCGGGGTCCGCTCCTCGAGCTTCGCGCACAGCGCCAGAAGCCAGTCGTTCGCCCGGTCGCCGATGGCGTGCACCACCGGCTGAAGCCCGTTTTCGAGCGCGCCGGTCAGGTCGGCCTCGAGCTGCTCCAGGTCGCAGACCGGCCCCCCATGGGAATCCGGCTCGTGCAGGTAGGGCTCCTCGAACCAGGCCGTCGAGCTCCCGAAGGAGCCGTCGACGAAGGCCTTGACTCCACCCCAGCGCAGCCGCCCGCCCCCGTACCCCTCGGTCCGGACCAGCTCGGCCGCCCGCTCCCAGTGGCGGATCGGAAGGGCCGAGTTCACCCGTAACGGGAGCCGCCCCTCGGCCTCGAGCCTTCCGAGTACCCGCAGCGACTGCCAGCTCTCGCTCAGCTTCTGGACCGCCCCCATGTCGTGGACCTGCGTGATCCCGAGGGCGAGGGCGCCGATCGCACCCGTCCGCATCGCGGCGATGCAGTCCTCATCCGAGAGATCCGGAATCGCGTCGTAGACGGGGAGCATCGCCCGCTCCCGCAGGATCCCCGTCGGCTCCCCGGTCTCCGGGTTCCGATCGATCCGTCCATTCTCGGGGTCGGGGGTCTCCGCCGAGATCCCCGCCAGCTTCAGCGCCGCCGAGTTTGCCAGCCCCATGTGCAGATCCATCCGCTGCAGGAAGACCGGGTTGTCGCCCGTGGTCCGGTCGAGCCAGCTGCGGTCTGGAAACGCCCCTCCCCAGTCCTCCTGGTTCCAGTCCCCTCCCAGAATCCACTCCCCGTCCGGGGTGATCCGGGTCCGGTCGGCGACCCGCTGCACGAACTCCTGGCGGGAGCTGGCGCCCCTCAGGTCGACGCGGAAGAGACGAAGCCCACCGGTCAGAAGGTGCACATGCGCATCGACGAATCCCGGCATCACGAAGCGACCGCCAAGGGGGAAGATGGCGGTGTCTGGACCGCGATGCCCCATCACCTCGCTCGCGTCCCCCACGGCCAGGATCCGCCCCCTGCGGAGCGCCAGCGCCCCCTTTCGCACCCCCTCGGTGGCGGAGTCGCCCGCGGGCCCTCCCCGCCAGATCCGCGCATCGGTGAAAATCCAGTCAGCTTCGGACGCCATGTCACCCCTCGTCAGTCGGTTCAGGATCGCTCGCACTCGATTTGCGCCGCACGAAGGCGCCCCCCATCTTGAGGCACGACCCCCGACAGATCAACCGCAGGAGCGAGCCCCGACTCGGGGCCGGACCCGGCGTGGAACTTGCTGGTCTTCAGGGTGGTTTCACGAGTATTCGGGGCTGCACACGCCCCCCACCTGGGTACGCCAAGGAGACGGCCATGAGACGATCCCCCCTTCCGGTCGCTGCGGTCTGGTCGCTGGTTGCCGCATTCCTGGCGATTCCATCCGATCTGGCGGCGCTTCAGCATGATGCGGGAGCCGCGGCCGGGATCCAGGCCCATCTCGTCTCCAGCGGACTCCATGAAGGCGGAGAGGCCGCCGTTGGGGGTGACCGGGTCCGTGAGCTGGCCAGGGCCCGGCTCCAGGATGACTTCCAGGCCATGTCGGAGTTCCGGCCCGGATACCCCTTCTGGCAGCACATCTTCACGATCCCCGACGGCTCGGTGGCCTTCGGGTCCGGGGTCGACGGCCGGCTGCTCGCCGTCTTTCCGAATGGTGGAGACTGGACCCGGGACGGACGGTGGGAAGACGCCTCGCTCGCCCAGGCCCTTCGCGGTCAGCGGCTCGAGAACCGCCTGAGCCCCCGTCGCGACCAGGTCGCCGAGCTCCTCGAAGAGACCACCGGGCCGGTGCTGCACAATGCCACGCGGGGACGCTTTCTGCTTCCCAATGTCCGGACGTACGGAAGCTTTCTCGGGGAGTGGGGCCGAATCTACGAGCGCTTCGGGGTCCCCGCAGAGATCGGAATCGCACAGGCCATCCTGGAATCGGGACTGAACGGCACGGTCCGCTCCGAGGCCGGGGCGATCGGGTTCTGCCAGTGGCTTCCGGGGAACTGGAACCGGATGAAGCAGATCTCCCCCTTCGAGATCGAGGGGCACAACCAGACGACGCAGGCGGCGTACTGCGCAGCGTACCTCACGATCCTCGCCACGAAGTACGGCAGCTTCATCCCCGCTCTCTCCGAGCACCATGCCGGGGGCTCGAACGTGGGCCGGACCGTTATCAACGGGAGTCGGCTAGGGGGTGAGACCATGCGGGAACAGTACTTCCTGGGGGCCGAGTTCGCCCGGGACCTGCGCACGATCTCTCCGACCCGGTTCCGCGAGGTCGTGCGAAGCTATGGTCCGCGATCCTTCCTCTATGCCGAGATGGTCTTCGGGAACACCTACAACGTGACCCGGCTCACGGCCGACATCCCGCAGCAGCCGGTGCACGCGATGCGCGCGTCGAGGAACCTCCCGATCGCCGACATCGCGCAGCGCACGGGGCTTTCCGTCAACGAGTTGCGCCGGTACAATCCGGCGCTCGTCCGCCAGGTGCCGCGGGGTGCCGCCCTCTACCTTCCCTTCCAGGTGGATGCCTTCGGGCCCGACATCGCCTTCTGGCACCGCCCCGCCGATTCGGACTTCGCCACGGTGCTGGCGGAGTTCCTTCAGGTGGAGCGCCCCCTTCTCGAGTGGGAGGATCCCGGGTTCGCCGCGGTCCTGCGCGAGTTCCGTACCCGCTTCCTGCGCACGGAGAGCGAAGAGGGCATCGTCATGGCCACCGTGCTCGCCTATGTGATCGGAGAGTCCTACACGGGAACCCGCTCGGACATTCTTGCCGAGTTCCGGACCGATCCGAATATTCTTCGGCTCGTGCAGGAGGCCATCCGGGAGCGCGAGTCACTCCTCGGAGCCTCGGTCACCGCGCGCTGATCCCGCCGCCATCATGGCGGTCCCCGATCCCGTGCGGTCAGCCCTCGATCAGATCGTGCATCATGTCCGGGGTGACGCGGCCACCGGCCGACAGGGCCCCGGTGACCGCCTGGTGGACACGGGTGTCCAGCGCTCTTTTCGTGGCACTGCGGCGTGACAGGTTGGCCAGAGGAAGGCGCATGCGGGGGTTGTCACCCAGGCGGTCCCGGTGTCGATCCAGGAAGGACCAGTAGAGCGAGGTGATCGGACACGTCGTCGCCGGATCCAGCGCACATTCACCACAGTAGTCGCTCATCCGGTCGATGTACGGGGTGCCCGAGACATAAGGTTTCGTCGTCATCACCTCGCCGGCGGCGAAGGTCCCCATCCCCAGCACATTGGGCTCCACCACCCAGTCGTAGGCGTCGGTGTAGGCGACCCAGAACCAGTCGGTGAGCTCCCGCGGCGACACCCCGAGCAGGGTCGCCAGGTTGGACAGCACCATGAGGCGCGTGATGTGGTGGGAGTAGCCCTCGGACCAGACCTCCCCGACCACGTGATCCAGGCACTTCAACCCCGAGGGCTCCCCCCAGAACGCCGGGGGAAGCGGGGTCTGCGCATTCAGGAAGGAGGGTGCGGCGCCCCCTCCGGCGTCCTCGGCCGTATCGCCTCCCGTCTCCCCGGACCTCGCGCCGCGTTCGGGCTCGTCCCGAGCGGCCGTCCTCTCTTCCCCGGCCCGCCAGGGCCGTCCCAGCCAGCGCTCGTACCCTGCGTCACCGGGCGCCTGCTGGACCGGAACCTCCGGCCCGCCGGGCCAGCTGCGGAAGCCATCGGTTCGCTCGTGGACATGGCGCACGAACTCGCGCCAGCCCAGGAGCTGCCGAATGAATCCCTCGCGGCTCTGAAGCGGGATGTCGAGTCCGAGCACGTCGTCGATCAGCTGCGCGGGAAGGAGGCGGTGCAGGTTCACGAGCTCCGATGCCCGGGTGTGGAAGAGCGTCGATGATCGCGTGCTCATCGCGTCTTCGAAGGGCCCGAAGGTGGGGAGCGCTTCGGCCAGGGCCCACCTCCACGCGCGATCCGCGTCGGCCCGGGTCGCCGGCAGCCGCTCGGGTAAGAGCTGTCCCGGATGCCCCGAGAAGCGGGAGCGCACCAGCTCCAGGACTTCCTGCTTCAGGGGGTCGAGGGGGAAGGTCGGAGGCGTCGGCGCCGGGGGATCTCCCGGCCATCGCTCCCGGTTGTCGGCGTCGAACGAGTACTTTCCGCCGACCGGACGGCCCTCCTCCATCAGGATTCCGGTGCGGCGCCGGACCTCGCGATAGAAGGCATCCATCCGCCAGGGCGGACGGTCCTTCTGGCTCCGGGTGAAGTCCTCGTCGGTGGTCAGCCAGCCCTCGTGCCGCACCACCTCGAGCAGATTCTCGTCGACAAGGGGCTGCAGCTCGACCCGCAGTTCCCGTTCGGCCGGCCGCATCATGCGGAGCGGCCCCACCTCCCGGGTCACCGTGCGCAGGACCGACGCGTACGGGGCCTCGGTCATCCGATATCGGACTGCCACGCCCCGCTCGGCCTGCTCGAGGGCAAAGGCGCGCATCGAGGCCAGAACCAGGGCGAGCTTCTGTCGGTGATAGGGGCGCCGACGTGCCTTCGACAGGCTCTCGATCAGAACGACCCCCGTCTCCTCGGGCCGTAGCCGGGAGAGGGGGCCGATCCGATCGGTGAGCTGATCGTACGGTACGTGGATCCAGTGCCGATCACCCTCGGCGGGAGCGCGGCGAGCGAGCTCGGAACGAAACCAGCTCACCGCACTCGCCTCGAACTCAGCGAGCCGCGACCGGCTCCAGGCGCACGATCGGGGTCAACTCCCCGCCCCGATGATCGATCGCCAGGTAGATGTACCCGTCGGGGCCCTGGCGCACATCGCGGACCCGCCCGATGTCGCGGACGAGAAACTCGTCGCTCGCGAAGCGCCCGTCGCGGAGGGTCACCCGCGAGAGCACCTGCCCGGCGAGCCCTCCGGTAAAGACGTTCCCCTGCCACCGGGGGAACTGGTCTCCGGTGTAGATCATCAGTCCCGATGTCGCGATCGACGGGGTCCAGTTGTGCACCGGATCCTCCATGCCATCGGCGCGAACCGCTTCGTGGATCGGGGCTCCCGCCCCGTAGTTCACCCCGAAGCCGACGACGGGCCAGCCGTAGTTCAGGCCGGGCTCGATCCGGTTCAGTTCATCGCCCCCCTGCGGTCCATGCTCGTTGGACCAGACCTCGTTGGTCTCTGGATGAACGGCGAGCCCCTGCTGGTTGCGGTGGCCGTAGCTCCAGATCTCGGGGAGGGCGTCCGGGTCATCGACGAAGGGGTTGTCCGAGGGCACGCTCCCGTCATCGTGGAGCCGCAGGATGGTCCCATAGTGGTTGGTGAGGTCCTGGGAGGGGTGCTCGTGCAGGTCGCCCGCCGGACGCGCCTGGCGATCTCCCACCGTCACGAAGAGGTAGCCGTCGGCATCGAAGGCGAGGCGGGATCCGTGGTGCCCCCGTCCCCCGGTCCATGCCACGGCTTCGAAGATCTCCTCCACGTCGGTCAGCTGATCATCGACGAAACGAGCGCGGGTCACGGCGGTCGTCCCCTCGGAATCGTCCTCGTTCGGCTTCGCGTAGCTCAGGTAGATGAACTGGTTGGACTCGAACTCGGGGTGAAGGATCACGTCCAGAAGGCCCCCCTGCCCGCCGGTCCGGATGTCCGGAAGCCCGGGGACCGGGTCGGGGTGGAGTTCCCCGTCACGGATGATTCGGAGGCGTCCCGGACGCTCCGTGACGAGCATGTCGCCGCCGGGAAGGAAGGCGATCCCCCAGGGGTGCTCCAGCCCGTCGGCGACCGGAACGACCCGATAATCGTAGAGCTCCGACCGGAGGACGTCGTCGTCCCCGCTCGCCGAGTCCGCGGTCTGGGCCGGCTGGGCCTCACAGCCAGTCACGATCAGCGCCAGGGCCAGCAGCGCAAGAGAGCTTCGCTTGACGAGCATCTTCATTTCCATCTCCATCCTTTTGGGTGGCTCCTTGGGTGTCCGGGGGAGTCCATGCACAATGCGAGGCCCCGTCATGTGCGGGCAAGGGCTCGCGCGACCGGGCGTCGGACGGGCGACCGGTGTCCCGATCGGGGACATTGTCTTTCCCCCGCCGAGGCCGTAGTCTCCCGCCGATCGATCCACCGGTTCACGATCACACCAGATAGAGCGACGACATGGACTCCGAAGAGCAGATAAACCCTTCATGGCGCGAGAGGATCCGGGTCACCGACGTGCGGGTCCTGCGCGGGAACGACGCCGCAGGTCGGGAAGCCGAATGCGAGGTCGAGGTCGAACTCACCCTGGCCGGGAGCGCCCGCAGCATGGGGCACGCGACGGGGACCGATGATCCCGAGGGGAGAATGCGGGCGGGAGCGAACGCGACCCTCGATGCCCTGATCCCGGTTCTTCGGGGTCGGCTGGACCTCGAGCTCCAGGGAATCCGGAGCCTGCAGGAATTCGATTCCTTCCTCATCATTGCGGCCGTGAACGGCTCGGGAGGGGGGGAGTCCTACTTCCTGGTCGGGGCGGTCGCGGTCCCCGAGGCCGAGGCGGTCCGAGGAGCGGTCCTCGCGGTTCTCGATTCCGCGAATCGGGTCGTGGAGCACTTCGTGGGCATTCCCGGTTGAACGTGGCACGAATCCTTCTAGTCTCAGGGGATCGTCGAGCCGGCTCTTTCGATCTCGAATGGCGAGATTCGCCGGCTTCCCCATCGCCCCGAACCAGGACGCATCCATGTCGAACTTCCAGGTGCCGGTCAGCCTGTATATGTCGCAGCCCGTGGTCTCCATTCCCCAGGACGCCACACTCGAAGCCGCCTACGAGACCATGATGGAGGGTGGCGTCTCGTCGCTCGCGGTCCTGGACGCCGACGAACTCCTCGTCGGAATCCTTTCTCGCACCGACCTGCTGCGGGTCGGCCGACGTGAATCCGGTCGTCGCGCCGAGGCCGCGAATCTGGCACTCCCCGAAGCCGCCGTTTCGGACGAAATGACCCAGGACGTGTACACGGTGTCCCCCGATGCCATGCTGGAGCACGCCGCCAACGAGATGGTCAAGCGCCGGATCCACCGGGTGATCGTGAGTGAGGACGGCCTGGCCCTCGGAGTCCTTTCGACCCGCGACGTGATGCGGGCAATCGAGGAAAAGCAGATGAACGACCCCGTCTCGGACTTCATGTCGTCGCCGGTCTTCACCATCCGGGCCGAGGAGCCGCTCGCGATGGCGGTGGAGCGCCTCGAGAAAGCCCGTGTCTCGGGTCTCGTCGTGGTCGAGGAGGACTGGCCTGTGGGCGTGTTCACCCAGACCGAAGCCCTCGAGGCGCGAGATGTCCGGCGTTCCACCCCGGTCGGAGACGTCATGAACACCCGACTGCTCACCCTCTCGTCTCGCACCCGGATCTTCCGGGCCGCCGCCCAGGCCGCCTCCACGGGCGTGCGCCGCGTGGTCGTGCAGGACGGCAGCCGGCTGGTCGGAATCCTCTCGGGCCTCGACTTCGCGCGCGCCGTGCGGTGAGGTCGACCCGGGCGGGATTATGCGTATTCATGATATCCGACCGGCCCGATATGATGAATACGCATAATCCTGCGGAGTGCGGCAGACTGCCGCATTTTTGCACAGTACCGCACCCGATCTGCGTACGATTCCGCACGTCGGCCAGGCGTCCACCCCTGCGTGCAGAGGGCTCTGGGCCTGATCTGCCGGGCATTGCGGCGTCATCCCCGGGCGGGTGACGGAATCCGTGGTGAGTGGCATGAAAGTTGAACTTTTCATGCGGTTGGACTGACCCTCCGTTTCGGACGTTCCGGCGGTACGGTCGCCACCGCTCGCGACGAGCGGTTCATCCGGGACGAGGTGAAATGGGGAGGCGGTGTGCCGGGACGTTGGCTTCGGATGCTCACATGGGGAATGATCGGTGTTCTGGCCGGCGTCGCCTGCCCGCTCGGATCGCCCCTCGTTGCGCAGATCGCCGAAGGGGGCGCAGCGGCCACCGCGACCACGCTCGACCCGGAGCGGGACCGCGCGGTGCGCCTCGCTCGCGAGGGGGAGTTCGACGAGGCCCTCGACATCCTCCGTGCTCTCCACTCCGAGTCTCCCGAGGATGTCGGGTTGCGCGGTGACCTGGCCGCGGTCCTGAGCTGGGCCGGCCGCGATGGCGAAGCGATCGAATTGGGGGGGCACCTTCCCCTGCAGTCGCTCCCCCCGATCATTTCCGAGGCCATCGCTCGGTCCGCCCGGAACATGGATCGCCCCACCTTCGCTGCGGGGCTCTACCGGGACGTGCTGGATCGGTCCCCGGACCGTGTGGAGAGCCAGATCGGATACGCCCTCTCCCTGGTCGAGGCCGGGCAGCCCGCGCGGGCACTGGAGCGACTTCCCCACCTCAGGGCACTCTCCGCCGACCACCCGCAGGCGGGGATCGCCGCCGGCCACGTGCTCGCCGCCTCCGAACGCTGGATCGAGGCCGCCCGGGAATACCGGATGGTCGGGACCCGGGCGGAGTCCATGGCCGAAGCCTTCCCGCACGAATCAAGGAGCCTGCGTGCGCTGGGCGCCGATCATCTCGCGCTTGGTGCCATGCGACGCTCCCCCGCGCCCTACCCCGCGGAGCTGCACGCCGAGCTCCTCGCAGGACGAGCCGCCCGGACCGTGGAATGGGGCTCGACGGTCCCGGAGCGTCGGGGACCCGCCGACCGCTTCCTGGCGGTGGATCATGCCCTCGCGACCGTGGATGGCGCACTCGACGAGATCGCCCGGCTCCCCGCAGATGAGGTGGGCTTCCCCCTCCTCCGCCTCCGCTTCGATCGGCTGGTCGCGCTGCGTGAGCGGGAGCGGATGGCCGACGTCCGGGAAGGCGTGCGCGAGCTCGAGGCGGAGGGCGTCGAGCTTCCCCCGTACGTTCAGCGCGTCGCGGCCGACGCAGAGCTCGCGCTGCGCAACCCGAGAGAGGCCGTACTCCGGTACCGGATCGCCCTCGAGGGCTGGCCCGGTCACCCCGAGACGACCCTGGGGCTCTTCTACGCACTCATCGAGGAGGGCCGGTACCACGAGGCCGACGATCTCCTCGTCGCCTTCATCGAGGGGCAACCCACGGCCCGACGGTCCGACGGGATGAACGAGCCGGTCTCGAACCCAGATCTCCTTCCGGCCGTCCTCGCCCGTCACCTGGGCCTTGCCTTCGCCGGTCAGCTCGCCCGGGCGGAAGCGGGCCTCGCCGACCTTCACGCACGGGCCCCGATGAATGCGGACATCCGCCAGGAGCTGGCCTCGGTCTGGCTCTGGAGAGGGTGGCCACGAGAGGCCGACGCCCTCTATCGACGGACGCTGGCCGTCGATCCGGAGCGGGTGGGCGCCCGGGTGGGGCGGGCTTCGGCCGCGCTCGCGACCCAGGAGCGCGCCACGGCACGCGCCGTGGTCGACACCCTCCTCTGGCTCGCCCCCGAGAGCGAGCATGTGCGGCGGGTGGCGCAGGACCTTCGGGTGGACGGGAGCTGGGCCTTCGCGAGTCGGGCGGAGCTCGGCCGCAGCACGGGCGTGGGGGATCTCGGGACCCGGGACCGGATGCTCGAAACCCGAATCGTCTCCCCGCCGATCGCCAACCGCCTGCGTCTGGTCGCCGGAAGCCGGCGCGCCGACGCCCGCTATCCCGAGGGGCTGGGTGCGCACGACCGGGCCTTCGCCGGCCTCACCCTATCGTCCCGGCCCGTGGTTGCCGAGCTCACGGGCCATGCCGACCGCGAGGGAGAACTGAATCCCGGGGTTTCCGCACGCCTCGAGCTGCGTCCCGACGACCGCTGGTCCTTCGACCTCTTCGGGGACTCCCGCACGACCGAGGTCCCCCTGCGGGCCACGAGGGAGGCGATCGACGGCTGGACGGTCCGGCTCGGCGTCGCCCGCCGCTCGCACGAGGCCCGGCGGTGGAGCGCGCAGGCCGCGCTCCTCGAGATGGAGGACGGAAATCGCAGGCAGAGCGCCTATCTCAATATCGAACAGCAAGTGGCCCGGACCCCGGGACACCGCTTCGCACTCATGACGGAAGGCTATGGTGCCACGAACAGCCGTGACGATGCTCCCTACTTCAACCCCCGGCGCACCCTGTCGGCGAGCGGCTCGCTCCTCTGGGACTGGACGCTGATGGAGCGCCGGGAGCGCAGCTATTCGCAGAGGGTCTCCCTGACGGGTGGAGCCATGGACCAGGCCGACTTCGACCTGCGGCCGATCCTCTCGGCCGCGGTGGAACACCGCTGGGTGGTGCATCAGCGCTTCGAGCTGATCTACGGCGCCAGCTGGAGCCTTCCCGTGTACGACGGTGTCCGGGAGCGTAGAACCGCCGGCCACCTCGGCGTCACCTGGAGGGTTCCATGAGACGCGCAGCCGCTCGATTCCCCCGGGGCTCCGGGCTCGTCGGGGCGGTCGTCCTGGGCCTTTTGCTCTCCGGATGTCTGCCCGGGGTGGGGGCGCCGACCCCCACGCCGATCCCCGCGCTCGAACCGCTGACCGAGGGCGAGACCCCGGTCCTTCGGGTCCTCTCCTACCACGACGTGCGCGACGATGTCGACGGCGACCTCGATCCCGATCGGTTCGCGGTCTCGACCGAGCGCCTGGTCGAGCACTTCGAGTGGCTCCGCGAGAGCGGGTACACCCCCGTGAGCGTCGACGATCTTCTGGCTGCCGGACGCGGAGAGCTCGACCTTCCCGACCACCCCGTCCTGCTGACCTTCGATGACGGGCTCCGGAGCGTGTACACGAAGGTCTTCCCCCTCCTGCAGCTCTACGAGTTTCCCGCGGTCGTCGCGGTCGTGGGTTCCTGGCAGGATGCGCCCGAGGGGTGGACCATCGACTACGACGGGCTCGGAGAGCTGGGCCCCGAAGACTTCGTGAGCTGGGACGAGCTGCGCGAGATGCAGGCGAGCGGCCTGGTCGAGGTGGCCACCCACTCCTGGGACCTGCACCGCGGGGTCACCGGCAACCCCTTCGGCAACGAGCAGCCCGCCGCGGTCACGCGGATCTACGACCCCGAGCAGAACCGCTATGAATCCGACAACGAGCACCGGGCCCGCATCCGCGCCGACCTGGAACTGGCGTCGTCGCGCATCGAAGAGGAGATCGGTCTGGCCCCGCGGGTCGTGGTCTGGCCTTACGGGGAATTCAACGAGGTCACCGAAGAGATCGCCGCAGAACTCGGGATGCCCGTGTCGCTGGGGCTGGTGCCCGGCGTCCAGCCCATCGACCGGCTGACCGGCGTTCGGCGCTACCTGGTGACCGCCAACCCGCAGGTCGAGTCGCTGGGCTGGTTCCTCCGCCGGTCGACCGACGCCACCTCTCCGATCCGGGTGGTCCACGTGGACCTCGACTACGTCTACGACGACGACCCCGCCCAGATGGAGCGGAACCTCGACGTCCTCCTCGACCGGATCCAGGCGATCCGGCCCTCGGATGTCTACCTGCAGGCCTTCGCCGACCCCCAGGGAGACGGAACGGCCGCGTCGCTGTACTTCCCGAACCGGCACCTCCCGATGCGCGCGGACCTCTTCAACCGGGTCGCGTGGCAGCTGCGGACCCGGGTGGGGGTTCGGGTCTTCGCCTGGATGCCCCTGCTGGCCTTCGACCTGGGAGACGCCGAGCGCAACGACGCCCTGTCGGTCAAACGCTGGGAGGGCGATCGGGCCGTCCCCAGCCGTCCGGATTACCGCCGCCTCTCTCCGTGGGAGCCCGAGGCACGCGGGATCATCGCCGAGATCTTCGAGGACCTCGCGGCGCACGCGGCCTTCGACGGCATCCTCCTGCACGACGACGCCTACCTGAACGACCGGGAGGACGCCTCGGCCTTCCCCGACGAGCCCGGGCGCCTTCCCTCGATGCGCGAGCGGACCCGGGCCCTCCTCGACTTCGGCGACGAGATGGCCGCAGTGGTTCGGCGTCATCGGCCGGCGATCCAGACCGCTCGGAATCTCTACGCCCGGGTGGTCCTGGAGCCCGAGAGTGAAGCCTGGTTCGCGCAGAACTTCGAGCTCTCCCTCGAGCGCTACGACCATACGGCCGTCATGGCCATGCCCTACATGGAGGGGGCGCGCAACCCGGATCGCTGGCTCGACCGGCTGGTCGACCGGGTGAGCCAGGTTCCCGGTGGCCTCGAGGGCACGATCTTCGAGCTGCAGAGCATGGACTGGCGCGACCAGACCCATATCCCCGGCGAGCAGATGGCCGACTGGATGCGGCGGCTCGAACGGCGGGGCGCGATCCACTTCGGATACTATCCCGACGACTTCATCCTCGGCCTCCCCGAGCTGGATCCGATTCGCGAGGCCCTCTCGGTCGAGACCGACCCCTGGAGGCCGCGATGATCTCCGAGGCGCTGCAGCTGTTCAGCCTCTCGAGCTACCTGCTCGACTTCGTCTTCTACTACCCCCTCTTCATGGCCTACCTGTGGATGATCGGGGGGATCTACTACTACTTCCACTGGGAGCGGAAGGAGGGGCGTGCGGTCGACGATCCCCCCGAGCTCGAGGACGCGCCCTTCGTCTCGATCCTCATCCCCTGTTTCAACGAGGAAGACAACGTTCGGGAAACGGTTCACTGGGCCCACGCCCAGGAATACCCGGACTTCGAGGTGATCGCGATCAACGACGGGAGCTCGGATCGCACCGGCGAGATCCTCGAGGAGCTCCGGGCCACGCACGAGCGGCTCCGGGTGATCCATCACGGATCGAACCAGGGGAAGGCCGTGGGGCTCCGCATGGGCGCGCTGGCCGCGAAGGGCGAGGTGCTGGTCTGCATCGACGGCGACGCCCTGCTCGACCCGCACGCCACCACCTGGATCGCCCGGCACTTCGTCGAGGGACCGCGAGTGGGGGCCGTGACCGGGAATCCCCGCATCCGGACCCGCTCCACCCTGCTCGGCAAGGTGCAGGTCGGCGAGTTCTCGGCGATCATCGGCCTCATCAAGCGAACCCAGCGCATCTACGGTCGGGTCTTCACCGTCAGCGGGGTGGTCACGGGGATCCGCAAGGCAGCGCTGCACCGGATCGGGTACTGGTCGACCGACATGGTGACCGAGGACATCGACGTGAGCTGGGCCCTGCAGCGCGACCACTGGGATGTCCGCTACGAGCCCCGGGCGCTCTGCTGGATCCTCATGCCCGAAACCCTCAAGGGGCTGTGGAGTCAGCGGCTGCGCTGGGCGCAGGGGGGCGTGGAAGTCCTCCTCAAGTATGGATCCAGCCTGCTCAACTGGCGGCGGCGCAGAATGTGGGGGGTCCTGCTCGAGCACTCCCTCTCGCTGATCTGGTCCTACCTGATGATGGCCACCATCGTCCTGTGGGCCCTCGGATTCTTCGTGGTGCTGCCGGAGTCGGTCCGGGTCGTCTCGCTCCTGCCGGAGTGGTACGGCGTGCTCCTGGGCTTCACATGTCTGCTCCAGTTCGCCGTGAGCCTGGCGATCGACGGACGGTACGAGGGTGGCCTCGGGCGCTACTACTACTGGATGGTCTGGTATCCCATCGCGTTCTGGATGATCAACATGCTCACCACCGTGGTCGCGGTGCCGAAGGCGCTCCTGCGCCGGCGCGGCAGGCGGGCCGTCTGGGTGAGCCCCGACCGGGGACTGAAGCCGACATGAGCCAATCCACCTCGCCCGCGGTCCGTACGGATCGCAGCGGCACTCCGCTGATCGTGGACCAGCCCGAGCTGCAGAGGCGGCCGCATCGCATGCTGTACTCGATCCTCACGCTGATCGCGTGGGTGATCTGGGTCTACCTCTGGCTGCCTCTGGTCACCCTCCTCGCCTGGTACTTCGGACTGAGGGTCTTTCTGCGCGAGATCGTGATTCCGGACCCGGCCACCATGGTCGCAGTCGG
>SLBA01000195.1 GCA_007126575.1 Gemmatimonadota bacterium | reverse complement strand
TGCTCTCCGGCACTTCAACGGCTCACGGCCGGCTCCGCCACCTCCCCCTCCTTGGCAATTTGCACCCCCAGACCCCGCACCCTACCTTGCTTCCGCCCCTGAGAGGGCTTTTGAATCGCCTATTCTTACCCGGCCAACACCTTCTACTTCAGTCGTGGCGACGGAGCGGTGAAGGCGAAGCCCTGGGTGGACTTCTGGTACGGGATGCCCGACTGGAGCGATCGGGAGCGAGCGGTGCGGCATGCGGCGTCCCGGCCCCCGAGCCTGCAGGAGTCCGACGAGGGATAGCGTTCCGCATCTAACGCTCGGCCGGATCACTCCGTCAAAGTGAAGTGATCGAC
Organism: Gemmatimonadota bacterium; assembly: GCA_007126575.1. GTDB lineage: Bacteria > Gemmatimonadota > Gemmatimonadetes > Longimicrobiales > Gaopeijiaceae > SLBA01. The sequence continues at coordinate 6,605 of SLBA01000195.1, read as the reverse complement.
CGGAGGGTCCGAGCTTCAACCGGGAATCAGGGGGCACGTGCATATGAGCCTGTCCGAGTCATGGGGCGAGCCGCGCGACAGTGCTGCGCGACGACGCGATGCCATCAGCGCATCGGGGAGGCGGGCCAACGCAGGAGATGGCGCCGTGCCGCCCCAACCCGAAGGGCAACGGGGGGTATATGGCCGCCCCCCATTTCTCGGACAGGCTCATTTCCACCGGAATGTCCTCTGGATTCTTGCAGCCGTTCTGCTCCCCAGCCTCCTCTCCGGGCAGGGGATCTGCGAGCCGGATCCGGTCTCTCTCGCGGAGCTGTGGGACCAGGGATCCGCGATCGAACCCGGATACCGTGCGCAGAGGTCGGCTGTCGAGGCCGCCGAGCTGGAGCTCTCCGCCTCGAGGCTGGCCTGGCTTCCGGGGTTTCGGATCGATGCCCATGGGGACCAGGGGCAGCGGACGAGCCCGGGCGAAGAGCGTGCCCTGGGAGTCGGAGCCAGGGGGGAGCTCAGGCTGACCACCCAGTGGAATCTTCTGGACGGTTCTCGTCGATGGGATCGTCGTACGGCGGAACTCCAGGCTTCGGCCGCCCGTGTAGGGGTGCGAGAACACGATCAGCGCTACCGCTCGGAGCTGGCTCACCTCTATCTCGAAGCAGCCCTCGCCGAGATCGAGGCGCAGACCCACCAGAACGGTGAGGAGCGTTTACGGGAGCTTCACGAGGTGGTGCGGCTCCGGATCGAGGCCGGGGTCGACCATGCGTGGGAAGAGGCCTCGCTCGAGGCGTCGCTGGCGCGAACGGAGCGGGCTCGGATCGAAGCCTCCCGCAGGCGCGCGGGCACGGCAGCCGAACTCGCTCTGGCGGTGGGCGTGTGTGTTTCGCCGCTCCGGATCGAGGCGGAGGATCTGGAGCTCGACCTTGTCCCGCGGCTGGAGGCAGACGACTCCCCCGAAGTGGAGCGGCGCCGCGTTGAGGCGGGGATTCGGGAAGCGATGGCTGGGGCCGAAGCCAACCGGGACCGCTTCCTTCTGGGACTGGTGGGGACCGCCGGGCCCACCCGGTCTCGCGCCTTTGATCCCGGCCCCGTGGAGTACGAGTACCTCGTTGGGGTTTCAGCCTCCTGGGCTCTGGACCCAGCCGGGCTGAGAGGACGGCACAGCGAGGCCCAGATAGCACGGGCCGCCGGACTCCGTGCCGATGCGGAGAGCCTGGGAATGGCGCTCGATCGGGAGATCTCCCGAATCGAATCGGAGCTGGCGCTCGCCGGTGCGGAACGAGAGGCTCTCGGCACCGAACGGACCCTCGCCGAGGCGCGGTTCCAGGCAGCACAGGAGCGTTGGCGCGAGGGGGTCGGGCTCTGGACCGAGGTGATGGATGCGGCAACCCTTCTCCTCGAGGCCGAGCTTCTCGAGGTGGCGTGGACTCGCCGTGTCGGCGGAGACCTGGTGCGACTTCTCGAGAGCGCGGGAGCGATGGATGAACTACCGAACCTCTGGGGGCAGAGATGACGACAATGACATCGCTCCGGCGCTGGACCGCGGCACTCCTGCTCATGGGACTGGTCGGTTGCGGCGAGGACGAGGATTCATCGGAACCGGATCCCTCGGAAGCCGCGGTGACCGTCCAGTCGTGGACCGTCGGGAAGAGCCGCATTGACAGCGGCCGGAGCTGGATCGGCCGCCTGGAGCCCCTCCGGACCTTCGCAGTCCAGTCTCCGGGTGCGGGGCGGGTGCGCTCCGTTCAGGTCCGAAATGGCGATCCGGTGCAGGTGGGAGATCTCCTTCTCCGGCTTGAGGGCACCGACCTCGAGGCACGACAGCAGGCACTCGAGGAGCGGGTCGAGCAGCTCCAGGAGGAGTACCTCCGCTGGCAACGCCTGCAGGGGCAGGGGGCCGCGGGACCCGGAGAGGTGGCTGCCGCCCGACTGAGACTGCTGGAGGCTCGCGAGACCCTGGACGCGCTTGATGCCACCGCCGAAGCGTACCAGCTTCGCGCCCCCGTCTCCGGGCGGGTTCACGGCCTGGTTGTGGGAAATGGGGTTCAGGTCGCCGATGGGCAACTCCTTCTTCGGGTCGACGACGATAGCTCCTGGGGCGTGCGCCTCCAGGTTCCGGCGGGAGAGACGACTCTGTTCGAAGAACTTGACCCGCTTCACATCGTCGATGGACAGGGGAACGAGCTTGCGGTCGAACGGGTCGTCCTCACCTCCGATGAACATCCGGTCTTCGTGGAGATCGAGATCTTCGTGTCCGAGGTGGATCGGCGAGATCGCGGGTCGGCATCGGTTCGCTACAGGGAGGAGTCCGAGGTCCTCATCGTTCCGTGGACTGCGGTGGCGAGTGATGACGACCGGCACTGGGTGGCCCGCATCATCGCGGGGGATCCCGATCGGATCGAGCGGACCGACATCGAGCTTGGCCGCCCTTCTTCGGGAGGGATCGAGGTTCGCTCCGGGCTCCAGGAAGGGGACCGGGTGATCCGTTTCGAGCCGCGCTCCCACCCAGATGGGAGGGCGGTCCGGTCCGGTGACCATGACGACGAGGCGCTCACATCGTGAAGCGACTGCTCGGGATCGGCCTTGCCGCTCTCTCGGAGCGGCGGGTCGCCGTGGGAGCGATCTCGGCCGCCATCGTGGTCCTTGCCATCCTCTCGCTCGTTCGCATGCCCCTCCAGCTCCTGCCGGAGATCCGGTATCCCCAGATCCGGATCATCTCCGACATCCCCGGGCAGACCTCCCGGGTAATCGAGGAGAGTGTGAACGAACCCATCGAGGCCGCACTCCAGGGGATCCCGGGGATCGTGCAGTTGGAGAGCCGCTCCGGCGACGGACGGAGCTACCTCGACCTCTTCTTCGAGCCCGGCTACGATCTCGATCGGGCGCTGCGCGATGTGACCCAGGCCGTGCAGCGGGCCCGACCCCAGATTCCTCCGGACTACCCGGAGCCCCGGATCTTCGCGGTCTCGACCACCGAGGATCCGGTACTCCAGTTCGCCTTCGGTTCGGCGGAGCTGTCGGCTCCCGAGATCCGTCGACGGCTCCGAGGGAGCCTGCTGCCCCGCCTTCGATCCATCGAGGGGGTCGAGGCGGTGTACATGGGACGGGAAGAGGTGCCGGAACTCGTGGTGGAGGTGGATCCGGTGCGGCAGCGGGCATCGGGGGTCCGGCTGGAGGCCATCGAGACCTCGCTCATGGAGGCCACCGACCCGCCTCCGGGGAGCGCCATGCGGACGCCATCCTTCGAGGGAATCGTCGTGGTCGGCGAGAGCGGATGGGATGTGGACCGGCTTTCCAGTCGCCCCGTGCCGGTCACCGGATCCGCTATCGCCGTGCCCCTCGGATCCATCGCGACCCTCCACCATGCCCCTTCCGAGACCAGACTCCGCACTCGGCTCGATGGCGACCCCGCGGTCCTGGTAGAGGTGCACCGGTCGACCCGGGCCCATTCACTGCGCGTGGCGGACCAAGCCCGCTCCATCGTCGACGAACTCTCGGATTCCGAGGCCTTCGCCGGGGTCTCCTCAACCGTGCTCTTCGACGATGCCGTCGTGACCCGAAGCGCGGTGCGGAGCGTGGTGACCGCAGCGGTGGGAGGCGCGCTCCTCGCGATCCTCCTTCTCTCCTTCACCCTCCGCCACCGCCGCCACACACCGCTGGTGGCCATGGTGGTGGGCGTGAGTCTCGCGGCCACCGTGGTGGTCCTCTTCGGTCTGGGCGAGTCCCTCAACCTGCTCACACTCGCTGGACTCCTCCTCTCGGTGGGTCTGGGTCTCGACTACGCCATCATCTACTTCGATCGACTCGACCGTATGGGCCCCGGGATCCGCCACCCCAACGTCGAGGCGATGGTCGAGGTGGCCGGCCCCCTGCTCGGAGCCCTTCTCACCACGCTTGCCGCGGTGCTCCCTTTCCTGCTGGTCCAGGGGCTCGTCGCTCTCCTCTTTCGGCCACTCATCCTCACCGTGGTGATCGCGGCGATCTTCTCCTTCCTCTTCGCCCTTCTCATCCTCCCGGCTTTTTCGAGTGCAGGAGGGACGGAGGATGGATGGGAGCAATCTCCTTCCCCCCGATGGTGGCGTCGGGTTCAGCGTCCTCCCGTGGCCTGGTCCGCAGCTGCCATTGCGGCCCTCATTCTGGTCCTTGGCGCGCGAGCCCTCCCCTTCGAGGTGCTTCCCGTGGTGGACGACGGCTTCGTCGAGGCGCGGATCACCCATCCGGCAGGAATCCCGCCCGCCGATCTCGATCAGCTCGCTCGGAGCGCCGAGTCGGCTCTGGCTTCCATCGAGGGAACCCAGGCCGTATTCACGACGGTCGGGGGATACTTCCGAGAAGGCCTCCCTGCCTTTCGCCCGGGCCAGAGCGACTTCATGGTGCGGGTGGCAGGGAGATCCTCGCGATTGTGGGCCGATGACGCTCGGGCCGCACTGGGAGGGCTCGGTGTCCCGGGACTACGGATTGCGGTGACCCCACCCCGGATCCGGGGGGTTCAGACCCGCCTGGCGGATGCCGACCTCATTGTGGTCCTCTCCCGCGAGGATGGCGACCTTCTGGCGCTCGGGGAGCTCGAGGCCTCCATCATCGGGGCGCTCGAGGCCGTGGACGGGATCCTCGACATTCAGCGCGTCCGGGCGGGGGTGAGTCCCCGATGGAACGCGGAGCCCCGCCATGACCTTCTCGCGGGCCACGGGATCCGTCTCGAGGACTTCAACCGACATGTGGCCTATGCCCTCGAGGGCCGCGTGCTTCGGCAGAGGATGGCGAATGGAGAGCCACTCGTTCTCAGGACTCGATACGACCGCCGGGTCGCTGGAGGGCCGCACCAGCTCGATGCAGTCCGGATCCCGTCCCAGTCGGCAGGGGAGGTGCAGCTGGGCGATATGGCGGACTTCGCCCTGGTCGAGGAGCCGACCCACATCGAACGACGCGAAGGTCAGCGGGTCGCCCGGATCTCGGCCCAGCTCGATCCCACCGGACCCGGAGCCCGGGTGGTGGAGCGTCGGGTGACCGCAGCGCTTCAGTCGGCCGGGTTGCCGAGCGAGGTGGGTTGGTGGCTCGAAGGGGAGCTCGACGCGATCCAGGAGACGAACCGGACCTTCGGGATCTCCATCGCCGTGGCCCTCGCCATGGTCCTGGCCCTTCTCCTCGTCCAGTACGGATCGATTTCCTTTGCCCTTGCCGGCCTTTTCTCCATTCCCCTGAGTGGGGCCGGTGCGGTGATCCTGCTCGCCGTCCTGAACCGGCCCCTCGATGCCATGGTGCTCGCAGGGCTGCTCATTGCCGTGGGAATCGTGGCCAACAATGTGATCCTGGTCCTTTCTCAGGCCCGCGAGGCCAGCAGGAACTCGGAAACGGTTTCCTTGTCCGATGCGCTGGAAGGGGCGGCGAGAGACCGGCTGCGACCCATCACCCTGACCGTGTTCAGTACGGTGCTCGGGATGAGCCCCCTCGTCTTTGGAGGGGCCGAGGTCTTCGGCCTGCTTCAGCCCCTCGCCATCGCGCTCACCGGGGCCCTGCTCGTCTCCATCCCCCTGGCGTGTCTCATTCTGCCGGGGATGGTGCTCGGTCTGTCGAGGCTCGAGGACGGGCTCCGACGCCTTCACTCTCGAGCTGGACCAGGGCATTCGCCCTGAGCTGGCCGCAGGCGGCGTCGATATCTCGTCCACGGGGTTCCCGGACCGCCACCGGCACCCCGGCCTCTTCGAGGACCTTCCGGAAATGACCGACCCGTGCCGGGATCGACGGCTCCCAGTCCTGGTAGGGGATCGGATTGAAGGGGATCAGATTCACGAAGGCGTGGACGCGGCGGGCGAGTTCGGCGAGCTTCGGAGCGAGCTCCTTGGCGTCGTTGATCCCCCGGATCATGGTGTACTCGAAAGTGACGCGCCGGCCGCCCTGGCGGACGAAGGCCTCCACGGCATCCATGAGTTCCGGAAGAGGATGCCGTTTTTCCAGGGGGATTAGCTCGGCGCGAAGCGACTCCACCGGCGAGTGGAGCGAGACCGCCAGCCCGAACTGCTCGGGGCGCGCCGCCAGCTCGCGGATGCCGGGAACCACACCCACGGTGGAGACGGTGATCCGCCTTGCGCCCACTCCGAGGCCCTGGTTCAGGATCGTCAGCGCCGGATGCACGGCCTTCCGGTTGGCCAGGGGCTCCCCCATCCCCATGAAGACGATGTTGTGGATCGGTCCGTACTCGTGCTCTTCGGCCCACTGTCGGGAATTTCGGGACTGCGCCACGATCTCGCCCGTGGTGAGCTGGCGGCCGAAGCCGCCCCACCCCGTCGCACGGAAGGTGCACCCCATGGCGCACCCTGCCTGGGAAGAGAGAAAGAGGGTCAGTCGCTCCGCGGTGGGAATGAGGACGGACTCGACGAGTTCGCCGTCTGCCATGCGCCAGAGGTGCTTTGCGGTGCAGTTGCGCGTCCTGCGCTGGTTCGCACGGCGCGGGCTCCCGGACTCCTCGGCGGCGGCAGACATGCGCACGTGGCAAGGCACCGGCGGCTTCTCGGTACGTCCCGGGGGACGTCGGACCTCCCCAGGCACCCGATCCTCCGTCCCACCCCGCGGCTCCGCCGGGCCACGGCCACCAGCCGGCTCCGAGCGGTACCCGG
>SLBA01000095.1 GCA_007126575.1 Gemmatimonadota bacterium | reverse complement strand
TCAGGGCGCATCGAACCCCGGGAGCGGTGGCTTGCCGTCCTGGATCACGACCGTGCCCGAAATCTTGTCGTGCGTGGCCTGCCGGTTGGGGTCCCAGTAGACCTGGGCGAAGCCGAGGAGTCCGGTGGCGAAGCCGGCCGCGTAGCCGCCGTAGCGCTCCAGGGCGTTCCACCAGGTGATCGCGCCCCGGTCCAGCCGCACCACCCGGAGCCCCAGGAGCTTCTTGCCGGGGGTCTGTCCGCGCCACCAGACCAGGAAGACCGAAAAATAGAGGGCTCCCCAGCCGAATCCGAGCCCCAGGTCTTCGGCCAGGTTCGCGAGCATGACGCGGATACCGGGGCCCTCCTCGGCCTCGCGCCGGGCCTCGGCCAGCGCCGCGCGCGCCTCGCGTTCCCGGCTCTGCAGCGCCGTGCGACGCTGAGCTTCGGTGGTCAGCGCCCCTTCCAGGATCGCGATCGAATCTTCGAGCGACCGGATCACCGGATCGTCGGAAGCCGGCCCGGCACGCTCGACATCGACGACGCCCTCACCGCCCTCTCCTTCGGCTGCGGTATCGGGCATCCCGGGATCCGCGGCGCCTTCGGCGTCGGGCACGCCGGCCTCGGATTCCCCCGCGAGCGTTTCCGCGGAAACGCCGCCCTCGATCACCTCACGCACTTCGGGAGACAGCTCCTCCAGTGAGCCCGCCCCCCAGATCTCGCTGAACACGTCGCGCATCTCGCGGGCCAGGTACTCCTCGATCTCGGCGCGGGTGGGGTTGTCGCCGAGCTCCGCGATCCGGTCCGTGGCCCCACTTCCCGCCCCCGCCGCTCCACTCCCGGGAAAGACCACGGCGCCCGGCGCCCCGGGGGTGAAGGCCGAGGGGGTCGACGGAGTCGAGGAGCGGCCCGAGCTGAAGGGCCCGGCGTACACGAAAACCAGGATCGTCACGAACAGGACGACTCCGCCCATGCAGCCCACGGTTCCGCGAAAGGCGGTCGAGAGCGCCCCCTGCGTGGGAGTCGCGGCGCTCACCTTCTTCGACTTGATCGCCATGCGGAAGAAGAAGACCGCCACCAGGATCCCCAGGACCACCCCGCCCACCTGGTTGGCGATCAGCGCCACCAGGAGCAGGTCGATCAGGATCGCCAGGAGCCGCTTCGGATGCGAGGCCAGCGGGATCCCGAGCAGGTCGGGAGACACCCGGAAGGCCGTCGAGGTGACCACATCCTTGGGGTCGACGCCTTCGCGCGCGACCTCGCGGTCGCTCAGGACCTCAGCCACCGGCCCAGCATCAGTCCGATCGCCACCCCGACCAGCACCGCGCCCACCAGGGTCCCCTCGGTGAGCGGGACCCCGTCCGCCGATCGGGTGGCGGGGTGAGGCTGGAGCTCCGCGTCTCCCTCGACCTCGTCGCGTTGCGCCTCGAAGTCACAAAGGGGGCAGCTCACGAGCTCGCTGTCGCGGGCCGTCCGGTTCGCGAACCCCAGCGGGCCGCCGCATGCCGGGCAGGTGGCCCCCACGGACAGGGGAGTGATCGCGTCGTAGAGACGACCCTTCGACATCTCGAGTCGCTCCGCGATGCCGTTGACGCTCTCATCGGTGTCCCAGTAGAGCCGGTTCGCCTCGCGGGCTTCGGGGTCACCCCTGAACTCGGGCGGTCTGATCCCTTCCGGCATGCGGTCCTCCTTGCAGGTGCATTCGTCGATCACCGGGCGCCGGCGATGGCGGTCCCGGATCCCTTGACCCCGATCGGGGGTCTGCTGAAGATAGCTGCCGCGGGTTCGAGCGGCGAGCGAGCCCCGGACCCATGCGGCGCCCGGCATGGCCTCCCCGACCGGCGTGCCCTCCACACTACCCTACGCGAGAGACGATGGTGCAGATTCCCGCCCCGCACGGCCACCTCGAAGCCCTCCTCCGGGAGTCCGACGATCCCCCCCGGGGGCTGGCGGTGGTCTGTCATCCGCACCCCCTCCACGGCGGGACGATGCACAACAAGGCGGTCTACCGCACGGCGCAGGCCCTGAATGAGGCGGGCTTTCACACCCTGCGCTTCAACTTCCGGGGCGTCGGCGCGAGCACCGGATCCTACGGCGAGGGGATCGAGGAGATCGACGACGTGCGAGCGGCGCTCGACTGGTTTACAGAGGCCTTTCCCGGGCTCCCGATCCTCGTGGCCGGGTTCTCATTCGGCTCCATGGTCGGGCTGCGGGCGGGCGTCGACGACGACCGGGTGACCGCCCTGCTGGGGCTGGGGCTCCCGGTGGCCCTCTATGAATTCGAGTTCCTGAACCACGCGGGCAAGCCCGTGCACGTGATCCAGGGGGAGCACGATGAATTCGGGGGGGGCGCTGAGGTGCAGGGGGTCATCGACGAGCTCGGCCAGGGCATCACACTGGAGCGGATTCCCGAGGCGGGGCACTTCTTTCACGACCACTTCGACGAACTCAAGGAGGCCGTCCGGCGCTATGTTACGGACGGGGCGGCGGCCGACCTGTTCGCGGTCCCCGAGTCCGCCTGAGCGAGGAGACCCATGAGGCAGCGAGAGCAGGTCCTGAACTCACTCGAGAAGGTCTTTCTCGAGGCGTTCCGCAAGGCCGAAGAGGCCGACGACGCCGAGGCGATGGAGCGGCTGAACCTGGAGTACCAGCGCGACCAGCTTCGGCTCGAGGTGCTCCTCGACATCCGCGAACTCCTGGACCCGGCCGACGACCCGCCGCCGGCGACCGAACGGGCGGCCTCGCTGATCGAACAGGCCGAAAAGCTGCGGCGGATCACCCGGCTGCGCTGAGTCGCACCGGCGACGAGGTGTCGCCGATCCCCTCCGGTCGGATTCGACGGCGAGGGGTTCACATGCAAACCACTGGAGGAAGATCGGGGGCTCGCGCTCCCGCACAGACGATGAAGATCTATACCAGAACCGGTGATCGTGGCGAGACGGCCCTCTTCGGGGGCGGCCGGGTGTCGAAGACCCACCATCGGGTCGAAGCCTACGGGACGGTCGACGAGGTCAACGCCGTGCTGGGGCGCGCGCTCCCTCAGATCGAAGACCCCGAGATCCGGGGGCGGCTGAGCCGGATCCAGCACGACCTGTTCGCGATCGGGGCCATCTTGGCGACCCCTTCGCGGGGAGACGGCTCGCGCCCCGCGCACGTCCCCCCCTTCCCCGAGGGTCGGGTGACCGAGATGGAGGACTGGATGGATGCGGCCTCCGAGGAACTCCCGCCGCTCAAGAACTTCATCCTTCCCGGTGGGAGCGAGGGGTCGGCGGAGCTGCACCTGTGCCGGACGGTCTGTCGGCGGGCCGAGCGCAGGGTGGTGGCGCTGACCCACGAGGAGCCCGACACCGGCGAGGTGGTCAGCTACCTGAACCGGCTGTCCGACCTGTTCTTCGTCCTGGCGCGCCTCGAGAACCACCGCGCCGGCGGAGAAGAGGTCGTGTGGGAAAAGGAGGAGGGATGATCCAGCGACGCTGGAGCCTGGCACGTCCCGACGGGACCGAGCTCGTGGCGGACGTGCGTCTGCCCGAGGGCGAGGCGCCGAGATCGGCGATCGTGGTGGCGCACGGATTCAAGGGCTTCAAGGACTGGGGCTTCTTTCCGCACCTCTCGGCGGCCCTCGTGGGCGACGGGCACGCGGTCGTCTCGATCAACTTTTCGCTGAACGGGATCGGGGCTGACCCGCTCGAGTTCACCGAGCTCGAGAATTTCGCCCGCAACACCCTCAGCCGTGAGCTCGACGAGCTGCTGGCGGTGGTCGAGGCCGTCTCGGGCGGCGAGGTGCTCTCGCCCCCGCCCCGTCGGATCGGGGTCTTCGGGCATTCGCGCGGTGGGGGGATCGCCGTGCTCGCGGCTCGCGAGAGCCCGCGCGTCGATGCGCTGGTGAGCTGGGCGGCCGTCGCCGACTTCGACCGGTGGGACGAGGCCACGAAGGCCGAGTGGCGACGCACCGGGCGGATCCATGTGCTGAACGGCCGGACCGGGCAGCAGATGCCCCTCGATCTGACCCTGCTCGAGGACTTCGAGGCGAACCGGGATCGCCTCGACGTGACCGCGGCGGCGGGTGAGCTGAGCGCCCCCTGGCTGATCGTGCACGGCAGCGACGACCCGGCGGTCTCGGTCGACGACGGCCGGGCGCTGGACACCGCGGCCTTCCACGCGGAGCTGTGCCTGATCGAGGGCGCGGGCCACACCTTAGAGGTGGGCCACCCCTTCCAGGGACCCTCCGACGAGTACCGCACCGCGCTCGCGCGAACCCGCGCGCACTTCCGCGACGCCCTGCTGGGGTCCGACACCCCCGTCGGGTGAGACCGCTCGGGGGGGATCGGGGCGAGCGCATGGCGGACCGGGTCCGCCGCACGCTGCGGGGCGTCGGGCTGACCACCGACGTCACCGGCCCGATCCTCCGCAGCCACGAGCACGCGATGCGGCGCCGGCGGGAGCTCCTCGACGACGACCACCACCCCGCCTTCCTCCACCCGGGGCGCACGATCCTGGTCGCACTCGAAGATGCCGGGGTGCGCGACCCGGCGTGGCTTGCGCTCGCGCCCCTGCTGGACTCGGTGACACCTGATTTCGCCCCCGATCCCGGGGAGTGGACCGAGGCTCTCCAGGCGGTGCCCCCGCTCCCCCTGGAGCCCGGGGCCACCCTCGAGGAGCTGGTGCAGCTCGATGCCGAGCCCCTGCGGGTCGTGCTCTCCGAAGCCCTCGACCAGCTCCGTCACCTGCACCTGATCGACGACACCGACCACCAGAGGACACTGGCCATGCGAGTCGAGGAGCGGGTCCTGCCCCTGGCGGCCCGGGCCGGAGGGACGCTGGATCGGCGCTTCCGCTGGTGGTGGCGGCGCGTGGGTCGGGGGTTCGTGTAGGGCGGCCGAGGCCCACTCGCTCGCCGTCCGAGTCCACCTGCGCCGAAGAGGAGGCGGGGAACATACTGCGGGGTGAGAAGCGTCAGGGGGCGACGCTTCGTGTTGTGATTCGGGTCCGATTCTTCAGCTCTGCCACCGCCGAAATCCTGGAGTCCGCTCGTGGAGTCTCCCCCCGACCCCCCCTGACACGCCTGTTCCCCGGCTCCGGGGAGATGGCGGAACTCTGCCGGGAGTACGACTGGGCCGCCACTCCGCTCGGCCCGCCCCAGCAGTGGCCCCTGGCGCTCCGCACCATGGTCTCGACGCTGCTCGGCTCCCGCCACCCCATGCTGCTGTTCTGGGGCCCCGAGCTCATCCAGATCTACAACGACGCCTACCGTGTGAGTCTCGGGAGTGGACGCAGGCATCCCGCTGCCCTCGGCGCCCGGGGAGCGGATTTCTGGTCCGAGATCTGGGGGGAACTCGAACCGCAGATCGAACAGGTGCTGACCCGGGGGGAGGCCACCTGGAACGAGAACCAGCTCCTTCCGATCGAGCGCAATGATCGGGTCGAAGATGTCTTCTGGACCTACAGCTACAGCCCGGTGTGGGGCGACACCGGCCAGATCGAGGGCGTGCTCGTGGTCTGCACCACCCGCTGCATCTTGTCCCTTGCGGACTTGAGTGGGGATGATTTCTCCCCACTTTCTCTGAAATTGGCTCAGACGAGCGGCGTTTCACGCTTCACCGCGTCCGCAGGGGACACTACGCCACGGAGCCCTCGACGAGGAGCGCCTCTTCCTGGGGCCCGTCCCGACCTCCGCGATTTGCCATCTCATGGATGGCCGCCTACGATGCCATTTGGGTGTAATCCGGCCCTCGAACTGGAGATGAGAACGCATGGACAACACGGTCAGAAGAACTCCGCCACTCATTGTACCGGTTCGGGGTACCGCCCTCCGCTCGCCACCGGCCTTGCTGGCGTTGGCCCTTCTCACCTTCGTCCCCGGCGGCTGCGAACCGGCGCCCATCTCGGACTCAGACACCGCGATCCGCAGCGATTCGGCCGGGGTCATGCTCGTCGAGTATCCAAGCCTCCCACCCATTCAGGAGAGCCGGATCGCGATCGCCGACGAACCGGAACTGGTGCTGGGGGATGGAGTTGCCTTCGCGGGTCCGGCCTACGATTTTTTCCGGATTTCGGGAGTGTCTCAACTTCAAGACGGCACGCTCGTGGTCGCCAACGCCGGCTCCAGGGAGCTTCGCTTTTATGGAGCGGACGGACACTTTCTCCGTTCGGTCGGGCGGGATGGCGACGGGCCGGGGGAGTTCCGAGCCCTGTATAACCACTGGATCATTGCGGGAGACACCATCGTCGTTTGGGACCGCGCTGTCAGGAGACTCCAGCACTTCGGCCCGGACGGGGCCTTCGTCCGTTCGATGTCCATGGCGACCGCAGCCCCTTTCGCGGGGTTCGCCGATTGGATAGAGCCTCAGGCCTTTCTCGAAGGCGGAAGGCTCGCAATGTTCATTGGCTCTCCCGGCGCACCCCTGCCCGTCTTGGGGTCGGAGCGTCGCCTGCTCCTCGTCGCCCTTCACCGGATCGACGAAGGGGGATGGGACTCCGTCCGGGTCGTGCCGGGTTCCGAGAGCGGCTACCAATTCGGCGCGTACACGAGGGCGGCCGGAGCCGGCGCCACCCTCGCGGTCGCCGATGTCGCGCGCTTCCGCGTCGAACTCTTCAATCCGGACGGAAGTCTCGTCTCGATCCTTTCCACGTCGGTGCCCGAAATTCCCGTCACGGCTGACGTGATCGAGGCCCAGATCGAGCTTGAAGTCGGCTCGGGCTGGTGGCGTGACCCGACGGCCGAATTCGTGGAAGGGCTTCGGAGTCGTTACTCAGCCCGGCACCGACCGTTCCTGCCCGCGATTCGGGACATCTTCGTCGACGCAGACGAGCGCATCTGGGTGGAGCGGTACGACGTTCCAGCAAGGGGCTCGAGCCGCTGGGAGGTCTTTGAACGTGACGGCACATGGATCGGTCGCGTGGAGATGCCCGCGGGATTCCCGCGCGGCACGCAGGATGTCAGGCAGGCTCCGTACTTCTCGGTCGCGTCGGG
>SLBA01000181.1 GCA_007126575.1 Gemmatimonadota bacterium | reverse complement strand
GTCCGCGACTCCCTTCCCCGTCAGGGTTTGGTACGGGACATTGACCATCACCATGTATCGCTCCGCGCTGGGAGACGGGGGAACGCAGCCGCATCCGGCTCCCAACTTCTCGGCTCTGGCCTCCCGCTCTCGAGCGTCCTCCTGCGATTCCGCGGAATCGGTGGTCGCCTCGGTCCCCGCCTCCCGAGCATCCCCCTGCGATTCCGCGGAATCGGGGTCGGACCCTGGCCGGACATCCGCGAATCCCACCGCCATCGCGCGATCCAGGATCAGCCGCAGTGCGTCCGCCCTCCTCTGATCCGGCTTCACATCCTCTGTGGTCAGCCCCCAGCGCCCCGCTTCGGGCGACCACTCGCGGTTGCCCTGGAAGAGGGCATCCATTGCCGCGTCCAGGACCTTGATCAGGAGCGCGCCGACCTCGGGGGGCAGGGTGGCGAGGACGCGGACCATCCCGTCCCTGCCCGTCATCACCTTGAGCGCCCGCTTCACATGGCGGCGCCGTTCGGCGTCCAAATCCCCCCATCTCTCCAGCTCGCGGAACTCCGACACCTGTCGCTCCAGCTCATGGGCAGTGCTCTCGCTCGCCATCGGCAGCAGCTCAGCTTCGTTGTCGGGGGTGGCGACGCGGACCAGAGCCCGCACCTTCGAGTAGGACAGACGCCCGTGCGCGATCTCGTTCGAGATCCGGGGCAGGCCCACCAGCTTGCGGGCGACCCGGACCCGCTCGCGAGCGGTGATCCGGCTCATCCCGGTGAAGTTCACGAGCCAGGCGGCGCAGTCGCGGTGGCCGTCGAGCTCCCATCCCTTCCGCCGGTCGAACTCTGCGATCATCACAAGTAACCGGTAATCCAGCGCGGACGAATGCGCCGCTACCCGGATGATCCGGCTCCCGAGCTCCGCGACGAACTCCTCGTGGCTGAGCCCCTCCAGATCCGACAGGTCATGTGGGCGATCGACCGATGCCGCGGAATCGCGTTCAGTGCCGTAGGCGGTCGAACTCTCGCGGACCATCGGAGTGGCCATGGTCCCCCAGGAGCCCAACGACCAGCCGTCGGGTGGACCTGCCGAATCCACCCCGCGACCCTCCACCCGTACCCCATCTCCCGGCTCCCCCGTTCCGTATCCCATCCCCACCTCCCGTTCGTTGGACAATCGCCGGAAACCCCTGTCCCACAATGGGATCAGGGACTCCGCATCTCGCCCCTAAATATAATCCGGGGGGTCGGCGACCTCTGAGAATGCCGCTGAGCGCGAAAAGCGGACTTCGCAGGTCTCACGCGGACCGAAGATGGGCCGAAGGGCGTCAGCAGGGACCCGGAGGGCCTCCATGGGAGGCCGCGGAGGGGATCCCGGACCCGACCCACTGCGAACCCCGAAATCCGTCCATGGGAATTTGGGACAGATCGGTGGGGGATGCCGCGTTCGGAGGAAGGGTGGACGCGCTCCGGCGAGCCGGGTTCCCCGAAATCCATCCATGGGGATTTGGAATCGATGGGTGGGGGACACCGCGCGGGGGGGTGCGGCGCCCGCATGGGAATGCGGCAGGGGTTGCCCTGGGTCGGGTGCTGGGGCCGGGTGGTCGGGACCATTCCCCGAAATCGCGACATGCACCGCCCCCGGGATCGCCCTAAAAGGGCCCGAAAGATCAGCGAAAAATAAGATAATCTGGATTATCTTAGTTTTCGGGGCGTGCTGGGGGCCTCAGGGGACCCCGATCCGGTACCGCACGAGCTCCAGGGTCTCTCCGCTGCGGACCGTGGCGTAGACCGAATCGTCTTCGATGAGCAGGATCTCGCTTCCCGCGGGCAGGGTGGTCCGGGCCATCGGCTCTCCTTCCGGGTCCAGGACCTTCCAGGTGGATGCCGCGCCCGGGGTGTGCCAGAGCCGGATCCAGATCTGCCCATTGTCGGCCGCGTGCACCTCGGTCAGCGGAGGAGTCTTGGAGGGCAGGGCGATCCCCCGGCCGACCTCGGGCTCGATCCCTTCGGCCGGCGCGCAAAGCGCGGATCCGGGTCGTTCAGGCTGCGCGTCGCCCACAGGTCTCCACGCGGGGTTCCGTCCGCCCCGAAGAAGACGGCCCGGCGGGCGTCGATCGCGACGATCGTGTCGCCGAGCCGACCCAGGTGGCGAAGGTCGGTGATCTGACCGGGCCCGCTTCCGGGCGAACCGAAGGCGGTCAGGAAGCGCCCGTCCGCGTCGAAGGCACGGATCGAGCGCAGGTGGTAGAGACCCAGGAAGAGCTGGCCCCCGGGACCCACGACCAGATCGCGAACATCGGGGAATGCCGTCTCCGATGGGTCGATCACGGGGAAACGGAGCTCCTCGGTGAGGGTCCAGCGAGCGTCCTGACCCTGGAGGGGATGGACGACGAGAATCAGGATCAGGAGCGCGACGAGGCGGATCATCCCTCCGGCCGGATGTACATCTGGCCCCCTCGATAGAGCTGCTGGCGGGCCTGGAGCTCCTCGATCATCTCGGGGGGGACCCCGGCGGCCCGCGCGGCGTCGATCGCTTCGGCGATGAACTGCACCGCCTCGATCGGGGCGCCCATCGCGGCGAAACCCGCAGCCACGACATCGGAGACGACCGCGTCGGGCCCCGTGATGTCGTGCACCTGTAGGGCCAGGTCCACCGCGATCTCGCCATCGCGCACCGCATCATCGGGGTCCGTGGCCAGGAGCCAGGCGAGCGAGATCACCGCCTGCAGGTTCTCGGGATCGCGCGCCAGCCCCTCGTCGAGCGCGATCATCGCCTGCGCAGGCTGTCCCAGCGAGGCCAGGGTCAGCGAAAGGTTGAAATGGGCCTCGGCGAAGTCCGGGTAGAGCTGAAGGGCGCGCTGGAACCAGGGGAGGGCTTCGGCGGGGCGCTCCTGGTCGCGCAGGACACTCCCAAGGTTGTTGAGGGCGTCGAGATACGTGGAGTCCATCTCGACCGCCTCTTCGAAGCGCGACTGGGCCTGGGCCAGGTTGCCCATCTGGGCATGGAGTCGGCCCATGTCGGTCATGGCCGAGGGGTTGTAGGGGAGGACATCGAGGGCGTCCCGATAGGCCTGGAGCGCCAGATCGATGTTGCCCATCTCCTCGTGCAGCATGGCCAGCCCGTGGTAGGCGGGGGCCAGCTGGGGTTCCGCGGCCAGCGCGATCTGGTAGCGACGGAGGGCCTCCTCGTACTGGCCCCGGGCATGGGCCACCGAGGCCAGCCCCTGCTGGGCATCGGCATCATTCGGGTCGAGCGCGACCAGGAACTCCCACCCCTCGATCTGCTTGCGGGAGTCGCTGGCGCGGGCCGCCCGCTCGAGCTCCTCGAGTTCGTCGGGAGTCCGCGTCACCGCCTGGATCCAGAACTCCGCCATCTCGTCGGTCGAATTCAGCCCCCAGACCACCCGCTCCGGGGGCGAATGCGGGTTCTGCGGATTCTCGGCCGAGTTGTCGAAGGTCCACTCCTTGCGCAGGATCGTTCCCGCGGGGATCACGACCGGATCGGCGTAGTAGTAGGCGTCCTGCCAGTTGAAGTCCCAGTCGGGGATCGTCATGAGGGGGATCGAATCGCCATCGGGCGCCTGGCCCCACGCCTCGATCCGCTTCCCCAGGAAGTGCGCGTGCGGGTAGACCCCCAGGATCTCGATGTCGACGGGCACTTCGAAGCGGTCGGAGATCCGGAAGTCCGGTTCACCGGCGGGGATGTCGATCTCCTGACCGCCGAGTCTCAGGATGGTGGGGACCCGCGTCGGCTCCTCATCCGTGAAATACAGGCCGACGCGCAGGCGGACCTCTTCGGGCTGGCCGGTAGGCCACAGGTGCAACTGGACCACGAAGTCCGAGCCGGGCTCGACCCGCCACGCCATCCCGTCGGGGTAGGGGGCCGGCACCAGCCCCGGGGTCCACGCCAGGAAGAATCCCCCCGGGGGCCGCGCCGAAGAGGCGAAGACGCGATCGTCGTAGCCGGGCTCCGGATCGGCCATCGCCGTCAGGCGCGAGGAGCGCGTCGGATCGACCTGCATCGTGGCGTGATGGACCACCGCAGGGTTGTCGGGGAGGAGTTCCACGGCCTTCACCCAGCGCGGGCCATCCACCGGAATGTCCAGGACGAAGTTGCGGTAGATGTCGTGATGGTGCGTGGCCGGGACCCGGTAGCTCTCCTCCATCTCGAGGATGAGGTCGGGCTCGCCCAGCGCCCAGCCGGAGGGCAGGTCGGGGGGCGCCGGCTCGTTCGCAGCGTCTCCGCGCGGCGCGCCGGCCTCGGCCCAGCGGCGGATCGTGGCGATCTCGGCGTCGGTCAGCCCTCGCTCCCCGCGATAGCTCCGGTCGTCACGGGCCGGAAGCCAGGGGGGCATCCGCCGTTCCCCGGTGACCTGTGCGATCAGCGATGCCACCGAGGCCGCGTCGTCGTAGCTCAGCAGGGGCATCGGGCCCGGGCCTTCCGGACGGTGGCAGGCCACGCAGTTCTGGTGCAGGATGTCGGCGACGTCGTCGGCGTAGGTGGGATCGTCTCCGACATCGCAGGCGACGCCCACGAGCGCCACGGCGGCCAGGGTGAGCAGGGTTCGGATGGGCGGACGGCGTACGGACAGATGAGAGGCCATGTGGCGTCCAGTTCGTGGGATCGAGATGCCGGATTCAACAGCCTAGTACCAAACTAGGGCGGAGCGGATCCCGAGGGAACGAAACACCCCTGCCGAGGCTATGGGACGGAGCGACCATCCGATCCCCACGAGCCCAGGAGTGACCCGTATGCCGATGTCCCGGCGCCGCCACAGGTCCAAGCCCCCGATCGCCGCCATTGTCGGCGTCGTCGTTGCCCTCCTCCTCGTGATCGGGGGAATCTGGTACTGGGTGCAGCGTGATCCCGGCGTCGAGGAGGTCGGCCCGGAGCCCGCCGCGCCACCGCCCGCGGCGGAGGCCCCGGTGGAAGAGGAGCTGGAGCCGCTGGATCTGCCCGAGTTGAGTGCCAGCGACGAGTTCGTGCGGGGGATGGTCGGGCGCCTCTCCCAGCACCCGCAGCTGGCCGCCTGGCTCGTGACCGACGACCTCGTCCAGCGCTTCGTCGCGGTCGTGGTGGATCTGGCCGGAAACTCGAATCCCGCCGCGAGCGTGCGCTTCATGGCGCCGGACCAGTCGTTCCGCTCGCAGGAGGTGGGTGGGGTCCGCCGGATCGATCCCGACAGCTACCGCCGCTACGACCTGCTGGCCGCGACCTTCGCCTCGCTCGACACCCGGGGCACCGTGCGCCTCTACCGTCAGCTCCGGCCCCTGATCGACGAGGCGTGGGAGGATCTGGGGGTTCCCGACGTCACCTTCGACGAGGCGCTGACCATGGCGATCCGGAACCTGATCGAGGCCGAGGTGCGGGACGAGCCGCCACGCGTCGAGCGCGTCGATGGGATCTACGTGTTCAGCGATCCCGCCCTCGAGAACCGGCGCGGGGCCGAAAAGGCGCTCCTGCGGATGGGCCCCGAGAACACCCGCCGGATCCAGGCGAAGCTGCGGGAGCTCGCCAGGGAGCTGGGGATGCAGGTGCCCTGACGGGGACCCTTTTCGGGGCGGCCTCCGGCCGATATGATCCCCCGGAACGAAAAGATTCCCCCAAGACGTCGAGGCGACACGCATGAGTTTCCGGCCCTCCATCCCCTCCGCCATGCTGGCCCTCGTGGCGGGGCTCCTCTTCGTGGCCGCACCCGCGCTCGCGCAGACCGCCGACACGGTCGAGATCGCGGTCCCGCAGAGCTTCGACTGGCACCTGGAGCGGACCCTGCCCGAGACCGCCCGATGGGGACAGGCGCTCGACACGGCGTACGCCCGCGACATCCTGTCATGGACCACGGCCGCGGAGTTCACCAACCCGCTCGTCGACCACCTGCCGCTGGCCGAGGGGGTCGTCACCCCCATGGAGCACTTCGGCTACGCGATCGGGCAGCCGGGCACGCTGCACACCACGGCCGAGTTCTACTCCTGGTACGAGGCGCTCGCGGGCTCCTCGCCCCGCGTCCGGATGGAGTACCTGGACGAGACCGAAGAGGGGCGCCGCTTCGCCCTGGTCCAGATCGGAAGCGAGGCCAACCTGGCTCGCCTCGAGGAGATCCGCGAAGCGTACCATCGGCTGACGGATCCTCGGCAGACCTCGGAAGCCGAGATGGAGGATCTCATCGAGGACCTTCCGGCGATCTACATGGTCTTCTCGGGGCTCCACTCTCCCGAGACCGGTCACCCCGAGGTGACAGCCGAGCTGGCCTACCGGGTGGCGGTCTCGGAGCATCCGATGATCCGCGAGATCCGCGACAACGCGCTCCTGTTCATCATGCCGGTGACGGATCCGGATGGGCGGGATCGGGTGGTGGAGTGGTATCGGCTGCATGACCAGGGGCAGGCGTACACGTCGGACGACCGGGTCCCCGGTCCCCCCTACTGGGGTCAGTACATCCGGCACGACAACAACCGCGACGGCCTGCAGCTCACCCTGGCGCTCAGCCGCCAGGTGGTGGGGCTCTTCGAGCACTGGAAGTACCCGATCGCCCTGGACCTGCACGAGTCCGTGCCCTTCCTGTACGTGTCGACGGGCACCGGCCCCTACAACCCGCACATCGACCCGATCACCCGCCACGAGTGGCAGTGGATCGCGCACCACGAGGTCACGCAGCTCACGGCGCACGGGATGCCCGGGGTCTGGACGCACGACTTCTTCGATGGCTGGAACCCGGGCTACATGGTCTTCGCGCTGAACAACCGCAACGCCATCGGCCGCTTCTACGAGACCTTCGGCAACTCGGTGCCCGCCACCCAGGAGCGCACCGTCGGGGGCAACCGCACGAGCGAGGAGTGGTTCCGGGCGAATCCCCCCTACAGCGAGGTGATCTGGTCGCTTCGCAACAATGTGAACTACGCGCAGTCGGGCGTCCTCCACTCCGCGCACCTGATCGCCCGGAACAGGGACGAAGTCCTTCGCAACTACTGGCGGAAGAACCGGAACGCGGTGGAGCGGGGACGGACCGAGGCGCCCCACGCCTGGGTGGTGCCGGCCGATCAGCTGCGGCGGGCCGACGTATCGCACATGCTGAACCTGCTTCGCACGCACGGGGTCGAGCTGCACCGCGCCGAGGCCGGGATGCGGGTGGCCGAGTTCGCGGCGGCCGGGGTCGAGCCCCCGGAAGGCCTCCCCGATACCCTCGAGGTGCGGGCGGGCGACTACCTGCTCCGGGCCGATCAGCCCTACGGCAACTTCCTTCGGAACCTGATGGAGACGCAGGACTTTCCCGAAGATGCGCCCCGGCCCTACGACGATGTGGCCTGGACCTTTCCCCTGATCTACAACCTGCAGGTCTACGAGATCGCGGATCCCGAGGTCCTGGCCCTTGAAATGACCGCGGTCACAGAGCGGGTGGCGCTCCCCGGACGGGTGGCGGGGCCCTCGGTTCCCGACTGGTGGGTGGTGCGGTACGAGGCCTCGGCCCATGCGCTCGAAGCGCGCTGGGCACTCGGGGAGGACGTTCCGGTCCATACCGCGCGGGAGCCCCTGACCCCCGCGGGCGCCGAAGAGCCCTGGGGTGCGGGGGCCTGGCTGATCCCGTCGGAGGCGATGGACCGCGAGGCGATGACGAGCTGGGCCGACCGCTTCGGGCTCGAGGTGGGCGGGTTCCAGAGCCGGGATGTCGAGGGGATCGAGCGCAACGAGCAGACGCTACCGAGGATCGCGCTCCTGCACAGCTGGCGGAACACGCAGGACGACGGCTCGGTCCGCTATGCCTTCGATACGATGGGAATTCCCTATACCTACCTGTCCGAGGACCGGATCGGGCAGACGGAGCTGAGGGCCGAGTTCGATGTCGTCCTCTTTCCGGATCAGGGGCGGAGCGCCGGGGGGCGGCAGATCTTCGAGGGGCTGGATCCCGAGGACGGCCCCCTCGCATGGGAGCCGCATCCGGACTACCCCTCGCTCGGGATGCACTCGCAGACCGAGGATATGACGGGAGGGATGGGCTACGAGGGGCTGTCGGCGCTCCGCGACTTCGTGCATGCGGGGGGGACCCTGATCACACTCGGCTCGGCCAGCACCGTGCCGATCGAGTTCGCGATGGTGCGCGGGGTCTCGCTCCGGAGCCCGGGGAGCCTGTTCAGCCCGGGGTCGATCGTGCGGGCCCGGACGGATGGGGCCAGCCACCCGATCTTCTGGGGGTACGAGGAGGAGTTTCCGGTCTTCGATCGCTTCGGTCCCTATCTGAGCGCGAGTGGCGACGACGTGGTGCTCCGCTTCGCCCCTACCGACCGGCTCTTCCTGAGTGGACTCTTGGCGAGCCCGAACCAGCTCGCCGGGCAGCCGGCCGCGATCGCGACCCGGCTCGGGGAGGGACACCTGGTCATGTTCGGGGTGCGGGTCCTGCATCGGAACCAGACGCGCGGCTCCTTCGCCCTGGCGTGGAACGCGATCCTGAACTGGAATGCCCTGGATCGGGTCGAAGGTGAAGAGGCGGTGGCCGATGACGCCTTCTAACGACCCAGCCGCTCCAGGAGCCGGTCCGGAAAGTTCGTGAAGATGCCGTCGACTCCGAGATCGATGAGGCGGTCCATCTCGTCGGGCTCGTCGACGGTCCATGGGTGGACCAGGAGGCCGTGGGCGCGGGCCGCATCCATCAACGCGGGGTCGACCAGCGTCCGGTTCGGCCCGACGCCGATGGCGTATCGGGCGATCTCTTCCAGGTCCTGATCCGGGTCCACGAGGAGCTGGATCAGGGGAAGCTCCGGATCCAGCGACCGGATGTGTCGGAGCGAGTCGGCGCTGAAGGACTGGATCAGGACCTGACTTCGGCGACGGGCCGGCTCACGCAGGTCGTAGCGGTCGAGGAGTTCCAGGAGCGCCTCCTCCATCCCGGGAGCCTCGGCGGGGTTCTTGGTCTCGGGGTACCACCGGACCCGGTCTCCCCACCGCTCGAAGAGCTCGGCCAGGGTGACGACCCGCTGCCCCTCGAACTCGGGCCGGGCGCGTTCCGGATATCGCTCGTTGAACCAGCTTCCCACATCACACCGCTGGATCTCGTCCAGCGTCCGGGCGTGGACCGGACCTGTGCAGGCGGATGGGCGTGCGGTCCGGTCGAGCGTCTCGTCGTGAAAGGCGATCAGGTGCCCGTCTCGCGTCATCTGCAGGTCGGGCTCCAGGAAGTCGGCGCCCATCCGCATCGCCAGCTCGTACGCGGGCCAGGTGTGCTCCGGGGCGTGACCCGAGGCGCCCCGGTGCGCGATGACGTCGGTCACGACGGGGCCTGGGCTTCGGCCAGGAGCGAGCGATACCGGGCCTCGTCTTCACTGTGCCCGTGGACCGCCGAGATCCGGGCCAGACCCTCCAGCGTCTGGAGCACGGTGCGTGAGGTGACATTGTCGGCCTCGGCGATGATGGACTCCGAGTCCCGCAGCAAACCCTCCGCCTCGGCGAGGTGACCCTGCTCGAGGAGATTGGTCGCGAGCCAGCTCATCGCCCCCGCGGTCCAGCTGTGGCGAGGCCCGAGTGTGCCCACATAGATCTCGGTGGCCTCACGCAGGTATGGCTCCGCCAGGTCGTGGGCTCCGCGCCAGTAGTGCGAAGTTCCGACCTGGAGCACCGAACGCCCGACTCGCCAGTGGTCGGGTGGGTGGGTGGATCGAAGGAGCGCCAGTGCCTCGAGGGCCACGGCGAGATGTTCGTCGTGCCTCCCGAGATGAAGCAGAAGGCCCAGGAGGTTGATGTGAACGGTATCGAGCCGCTCGGGAGGCTCCTCTCCCTCGTCCGGCCAGAGGGCCGCCCGGCTTTCCCTGAAGTGCCGTTCGGCCTCGTCGTAGCGCTCCATGGCCCGCAGGAGCGAGCCGTAGTTGTTGAGGATTCCGGGCGGGACGGGGGCCTCTGCGGCTTCACTCCGGGCGATCGCCTCTTCGTACAGTTCGGCCGCCTCGTCGTAGCGTTCCAGGCCCCGGAGGACGAAGGCGAGTGTGCCGAGGTCATGCGTCACCTGTACCGAGTTCAGGCTGTCGGCCTCGGGGCCCCGCAATTCGAGGTATGCGAGGATGGTCTCGTGGGCCTCGTCGACTCGTTCGGTCTGTCGGTAGGCGATCGAGAGGTGTTGAAGGATGGCGGGAAGCAGGAGCTGCGATTCGGGGCCGCGAGTACGCTCGGTTCGGGCGACCTCGGGGGGGAGGGCGCCCACGATCTGAAGGGCCGCTTCCAGGTACTCGGCGGACGGGGCGAACAGGTAGTTGGCCGCGTAGCGCATACCCAGATCGTAGAATGCACGGGCGGTCTCGAGGTGATCCGGACCGTAGTGATCCCGCACGGTGCGTACACGAGCATCCTGAACCCGCTGCATCGATCCGGTGAGCGCCATCCGCCGATACGCGGTCTCGAGCGCGGAGAGGAGCTCGATCCGCACCTCCGGGGGGTCGTCCCGACCCAGAATCCGGTCCTCGCCATCTGCCAGAAGCCGTCCCACCGTGAGGGTGTCACGGGCCCCGGAGTCTCCGGCGTCGTCGAAGAGGTCGAGGAGGAAACCGGTCACGGCCTCGGCCCGCTGGGCCTGGAACTGAGCGCGGTCCCGCTCCACCTGCAGCTGCGCGGAGTGGGCCAGGATTCCGGTGACGCCGGCGGCCGTACCGACCACGATGAGCGAGACGATCGCGACCGCCAGACGGTTGCGCTTCACGAACTTCGAGAGACGATAGCGCCGCGATCCGGCGCGAGCCCGGACGGGGAGGCCGGCGAGGTGGCGCCGGATGTCTTCAGCGAGCTCCACCACCGTTTCGTAGCGCTGCTCCGGCTTCTTGCGCAGGGCCTTGAGGACGATCGTGTCGAGGTCGCCCCGGAGCCGGGCGGATCCCGCCACCGCGCTGGGAGGACGCGGGTCCTCCTCACAGATGGCGGGAACCAGGGTGGCGGGGGTGAGCCCGGCCTCGGCGTGCGGGCGGCGTCCGGCGAGCAATTCGTAGAGGAGGGTCCCGAGTTGGTGCACGTCCGAGGCGATGGCCACCGGTTGGCCCGTGACCTGCTCGGGGCTGGCGTAGGCGGGCGACAGGGCACGGAC
This sequence comes from Gemmatimonadota bacterium, assembly GCA_007126575.1. GTDB lineage: Bacteria > Gemmatimonadota > Gemmatimonadetes > Longimicrobiales > Gaopeijiaceae > SLBA01. The sequence continues at coordinate 10,643 of SLBA01000181.1, read as the reverse complement.
CCCGGTCTGCGTGAGGAGCTCCTGCCCGTCGGACTCGAGGAGCTTGGCGATCCCGAAGTCCAGGAGCTTCGGGTCGCCATTGCGGGTCACCAGGATGTTCGACGGCTTCAGGTCGCGGTGTACCACGAGGCGGGCGTGGGCGTACGCGACGGCGTCGCAGATCCGAAGGAAGAGCTCGAGTCGCTCCCGGACCGTCAGCTCGTTCTCGTCGCAGTAGCGGGTCACGGGTACCCCGTCGACGAGCTCCATGACGAGGTAGGGGCGCCCGTCGGGTGCCGTGCCCCCGTCCATCAGGGTGGCGATTCCGGGATGGTTGAGCGAGGCCAGGATCTCCCGCTCCCGCTCGAAGCGGTGGATCACGGCCTCGCCCCAGGGATCCATCAGGAGCTTGATCGCTACTTCCTGATCGAAGCCTCCGTCCACACGACGCGCACGATAGACGACCCCCAGCCCTCCGCGTCCGACCGGCTCCTCGAGCCGGAAGGCACCCAGCTGCAGGCCGGCCAGCGACCGCGGCATGAGATCGCCGGGGTCACCGAAGGGCCCGGGGCCCGTGGGGCGATCCAGGAAGCCCTCCAGGGTACCGGACCGCTCGAGCAGATCCTGGACGAGCGCTCGGAGTTCGGGGTCGCCCTCGCACCGGGCATCGAGGAAGGCGGCCCTCTCGGAGTGCGGACGCTCCAGGGCCTCGTCGAAGAGCGCGTCGACCTCGTCCCACCGGCGCAGGAGGGGGTCGGGGTTCGCATCGTTCGGCTCCACGAAACGTCCTCTCCGATCAGGGGGTCATGAGGCGGCGGAGGTAGGTCCGCGCCTTCAACCAGTCACGCTCCACGGTTCGCAGCGACACCCCGAGCGTATCGGCGGTCTCCTGCGAGGTCAGACCCGAGAAGAAGCGGCACTCCACAACGCGCTCGAGTCGGGGGTCCTGTTCTCCGAGGGCCTTGAGCGCTCGATCCAGCTCGACCAGATCGACCGGATCGTCGGAGCTCTCGGAGATGATCCAGGAATTGAGGGTGACGTGATGAGTGTTGGGACCCCCGCGGATCTGGGCATTCCGGCGTCGGGCATGGTCCACCAGGATGTGCCGCATGGCCTTCGACGCGAAGGCGAAAAAGTGCGTGGGAGAGCTCCAGCGGGGGGACCGATCCGCCCCGCGCACCCGAAGAAAGGCCTCGTGGACCAGCGCGGTGGTGTCGAGGTGATCGCCGTCGGACTTCTCGCGCAGGCGGGCACGCGCCAACGTCCTCAGGTCGTCGTACGCGAGGTGGAAGACCTCGTCGAGCGCCTCGGGGTCGCCCTGGGCGAGTGCGTCGATCGCGGTGGCGAGATCCGTAGCGTCCAGAAGCGATGCGTCCAAGGCGGTCATCGGGTATCGAGGGAACGGATATTCCGTGAGTGTAGACCATGGCTCCGCGCTCGACAAGGTGGTGGTACGGATCTCTGCCCCTTTCGTACGCACACCGCCCGCTGCGACCGCCATCGGCCGGCGCGGCGTACTGGCATTTCGGGGTACGGGACCCCACTATAAGGGGACGCACTCACCCCGGGGTCCCTCGGGTCGGAAGCCCCCGACACGGGGAGGTTTCGGGATTCGCCAAGGGAGGCTGTGTGAAGATCAGCGAGATTCTGAGCCGGAAGGGGGGGCAGGTCGTGGCCGTGAATCCGGATTCCTCGGTGACCACCGCCATTCGACTCCTGGTGAATCACGGCATCGGTTCGGTGGTCGTGAAGGAGGGCAACGAGGTGGTCGGGATCCTGACCGAACGCGACATCCTTCGGCTGGTCGACCGGGACTCCGGCGCGCTCACCGAGGCGACCGTTTCGTCGGCCATGACCCGGGACCTGATCGTCGCGCTGCCGAGCGATGACGTCGGGTACGTGATGGAGGTCCTGACCAAGAACCGAATCCGCCACCTTCCGGTCATGGAAGATGGCGAGATCCGGGGAATCATCTCGATCGGTGACGTCGTCAACGCGCTCCGCCGCGAGGTGGAGACCGAGAACCGCTACCTGCGGGACTACGTGCAGGGCATGGTCTCGTGACTCAGGACTCGACTTCGGCGAGGCGCGCCTGGAAGCGCTCCAGCGCCTCGTCGAAGATCTGGGCCTTGAGCTTGGTGTTGCGGTTTCCCTGAGCCGGCCGGGTGGACTTCGGGTTGCGCTTGCCCCGGGCCTCACCCGCCTGCTGGCGTGCCAGGTCCCGATACTTGTCGCGAATGTTCCGGGCCCGCTGGACCTTCTGGCGAAGCCGACCCGGGGTCACCTTCGAAAGCTCGGGCGGCCAGCTCTGGGATAACATCTCCCATTCACGCTTCGTGCACAGGGGGCGGGCGTCACTCTTCGAAATGGCCATGTACGGCTCGGCTCCGGCTTGGAGGGAAATTGGTTGTTCGCTACCGATGAAGGGGGCTGAACGTTCCGCGGGCCCCGTCCCTCATCGCTCGAGCCGCGTCACCTCGCCCAGCCCGAGCGCCCCGAGCCGGCCCTCCTGGGAGGCCGCATCGCCGACCACGACCCAGACCATCCGCTCGGGGTCCAGGTACCGGTCCGCGAGTCCGCGGATGTCGTCCACGGTGAACTGCTCGGCGGCCCGCGTCCGCTGGATCGTGATGTCGGCCGGTACACCCAGTGAGCTCATTTCGGTCAGCAGCCCCAGCTTCGCCCCGAGCGTCTCGAAGGCCATGGCGTTGTTGCGCAGGTAGAAATTGCGGGTGGCCTCGAGGTCCTCGTGCGAGAAACGCTCCCCGTGGCTGCGCATCAGCTCCAGGATCGCCTCGAGCGATTCGAGGGTGACGTTGCTGCGCACCCCGGAAGCGATCCGGAAGGGTCCGGGCCGTACCCCTCCCTGGAAGGTCGACCCGATCCCGTAGGTGTACCCGCGCTGCTCGCGCAGCACCTGGGTCAGATCGGACGCGAAGCTGCCCCCGCCCAGCCGGAAGTTCATGAAGGTGGCGGGCCAGTGGTCGGAGTCGGTGGTCGGCATGGCGAGGTACCCGATGCGCAGCACCGACTGCGACGCCCCCGGCACGTCGAGAAAGTAGATCCCCGGTCGGGAGTAGGTCGGGTCGGGATCGGCGGGAAGGGCGGGCGTCTCGCCGGCTTCCCACCGCTGCTCGAGGCCGGCCAGCGCGCTGCGGAGCGCCCCCGCATCGGCCGCTCCCACGGCGTGGAAGGCCGCGACCCCGGGTCGGAGTGCCCGTGCGTGATACTCGCGCAGGTCGTCGAGGGTGATCGCGGCGACCGACTCGAGGGTGCCCGAGGGGTCGTGGGCCAGGATGTGGTCACCATACAGGAGCTGGCCGAACGCCTCTTCGGCGAGGGCGTTCGGGTTCCCGGCCCGCTGCTGGATCCCGCTGCGCACCCGCTGCCGCGCGAGCTCGAAGCGATCCGGATCGAAGCGGGGCTCGAGGAGGACCTCCTCGGCCAGCTCGAGCGTCGCCTCCAGGTTCCGTGCCAGGGTGATGCCGCTCACGGTGAAGCTCTGGCTCCCCGCGTTCACGTTCAGGGTGGCGCCCAGCAACTCGATCGCCTCTTCGAGCTCCTCGGGGGTGCGGTGCGCGGTGCCCTCGGTCATGGTTTCGGCCAGCAGGTTGGCCACCCCGATCCGGTCCGGGTCGTCCAGGAGCATCCCGCCCTCGAGGCGCAGGCTGAACTGGACGAGGGGAAGCTCCGTGTCGTGGATCGAGAAGACCCGCAGACCGTTGGAGAGGGTGTCGACGGTGACCTCGGGAGCGCTCAGGACCGGCGGCTCTCCGAACTCGGGCTCGACGGAGCGGTCGATCGCGGACGGGGTGCGCGGGATGTCGCCCCGGTCGGTGATCTCGATCGGCTCCTCGGCCCCCTGCACGATCGGCTCCTCGACGACCTCGGCGACCCGGGAGTCGGACAGGGCGAGCTGGGCCCGGCCCTGCGGGACGAAGCTCACGGCCACATGGGGCCGGTCCCGGATGTACGTCTCGTAGACGCGCATCAGGTCGTCGGCGCTCACGGCCAGGGTGCGCTCCAGGTCCTCGGACGCGTATCCGGGGTCGCCCGCGAAGATGCTGTACTGGGCGAGCTGAAACGCCTTGCCCAGCACGCTCGAGAGGGACTGGTAGAAGGAGCGCTCGAGCCCCGCCTTCACCCGCTCGAGCTCGCGCTCGCGGACCCCCTCGGCCTCGAAGCGCTCGAAGGCCCGCTCGATGCTCGCCATGACCTCGTCCAGATCCCGGTCCGCATAGGCCCGCACCTGCAGCTGGAAGCGACCGGCGAGCTCCTGGCCCTGATGGCTCGCCCAGACCGACGGGGCAAGCCCGTCCTCTTCGACGATCACCTGGTGGAAGGGGGTGCTCCGGCCGTCGGCGAGGATCCGGGCGAGGAGGCCGAGTGCGTAAGAATCGGGGTGGTACTGGGGGACCCCCGGCCAGGCGAGCGAGAGCTGCGGAAGCTGGGCCAGGCGGTCCTCGTGCATCAGCCGACGGGTCTCGTCGAGCCGGACCTCGGGGGGCGCGGGCGTCTCGGGGGTCGGACGCGCCGGAATCTCGGCGAAGTAGCGCTCGATCCAGGCGCGTGTCTGAGGGATGTCGATGTCGCCGGCCACCACCAGCGTCGCGTTGTTGGGCCCGTACCAGCGCTCGTGGAAGGTGTGGACATCGTCGAGGGTCGCCGCGTCGAGGTCCTCGAGCGAGCCGATCACCTGCCAGCGGTAGGGGTGGCCCTCGGGATACAGCGCCCGGTCGAGCACGAAGTTCAGGTGGCCGTAGGGCTGGTTGTCGACCCCCTGGCGCTTCTCGTTCTTGACCACCTGCTTTTCCTTGGCCAGGACGTCTTCTGTAACCGTGTTGATGAAGAAGCCCACCTTGTCGGCCTCGGCCCAGAGCACCTTCTCGAGGGCGTCGCGCGGGACCACCTCGAAGTAGTTCGTGCGGTCACGGTTGGTGGAGCCGTTCGTGGAACTGCCCACGCGGGTCATGAGCCGATCGAGCCCTCCCGGTCCGAGATTCTCGGAATCCAGGAAGAAGAGGTGCTCGAAGAGGTGCGCGAAGCCCGTTCGGCCCTCGACCTCGCGGGCCGATCCCACGTGATAGGTCAGGGCGACCGCCGCGACCGGGTCGGAGCGATCGACGTGAAGGACCACCCGCATCCCATTCTCCAGCTCGTACTCCTCGAAGGGGAGGTCGATCGCGTCGGAGGCCGGACCTCCGTCGGTGGGCTCGCAGGCCGCGAGCGCCAGGAGGATGAGCGGTAGCGCGACGAGGGCGAAACGGGACCCGGGACGGAGACGGTTCATGGCTTTGCGGCGTATGGGTGCATGGGCGAATCGGGGCATCGATCAAGATAATCGTCGCCCTCACCGCGGGGAACGCCACCCCCGGTTTCCGGTACCGGACTGCGGGCCGTGCGAAGGCTTCCTGATCATCCGCAGCGAGGAGAGAGGAGCATGAATGTCACCCGACAGCTCATCCGCGATCACCTGATGGAAGGGGAGATGGTCGCCGGCGAGGAGATCGGCCTGCGCGTCGACCAGACCCTGACGCAGGACGCCACGGGGACGCTCGTGATGCTCGAGCTCGAGGCGATGGGGCTGGACCGGGTGAAGACGGAGCTCTCGGCCCAGTACGTGGACCACAATCTGATCCAGGCGGACCACAAGAACCCCGACGACCACCTCTTCCTCGAGAGCGCGGCCGCCCGCTTCGGGCTCTGGTACTCCCGGCCCGGAAACGGGGTGAGCCATCCGGTGCACCAGGAGCACTTCGGCAAGCCGGGGCGGACGCTGCTGGGGTCCGACAGCCATACGCCGGCGGCGGGGGCGATCGGGATGCTCGCGATCGGAGCCGGGGGGATCGAGGTGGCGCTGGCCATGGCCGGAGAGCCCTTCCGGATGCGGATGCCGGAGGTGATGGGGGTGCGACTCACCGGGGAGCTTCCGGACTGGGTGAGTGCCAAGGACGTCATCCTCGAAATGCTCCGCCGCTACGGGGTGGATGGGGGGGTCAACCGGGTGATCGAGTACTACGGGCCCGGGCTCGGGAGCCTGTCGGCGATGGATCGGCACGTGATCGCGAACATGGGTACGGAGCTGGGGGCCACGACCTCGGTGTTTCCCTCCGATGACGAGGTGCGCCGCTTCCTGCGGCAGCAGGGCCGGGAAGAGGACTGGAGCGAGTGGGTGGCCGGCGAGGACGCCGAGTACGACCACCACGACGAGATCGACCTCTCGGAGCTGGTGCCACTGATCGCGCTGCCCTCTTCGCCCGGCAATGTCGTTCCCGTGAGCGAGGTGGCCGGACGCGAGATCTATCAGGCCTACCTTGGGTCGTCGGCGAATCCCGGGCTTCGGGACTTCGCCGTGCCCGCCATGATCGTCGAGGGGCGAAAAGCGGCCTCGTCGGTATCCTTCGATGTGAACCCGACCTCCCGACAGCTCCTGGAGTCGCTGACGCGGGAGGGCCATCTGTGGAGTCTCATTCGTGCGGGGGCCCGACTCCACCAGGCCGGGTGCAACGGATGCATCGGGATGGGGCAGGCGCCGGCCACGGGCCGAAACTCGCTGCGCACCGTGCCCCGGAATTTTCCCGGCCGCTCCGGGACCCGCGAGGACGCGGTCTACCTGTGCAGCCCCGAGACCGCGACGGTCTCTGCACTGCGCGGGGTGATCACCGACCCGCGGGAGATGGGCGACGAGATGGAGTACCCCCGCTTCCGGGAGCCCGAGGACCCCCCGATCAACCGGGAGCTCCTGGTCGCGCCCCCGGACGAGGGGGAGCGTGCGGAGCTCGTGAAGGGGCCGAACATCCATGCCCTCCCCGACCTGGATCCCCTGGCCGAGGAGCTCGAGGGCCCGGTTCTGCTCAAGGTGGGAGACGACATCTCGACCGACGAGATCCTCCCGGCGGGGACCGAGGTGCTGCCCTTTCGTTCGAACATTCCCGCGATCTCGCGCTTCACCTTCGGCCAGATCGACGAGCACTACTGGAAGCGGGCCGAGGAGTTCCAGCAGGAGGGGCACATGCTGGTCGGGGGAGAAAATTACGGCCAGGGATCGTCGCGGGAACATGCGGCCCTCGCACCCCGGTACCTCGGTGTGACCGCGGTCATTGCAAAGAGCTTCGCCCGGATCCATGCGCAGAACCTGGCCAACTTCGGGATCCTGCCCCTCCTTTTCGTCGACCCCGGGGACTACGACGGGGTCGAGCAGCAGCACCGCCTGAGGATCCGGGGAGTGCGGACCGCGCTCGAAGAGGGCCGGGACACCCTGGAGGTCGAAAACCTGGACCGGGACGACCGCTTCGAGGTGCGCCACGCCCTGAGTTCGCGGCAGCGGGAGATGGTCCTGGCGGGGAGCGTGCTGAACCTGTACCGGGAGCGCAATGAGCACTGACCCGACGCCGGGGTCCTCGGGGGACCGCCCCACGCCCCCACCCGACTTCGTCCGCCGGCGCCGGCTGATCTGGGTGCTGATCCTGACGGGCCTCTTCCTGTGGATCTGGATGCCCCTCCTGGAGCGCGAGGAGTGGACCCCGGTCGACTACACGACCTTCCTGGAGCATGTCGAGGAGGGACGGGTCGAGCGGGTGCTCCTCGAGGGAGACGAGATCCGGGCGACGTTGGCCGACACCGTCGAGACCGCGGTACCCGATCTGGACGAGCCCGTCCGCTACCGGCGGCTGTCGACCTGGGTGCCGGCGATGGGCGACGATCGGCTTCTCGGGATGCTGGACGAGCAGGCCGTCGAGATCCAGACCGAGCCGGAGTCCGACTTCTCGTGGTGGTGGATCGCCCTGTACGCCCTCCCCGCACTCTTCATCCTCTTCTTCTTCCTGTACTTCATTCGCCGGATGCAGGCGCAGGGGCAGCAGATGATGTCGGTGGGGAAGAGCACGGCCAAGTCCTACGAGCGGACCGACGAGGCCACCACCTTCGACGACGTGGCCGGCCAGGAGGCGGCGAAGCGCGAGGTACAGGAACTCATCGCGTTTCTACGGGATCCGGGCCGGTTCGAGAAGCTCGGGGGCGAGATCCCCACCGGGTTCCTTCTGGTGGGGCCCCCGGGGACCGGAAAGACGCTACTGGCCCGGGCCATCGCCGGCGAGGCGGATGTCCCCTTCTTTCACGTCTCGGGGTCGGACTTCATGGAGATGCTGGTGGGGGTGGGCGCGTCACGGGTCCGCAACCTCTTCGAAGAGGCGAAGTCGGCCGCGCCCTCGATCGTCTTCATCGACGAGCTCGACTCGATCGGTCGGAAGCGGGGTGCGGGTCTGGGTGGCGGGCACGACGAGCGGGAGCAGACCCTGAACCAGCTGCTCTCGGAGCTCGACGGATTCGAGCCGAACTCGGGCGTGGTGGTCGTGGCCGCGACGAACCGGCCCGATGTGCTCGACCCGGCGCTCCTGAGGCCGGGCCGCTTCGACCGACGCATCACCGTGGATCTGCCCTCGGTCTCGGCCCGTACCGAGATCCTCGAGATCCACGCCCGGCAGAAGCCCCTGGACCCGGATGTGGAGCTGGAGCAGGTCGCCCGGGGGACCCCGGGGTTCAGCGGGGCGGACCTGCGCAACCTGCTGAACGAGGCCGCCCTGCTCGCCGCGCGCAAGGAGCGCGAATCGATCTCGATGACCGAGATCGAGGATGCCCGCGACAAGATCCTGATGGGGCTGGAGCGCGAGGGGATCGTGCTGACCGACGACGAACGCAGGCACCTGGCCTACCACGAGGCGGGCCACGCGATCCTGGCCGCCACCCTCGAGCACGCGGATCCGCTCCACAAGGTCAGCATCGTGCCCCGGGGGCGGGCGATGGGGGTGACGCAGCAGCTTCCCGAGAAGGACCGGTACCTGCACTCGCGCGAGGAGCTGGACGACCGGCTCGCCGTGATCATGGGGGGGCGCGCGGCCGAGGAGCTCGTTCTGGAGACGATCACGAGCGGGGCCGAAGATGACCTGCGGCAGGCCTCGAACATGGCCCGTCGCATGGTTCTGCACTGGGGGATGAGCGAGAGCTTCGGCCAGGTGGCGCCCGCAGGGGGGCGCGAACAGGTCTTCCTGGGCGAGGAGATCGCCCAGCGCCGGGACTACAGCGACTCCACCGCGCGCGAGCTCGATACCGAGGTGCGCCGGATCATCGACGAGGCCTACGAGCGGGCGAAGACGCAGCTCGAGAAACACCGCGACGCCCTCGACGCCCTGGTCGAGATCCTCCTGGAGGAGGAAGAGGTCGATGGCGACCGGGTGCGCGAGCTGATCTGAGGCGAGACGGCCACCGACTCCCATCACAGCCGTCCCGGCACTCCACCGGCCATTGCGTTCCCCGCCCGGATCCGGCTGCCCCATGAGCCTGTCTCATCCCGCCATGGCAGGCCGCAGCGTTGGGCGTGAGGCTTCAACGGGGTACAGGACGGTCCGGTTGGCGACCGATGGTTGTGGAGGGGGAGCGGTGCATAACGCTGATCGGGCCCCCACGCTCGGCCTCGCGTCCTGCGAAAGGCACCACCACGGTGCGAAACGCTGACCATGCCCGTGCGATGGGGGTCGCAAGCGGCGAAGTGCACCACCAGGGTGTCTTTTGCTGCATCTCGTGCGAGGTCGCTGCTCCCCTACAGCAAAAAGCACCGCGATGGGGCACGAGTCGAAGTCGAAGGCAGGAGGAGAGCGATGACGGCAGGATCGGGAGGGGAGTCCGCGGACCGCCGGGTGCAGGAACTGGCGGCACGCCAGCACGGCGTGGTCGCATCTGCACAACTCCAGGGCGCCGGGGTGTCCCGGCGGATGATCCAGCGGCGTGCCGAGACGGGGCAGTACGTCCGGATGCATCGGGGCGTGTACCGGGTGGGACCCGTCGCTGCTCCAAGGGCTGGAGAGATCGCAGCCGTACTGGCGGTCGGAAGGGGAGCCTGCCTGAGTCACCGCTCCGCGGCGTCCCTGTGGGGCCTCCTTCCGCGGAATCCAAGAGGAGAGGAGCCCGAGGTCCTCGTCGCGCGCAGGGGGGGCCGGCAACCGTCCGGAGGTGGCTACCTGGCGCACCACACCGGTTCCCTGCCGGATCGCGACCGCACCGCACGCTTCGGGATCCCGGTGACCACGCCCGAGCGTACCGTGGTGGATCTTGCAGCACAGGCCATCGCGACGGCGCACCGGAAGCGAAGGCTCAGTCTGGATGCGCTCCGTGCTCGTATCGAGGCCGTGCCGCGCCGTGCCGTGACGAGGATCCTCCGGGAGATCCTGGAAAACGAGCGGGGACCGAGCTTCATCCGATCCGAGGCAGAACAGCAGATCAAGGGGCTGATTCGACGTGCTGGAATCCCGGCGCCCGAAGCGAACGTCTGGGTCGAGGGATACGAACTGGACCTGTTCTGGCGACGCGAGAAACTCGCCGTCGAGGTCGAATCCCCTTCGAGGGCGATCGCGCACGCGACTCCGTCCTCGCCGCGCGGGGGATCCAGGTGGCCCGGTTCACGGCGAGGCGGATCGCCGAGGACCCCCTCGTGGTGATCGCCGAGCTGGGTCAGGTGCTTGGACGAAGAGCGCAAGAGCGCGGGGTCTGACGGGCCGCGGTTACCCGTCGGAGAGGAGGGTCGCGAGCTCCTCTCCCAGGTGCTCCTCGAGGAGGGACCGGTAGCGCTCGCTCGCCGTATAGCCCTCTCCCTCGTGGAAGAAGGCCTCGAT
>SLBA01000135.1 GCA_007126575.1 Gemmatimonadota bacterium | reverse complement strand
ATGGTCCCCCAGGAGCCCAACGACCAGCCGTCGGGTGGACCTGCCGAATCCACCCCGCGACCCTCCACCCGCACCCCATCCCCCGGCTCCCACGTTCCGTATCCCACCTCAACCTCCCGTTCGCTGGACATCCCCCGGAAACCCCTGTCCCACAATGGGATCAGGGACTCCGCATCTCGCCCTTAAATATAAACCGGGGGTTCGGTGACCTCTGAGAATGCCGCTGAACGGGAAAGGGGGACTTCGCAGGTCTCACGCGGACCGAAGATGAGCCGAAGGGGGTCAGAAGGGCCTCGAAAGACCTCCATGAACAGCCCCAGAGGGGATCCCGGATCTGCCCCACTGCGAACCCCGAAATCCGTCCATGGGAATCTGGGACAGCTTGAGGGGCGATCGGGAACCCGCGTCGGGGGTGAGGTCGAACGCATGGGAGTCTGGGACGGATCGAAGGGGATCCCGCGGGGGGGGGTGAGTTGGCCCGCATGGGAGTTTGGGATGGCTCGGGCCCTGGGGTCGGGTGGCCGGAGGGTAGAGCGGACGATCCCCCGGAATCGGACTTGGATCGTGCCGGGATCGCGCCTGGACTCCCGAACGGCCCCAAAAAGGCCCTCCAAAAAATAAGATAATCAAGATTATCTTATTTTCCCGCCGCGCTGGAGCCCGTCAGATGGGAGGGGGTACCCCTACCGGGAGGTGCTGATCTCGACGCCCGTCGACGCTGGAACCCAGCATCCACCCACTCGTGCCGGTTCGTATGGCCACTCCGCCACCGCGTCCACGATAGCCGTGATCGCGTTGCGGTCGTCGGTGCCGGTGACACTGATCGACCTGCGATCGACCGATCCGCTCTCGTTGACCACCATCCGCACCTCGACCGCTTCCGAGGTCCGCACCACCGGTATCCGGACCCCCTGCGGCTGCGGTGGGGTGTCGACCTCCCTGGTGGGATCCAGACGGTGCTGCTCGACCACCGGCCCGCACTCCGCCGGATTCACGAAGGAGGCGGACGGATACGCGCACGCGACGCAGATGACCAGCGCGATCCCGACGGCGGCCGCGCGGATCATCCGGCCGGCCGATGCCGCTCGATGAACTCGTCGGTCCCCTCGGGCAGGAGGAGGTCGTCGGAGATCGCCGCCACCTCCTCGGCCTGACGCCAGGCTTCCTCGAGCATCGAGAGCTCCCCCTCGAGGGCGCGCCGCTCCTGCTCTTCGTGCAGCGCCATCTCGAGGGCCAGGCGGGTGGGCTTGTCCAGCAGCCCGACGGATCCCTTCCCTCCGGAGAGCGTCTGCTTTTCGGGGGACAGGGGCTTGCCGGTGAGGCCGATCAGTGGGTAGCGGGGCGGGGCGGGGGTGACGGCATGCTCCTCGACCAGCCCGGCCAGGAAGGCTTCCGGGTGCCGGGCGGCCTCGATCTGCGCGACGGCTTCCTGCACCGCTCCCTTTCGGCCCCCGGCACGGTTGACCCGCGCCATCATCCGGCTGGTGAGAAGGAAGGCCTCATCCCCTGAAAAGAGGTCCCGGCCGCCCTTGTGTTCGATGCCGAGCTTCCACCCCGGCTCTCCCTCGTCGGGCCGGAAGATCTGCGCGCGCTCGAGCTGTATGGCCTTGATCTTCAGGACCCGGCCGTCCGACATCCGAAACTTCGCCACGACCCGGTGGTGCGCCCACGCGTTGTAGAAATTGCCGGACTGGGCCGCCATGATCCCGCTGATCGCCCCGGTCACCACGCCGGCGACCGTCGCCACCCCGAGGACACCGACCGCCGCGCCGCCGACCAGAATCGCCTTCTTCCGCCGCCTCCCGAACTGGTCCCCATACCGCCACGCCGCGAACTCCGGTCGCTGGGGGGCCCCGATGCGGATCAGGACCAGCCCCTCGGAGAGCCGGGCCAGCCCGATCTGCTCGGTCGAGACCCGCGTCCGCGTATCCCGGAAGAAGCGTTCGCACGCCTCGATCGCCTCCCACCGCTCCTCGAGCGGGGTCAGGTTCCACCTTTCGCACTTCCGGCAGATCACCCAGAGGCGCCCCCGGTCCCCGTCGAAGGCGAGCCGGCGCCCGACGGGGAAGTCCTCGATGACCTCGTTTCGACCGAGGTCCCCGTGGCAGAACATGCAGTGGGTCCACATCTACCGCACCGACGCTTCGAGGCTCACCCGGTTCCAGTCGGGCGGGGGGACATCCATCAGGTGCCGGACCAGGAAGTCCCAGCGCTTGCGCACATGTTCGGGCCCCCTGGCGTGGCCACCCCCCGGCACCACGAAGAAGTCGAACTCCTTGCCGGCCCGGATCAGGGCGTCGGCCACCTGGTAGGTGGATGCGGGATCCACATTCGTGTCCATTTCGCCTACGGTGAGCAGGAGCCGTCCTTCCAGACGATGCGCGTGCACGACGTTGGACGAGGCGTCGTACTCCGGGCCCACGGGCCACCCCATCCACAGCTCGTTCCACCAGATCTTGTCCATCCGGTTGTCGTGGCACCCATTGTGAGCCACCCCCACATGGTAGAACTCCGGGTGGAAGAGGAGGCCTCCCATGGCATTCTGACCCCCCGCGGAGCCTCCATAGATCCCCACCCGTTCCAGATCATACCAGTCGTAGGTGCCCGCCACCGCCTCGTGCCAGAGGATCCGATCGGCAAATCCCGCGTCCCCCAGGTTCTTCCACGCCACATCGTGAAAGGCCTTGGAGCGGCTGGAGGTCCCCATCCCGTCGATCATCACCGTGATGAAACCGAGCTCGGCAACCTCGAGCATCCCGCGCGGGGGGATGACGGTGAAGGTGGTGGGGACATGATGGTCGTGGGGGCCGGCGTAGATCGATTCGACCACCGGGTACGAGCGGTCGGGATCGAAGGTCGAGGGGCGCACGATGATTCCCCGGATCGGGGTCTCGCCATCGCGCCCCACCGCCCAGAAGACTTCCGGGGGATGCCACCCGGCCTCCAGAAGCGCGGAGTGATCCCCCCGGGCCACCTCGGCGAGCACCGCGCCATCGGAGCTCCGTCGGAGTTCGGTCACCGGAGGGTGATCGACCCGCGACCAGGTGGCCAGGTAGTGCTCCCGATCCGGCGAGAAGAGGACGGTGTGATCCCCATCCCCATCGGTGAGCCGCGTCAGCCCCGAGCCATCGAACCCGATCCGGTAGAAGTGGACCCAGTAGGGATCGTCCGCAGGATCCATCCCACTCGCCGCGAAGACGATCTCGCGCCGGTCCTCATCCACATGCTCCACATCGCGGACCACCCAGTCGCCCCGGGTGATCGCCCGCACGGAGTGACCGCGGTCATCGTACAGGTAGAGATGGTTCCATCCGTCCCGCTCCGACATCCAGATGATCTCGCGCCCGTCGTCCACATCATGCCGGAAGCGCTTGCCGGACTGCGACGAGGGCCGATAGTAGAAGAAGGTCTCGGGATCCTCGTCGATGATCACCCGCGCCTCACCGGTCCGGCCGTCGACCCCGATCACCCGGTAGAGGTCGTGCCCCCGCTGGTTGTACTCGAAGGTGAACTCCCGCCCGTCCTCTCTCCATCGAGGCGCCGACACCGAATAGGCGTTGGGGAAGAGGGCGGGGTCCACCTCGAGTTGGACGCCGTCATGCGGGACAATGATCACCGGCCGGCGGACCTCGAGGACATCGCCGGGCTTCGTGTATTCGCGGGTGTGGAGCCTCGGCTGGAGCTGATCGGCCGGGGCGGTCTCGACGAAGTGCATCTCGCGTCGGTACCCGGGCACGGCGCGGTGCGCCACGAGCCGGCGGGAATCCGGGGACCATTCGATGGATCCGGCCAGGTAGCGGTTCCCCTCGGTGCCGTCCCGCGTCCGATACAGGATGGAATCGCCCTGGTGGACCACGAGGTTGTATCCCTCGACCCGGGCCTCGAGGGTTCGATCGGGGGAGGCCCGTCCGGCCCCGACACCCGCTCCCTGTCCGCCGACCCCCCGGTTCTCGCCGGTCGCCCGCTCGCAGGACGCTGGCGCGAGTGTGCAGCGGAGCTGCGTCCCGTCCGCGGTCAGCTCGATGGTCGCGAGGTCCCCGACATACCGGAAGGTCGAGAAGGGAAGGGCGTGCGGCTCGACGTCCTCGCCGGTGACGGCCGCAAGTGCACCGGCAAGCGCGCCGTGATCGAAGGCAGGGGCTTGGGCGGCGGTCGTGGGATCGAGAAGGATGAACTCCCGGCCCCCCTCGACCGTCCGGCGCAGGATGAAGGCGCCGGGGACCTCGTCCCAGCGGGCGTCCTCGACCACATCGACGACCAGGTTCCGGTACCGCTCCTCGATCTCGGCGGCGCGCCGATAGTCCTCGAGCGTGCCCTGGGCGGACGCCGGGGCCGCGACGAGGAGGAGGACGAAGGCCGCGAACAGGCGCGCGGCCGCAAAGGGTGGGATCATGGTTGGATGGGGCCGGGGACGTCCGAACTGATCTCCGCCGAAAGTAGGACCGGGTCGAAGGGGTAGCAAGCGACGGGGCAGTTGCCCCATCCGGACGAATGTGCGGGGTGCCCCGGGCAACCCTTTCTCGCCTGGAAGGCCACCGTCCCCGAAATGAGAGAAATACCCCCGACCGGGTGGCAGGTTTGGGACGAAAGACCTCGAGGGGGACCGGCATGAAACTTGTTAATAACTTCTGGCTGACCCAGTTTACGATGGACGGCTCCCCTTCCTCGTGGCCTTCGAGACCGCCGATGGAGAAAGCAAAATCCTGGTCCGGATCCATGGACATTCCCGAGGGACACGTATGCTGTCTCTATGAGACGGAAGGGGAGCGTCGCCGGACCCTGACCCGCTTCGTGAGCGTGGGGCTCGAGCGTGGAGAGAGGGTGGTATGCGCCCTGGCCCAGGGGGATGATCGGCTTCTGGTGGGGGATCTTGCGGATTCCGGTGTGGATGCGGTCCCGCTGATCGAGTCGGGCCAGCTGGTGATGGTCGATTCCGAATCGGCCTACACGCGAAACGGCTCCTTCGTGGTCCTCGACGGGCTCGGCCGGATCGAATCGCTCCTGAAGGAAAGCGCGGTCGAGGGCTATCCCTCGGTTCGGACCGTTGGGGATCTCCGTTGGCTCTCGAGGGCTCCGGATGCGCAGGAGGCCTTCTTCGAGTACGAATCGGAGGTCAACAGCCTGCTTTCGCAGTACGGGTCGGCGGCCCTCTGCATGCATCGGTGCGGCGACCTTTCGGCCGGCGCCCAGCTTCGCTGTCTCAGCATGCATTCCGTGACCCTGGTCGGCGACGAGGTGATACGGAATCCGTACGTGATGACCACCGACCAGGTGAGGCATCGGGAGCCGATCGACACCTCGCTCGTCTGGCGTCGACAGGTGGCGGACGAGATCGAAGAAACCGAGAAGGTCCGGGACCTGCTGCAGAAGGTCCTGGAGAGTGTCGAGGCCGCGGTCCTGGTCGTGGATCATGAGGGGAGGGCGATCAGCGAGTGCAATGCGGCGGCCGAGGCCATGTTCGGCTACTCGAGAGATGAACTGATCGGGATGGAGACCCGCGGCCTCCATGTTGACGAGGCGCACTGGAGGGAGTTCGGAGTCGCGAGCTGTCGGGTTCTGGACGCGGGAATCCCCTACCAGGGGGACTTTCGGATGCGCCGATCCGACGGGTCGACCTTTCCGACCAGACACGTCGTGACGCTCCTCGATCCGCTCTCGGGTCGGGACGGCGGGGTGGTGAGCGTGGTCCGGGACATGACCGACGAGGTCGATGCGAGGCGGAGGGGAAGCGAAAGCTCCGCCCGCTTCGGGGCCATTGCCGAGAGCATCTCGGATGCAGTGCTCACCGTCGACGCCGGAAATCGGATCGTGTACGCAAACACCGCGGCCCACCGGATGATGAGGTTCGAGGAGGGGGCGCTTTCCGGTCGGTCGATGATGGAGTTGATGCCGGACCACCGGGTGGGGATGGACCCGTCTCGCGTCCTGATGCCCGTTCGGCGAGCGGACGGGACGAGCTTCGACGCCGAGATCTCGTTCGGAGAATACACGGTCCATGGCCAGCGATTCCTGACGGGCGTGATCCGTGATTCGACCGAACGGCTCCGTCTCGAGTCCGAGCTCCGTCAGTCCCAGAAGATGGAGGCGGTCGGACGCCTGGCCAGCGGGGTGGCGCACGACTTCAACAACCTTCTGACCCTGATCCGCGGGAGCTCGGAGCTGATCCGGATGGATCTGCCCGAAGACTCGCCCCTGCATGATGAAGTGGCTGGAGTGCTCGACGGGGTGGAGCGGGCCTCGTCTCTGACCCGCCAGCTTCTCGCCCTGAGTCGGACCCAGGTCCTGGATGAGCAGGCCCTGGATCTGACGCGGCTCGTGGGGGGGATGGACCCCATGCTGAGACGGGTGATCCCGTCGCGAATCGAGATTCTCGTCGAGCCCGGCCCCGGGTCGGCGTGGGTCAGGGGGGATCCGAACGAGCTGCACCGGGTGGTGCTCAACCTGGCAATGAATGCCGCCGATGCCATCAAGGGCAACGGGACGATCCGGCTTGCGGTGAGCACGACCGGCGATGCAGGAAGCCAGCGCGTGCAGCTTGAGGTCGTCGACACCGGGGCCGGAATCCCACCCGAGGCGATGGGTCGAATCTTCGATCCCTTCTTCACGACCAAGCCGGAAGGGCGGGGTACGGGGCTGGGACTCTCGTCGGCCCAGGGGATCGTCCGGCAGATGGGCGGAGAGATCGTCGCCGAGAGCAGGGTCGGGGTGGGGACGACTTTCCGCATGGTTCTGCCCATGGCGGAGCCGGAACCGTCGCCGGAGCCGGTCGCGGCACCGACGATCGCCGATCGACCGGAGGCGGCCGATGCCGGACACCCGCGTACCGTGCTGGTCGTCGAGGACGATCCCGCCCTGGCGCGGGTGCTCGGGCGCTCGCTCGAGCGCGCGGGGTTTCGCGTGCTCAGTGCGGCGGATGGGGAAGAGGCCATCGAGCGTGCCGAAGCGGATCAGCTCGGCGTCGATCTGGTGCTCAGCGACGTGGTGATGCCGGGACCGAGGGGCCCCGAGTTGCTCCGGCGGCTGCGCCAGCGCAATCCCGAGGTGCAGATGATCATGATGTCGGGTCACTCGGCGGGAGAGCTGGCCGGGCAGCTGGAAGGGGATGTCGAGGCCTTCCTGGCCAAACCCTTCTCCCCACGCGAGTTGATCGAAGCGATCCGGGGCGTCCTGGACTCGCCTACCAGCTCGGCCCCTCCACCGGACTGATCGAGGTTCCGTAGCCCTGGTTGATCACGTCGATCAGGCCGTTCGTGACCAGGCGGTGGGCTCCGGCGCTGGGATGCACCCCGTCCAGGCTGAAGACGGGCCCGAAGAGCTGACCTGGGTCCTCGAGGTTGGGGAAGAGGGGGATCAGCCCCTCGTCCGAGAGCTCCCGGAAGGTTGGATTCGGGTCGAAGAACACCCACCCGCGGTCGGAGGCCTCCTCGGCCAGGACCTGGTTGTAGGCCGAGACGGTCTGCGTGAGCTGAACGAGCTCCTGGGTGGAGAGGACCCTCGTGTCCTGCGCGCAGTCGAGGGTGACCGCCTCGCCCTGGGCCGCCCGTACGAGGAGTTCACCAAAGCCGTAGCTGAAGGGGACGAGCGTCTGTTCGCCCACCCCGGTCGGCCCGCAGCTCTGTGCGACCTGGAAGGTGGGCGGGAGGGCGCCGCTCTGGGCCACCGACCAGTAGGCGATTCCCGGCGAGAGGTGGGGGATCAGGGTGACGTCGGCGACCCCGATCAGGACTCCGCCCTGGACGTCGCTCAGGCCGTCCAGGAGTTCCCCGACCCGCTGCGAGAATACGCTGACGGGCGTCACGTTGTCTTCCGTCACGACTCCGGAGATGGCCGCTCCCAGCACGTCGTTGTTTCCGATCCAGACCGAGACGAAGGTGGGGTCGGCGTCGAGCGCGGCCTCGAGCTGGGTGCGTCCGCCCAGGAGCAGAGTGGTCAGCGGATTGGGGTTGGACCCTGGTTCCAGGTTCGAGAGCGGGTCGAGGGTGGCCGCCCCCGGTACGGCGACATTGTTGAGGATAAGGGGGACCGGGGTCGACCGCAGCGCGCATCCGTCGGGCTGGGCCGACCCGAGCCGCTCTCCGGTCAGGGGATTGGTCAGGGGCGCCGGACAGCCGGGCATGTTCAGGAGCGGCGCGTCGAAGGGCACGCCCATCTGCTCCGCCAGGAGCACCGCGTAGGACTCCTGCTGGGTCTCGCGGTTGATGCCCTCCGACTGAAATCCCGCCGTGATGCTGTTGCCTAGTGCCACGTATCGCTCGAAGAGCGCGTCTTCGGCGTCGGGGGCGGGGGAGATGAGGGTCTCGTCGTCGCAGGCGGGGGCCACGATGAGGACGGCGCCGAGGGCGAGGATCGTCGAGAGTCTGTGGATCATGGTCATCGTGTGACTGAGAGGGTGAATCCGATCAGGTGCGCACTCACGGTGTAGAGCCCGTCGTTGAGGTCGACGGTGGCCGGGCCGGTTCCGGGGGGCTCGACGGTCCGTCCCCTTCGGTCGTTCTGCATGAGGTAGTGGTAGCCGCCCTCGAGGTGGATGCCGGGGCTCACCTCCCAGCCCAGCCCGGCGGTCAGGTGATTCCGCTCGCCCTCGGGGACGAGGGGGGTCACGTTTTCGGGTGGGGAGGCGGCCTGGTTGTAGACGTAGCCACCCCGGAGCGTCCACGCGTCCGCCAACTCGTATTCGGCGCCCGCCCGGATCACGCTGGCGTCTCGGTAGTCCTGCGTCAGCGTCTGGTTCAGGCTGGCCCTCTCGAACTCGAGCTCGACCGCATCGAAGGTGGACCAGTTGACCCACTGGTAGTCGAGGGTCAGGGTCAGACCCGGCCGGGTCTCGAATCCGAGCCCGACGGCGAGCTGGGCCGGGAGGGTGACCTGGGTGGTGAGCGCCTGCCGGACGAGGGGGCCGTCACTGAACACGCCCGAGACGACCGCATCGAGGGGGGTTCCCCCCGGCACCCCGATGGGGTTCTGGGAAGGCAGTGTGATCCCAGTCTCCAGCTGGGTGAAGCTCGCCGTGCCCTCGTAGTCCAGGGTGACCGGGGTGAGAAAGCGGGCTCCGAACCGGAGTCGATCGCTCCACTGGGCGTGGAGCCCGACGTGGCCGCCGATGCCCGTGGCCCGGTCGCTCGCCAGCGAGGCCTCGGCGAAGGCCGTTCGGGGGGGGATGCCCAGCTGGGCCCAGCTGACCCCGACCCCGGGAACGGCCTGGCGGGAGAGATCCAGGTGGCGGTTCAGCTCGACCTGGCTGGTCGCGACCGTGAGTCCCACGCCCAGCGAGATCCGGTCCGTCAGGCGATAGGCGATCGTCGGCTGGACGAAGAGGGCCTCCAGCGAACTGTCGAAGGAGACGAAGGCGCCCTCGAAGTCCGACGGCCAGCGGGTACCGAACCCATACGGTGCGTAGATGCCCAGGCCCACGGCCAGCCGCTCGTCGATCCCGTACCCGAGGTAGAGATGGGGTGCGATCCGGGGGTCGTTGTCCATCTCGACGGTGGATCGGGTCCGGTCGCTGGTGAAATCACCCCGGCTGAAGACGCCCACGGCGCCCACAGAGCCCGACCACCCGTCGAGTCCCGCCAGAGCGGCCGGGTTGTAGAAGACGGCAGACCCGTCCTGGCAGGGAGCCGCGACGGTGGCGCCGCCCCTGGCCATCGCGCAAGCCCCGTGCTGATAGAAGGCGAATCCCTGAGCGTGGGCAGCCTCGGGCAGGACCGGGACCAGCAGGAGGAGCATCAGGCAGAGCGCTGAGGGATTCAGATCCATAGGGGCCTCCGATAGCCTTCCAGACGATGGGTGTTTCGACAATTCGCAACCCTGAACGCGGAAAAATGGTCCGACCAGGGCCTTCGGATCTGGCTCTCGAGCGGTCGGGCTGGTAGGATCGGGAAGAAGGCATCCGGCTCCCGAACGCTCCGCGAGGTCTCACCATGGCATCGCTTCCCTGGGTCTGGTCCCCCGGCTACGAGGCGGACATCGGGGTGCACGTCTACCCCACCACGAAGTACCGGCAGATTCGGGATCAGCTGGTGGATGAGGGCGCCCTGGACGAGGCGACGCTGCGCACGCCGTCACCGATCTCGCGCGAGATGCTGACGGTCGTGCACGAGGCGGACTGGGTGGACCGGGTCCTCGACGGGCGTGTCACACCTCGCGAGGAGCAGAAGCTCGAGCTTCCCTTCAGTCCGGAGCTCCGGGCCGCCTTTCTGCTCTGCTGTGACGGGACCGTGATCGCCGCGCGCCTTGCGCTCGAGGATGGGATTGCGGTCCACCTGGGCGGTGGATTTCACCACGCCTTCGCGGGGCACGGGGAGGGCTTCTGTCTCTTCAATGACGTGGCGGTCGCTGCCGGCGTTCTGGTGGCCGAAGGCGCAGTGGAGCGCGTCGCCGTGGTGGATCTGGACGTCCATCATGGGAACGGGACGGCGGACATCTTCCGGGATCGGGCCGAGGTGTTCACCTTCTCGATGCATGAAGAGGCGAACTATCCTCTGATCAAGCCCCCGGGGGATCTCGATGTGGGGCTGGCCGGGGGCACCGACGACCGAAGCTACCTGGGGCTGCTGCGGACCCACCTTCCCGCGGTCATGGATCACGACCCGGATCTGATGATCTATCTGGCCGGGGTGGATCCGTTCAAGGAAGACCAGCTCGGCGGATTGGGTCTGACCCGCGACGGGATCCGGCAGCGCGACCGGATGGTGCTCACGGCCGCCCGTGAGGCGGATGTGCCCGTGGTCGTCGTGCTGGCCGGCGGGTACGCGATCCGCGAGCGCGATACGGTGGCGATGCACTGCGCGACCGTGGCCGAGGCGGTGCGCCTCTTCGAGTAGCGCGCATAGGTGTTGACCCGGGCGGTGCGATCGGCTACGTTGAATCTGGCAGAAAGTACGGACGCCCTCGCGGCGTCCACCAGAGACGCATAAGAACGGACCTGGGTGTGCTTGACTCGGGTTCTTTTTTTGTGCCCGGCTGCCAGCGTCGATTGCAGGGGCGCCAACATCCTGCGTAACACGAGGTGATCAGGCGGTACGGAACGACCGGACCCCGACGACACCGAGAACAAAGTAAGGGAGTACGGTATGCGTACCACCGGGACTGTTAAGTGGTTCAATGACGCCAAGGGCTTCGGATTCATCACGCCCGAGGACGGGTCGAAGGACTGCTTCGTCCATCACAGCGCGATTCAGGGCAGTGGCTTCAAGTCGCTCTCCGAAGGCGCGACCGTCGAGTTCGATGTGGTGCAGGGCCAGAAGGGTCCGGCCGCCGAGAACGTGACGCAGGTCTGATCTGACTTCGTTCAGCTGACCTCCCGCTCCGGGCAACCGGCGCGGGTGTGAGCAGGAACCCCCTTCGGCTTCGAGCCGGAGGGGGTTTCTTGCGTTCAGGGCTGAGGTGCGTCGACGATGCCGGCGAGCGAAACCGCCAGAACCAGCACGGCCTGGCTGGCGGGAAGGGCGCTGGGCCAGTGTGCCCATTCCGACAGGGTGTGCTGGTCTCCCCCACGGGAGCGCCCCACCGAGATCGAGGGAATGCCTCGGACCACCCCGGCGTTGGCATCGGTGGACCCCGATGCGACCGGCTCGTTGGGAAGCTCGAAGTGCCCGTAGACGTCTTCGGCGGTAAGGATGAGCGGATGGGTGCGGCGGTCCGCAAGGTCCTCCTCGGTGCCCCCGGCGGGCATCCGGTTGTCCTCTTCGATCTCCCACTCGACCCCGTGGCGTTCCGCCGCCTCCGCCACTCGACGCTCGATCTCGGTCTGCAGCGAATCGAGGAGGATCGGATTGACGGAGCGCAGGTCGACGCTGAAGGAGGCCCGCTCCGGGATCGCGTTGAAGACACTTCCGCCGCGGAGCATGCCGACGTTGTAGACGGCGCCGCCCCGGCCCACGGGGATCTCGATTTCGAAGATCGACTGAATGGCGTCGGCCAGGGCGCGTGCGGTGTGCGGGCGTCCCGCCGAGGTGTTCGTGTGGGAGCCTTCGGCGTGGAAGTGGAACCAGCTCCAGTAGATGCCGAGCGCGCCGTAGGGGATCCGGCCGAGTCCGCCGTCCATCGCGATGAGCATGTCGGTGACGCCCTCGTTCTCGTCGAGCCAGTGGATCATCCCCTTGAGGCCGACCTCTTCCTGGGCCGTGCCGATGAAGATCAAGTCTCCGGCGGTCTGCAGGTTCGCGCGCTCCAGGGCCCGGATCATCGCCAGCATGTTGGCCACCGAGGCGGAGTTGTCGAAGATCCCGGGTGAGCGCAGGATCTCGCCGTCGCGCTCGACCGAGACGTCGGTGTCGATCGGATGGACCGTGTCGAGGTGCGCGGCGAAGACGAGGGTGGGGCCGCCGCCGGTCCCGCGCCGGACTCCGATCACGTTGCCGATCGCGTCGACCGAGACCTCGAGCCCTTCGGCCCGCATCTGCTCGGCCACGTAGCGGCCCCGCTCCTCCTCCATTCCCGAGGGAGCCGGGATCTCGTTGATCCGGATCCACTCCTCGACCTGGTCGTCGAAGTGGGCTTCGATCCAGTCGAGTGCCTGGCGTACCTGCGGGTGCTCTGCCACGCGGGGTGAGAAGGCAGACTCTCCGTGGGCGGGAGCCTGCGCGGAGAGGGGCGCGGTGCCGAGAAGCACCGCGGCGACGATCAGGGTCAGGCGAGATGTGGTCATGCTACCGAAAGTGCACCCCCGGGAGGTCGAGATCAAGAAGGGAGGGGGCGACGGTCATGGCGGGCGCCGGGAGCTCCGGGACCTCGAAGCTGGAGCGGGTGTCCGGCGACGTCGACACGTTGCTGGCCAGGACGAACATGCCCATCGCCAGCAGGGCGGTCAGGACGAGTCCGAGCACGGGCGGGTGCGACTTCTGTATGACTCTCATGGGAAACTCCCCTCTGGATCTGAACGCGTCGGGTGCGGTCCTCCGCCTCCTGCCCTCTCTACGGGAGTTGCCCGTGAAATTCTTCAGGTGGGAAAACACGGCCGCCCGCCGGGGGTGCTCCCCGACGGGCGGTGTGAGGTGCTCGGTGGAGTTCGCGTCGATCAGAGCTCGATCGGGAGCAGGACGGTGTCGATGACATGGATGATCCCGTTCGACGCCGAGATGTTCGGGGCCGCGATCGTGGCGGTGTTGCCCACGGCGTCGATCCCCAGGTCGCTGCCGACCGAGAAGGTCGCGCCCTCGAGCAGGGTGGTGATCGTGCGACGCTGACGCGCGTTCGGCGGGACCACACTGTTGGCGGCCCGACGACCGTCGGTCACGTGGTAGCTGACGACGGCTTCGACCGTGCCGGCTCCGAGGAGCGCGTCGAGCGCGGCGAAGGGGCCGCCCGCGGTAAAGGCGTCGGCCGCATCGTCGTTTGCGAGGATAAGGGGGGTGACCGCCTCGACCAGGGCACCGAAGGCGGCGTCGGTCGGGGCGAAGACCGTGTACTGGTCATCGTTGAAGAGTCCCTCGATCAGGGCGCTCCCGGGGTTGGTCTCAGCGATGTATTCTACTGCCGCCAGCAGGAGCGTGAACTCCGGCTCGTCCGCCTCGGTCGAGGCGGTCACGATGTCGGCGATCGAGGACGCGGACGGGGCGGGCGCGCGATTCGCGGCACCGCGCTCTGCGGTCGCCTCGGGGGCGAGGGCCGGGCCCTCGGACGTGGTGGGCAGCTCCGAGCAGGCGCTCAGGGCGATCACGGCAAGGAGGCTGAGGATGCTGTAGCGCTTCATGTGGGTTCTCCAGACTATCTGGTGGACAGACTTGGGGTCGAACTGGCCCCGGCCGTACAGGTGTTGTACAGGCTTGCCCGAGAACCCGCAGGGTTTGTAAAGGTTCCTGTACAGCTTTTCGCGGACGATTCGGTGCATCGGATGGACCGAGCGGCCGGCGTGTTGGGGGAAGGTTCAGAATGCGACGGCGTAGCCGAGCATGAGCGAGAAGGCCCGGTTCTTCACCTCGGGCCCCTCGTCGCCCTCGCCGAGCCGACTGAGCCCCTCGATGAAGCGCGCCTCGAGGGTGAGGTTGCCGATCCCTTCGAGGACGCTCAGCCCCACTCCGCCTCCCAGAAAGAACCCCTGCTCGTACTCTCGAACCTTCGACTCGAACCCCTCGCGGGAGAGTAGGTCGTCGCAGCTCGGCTGGGCCCCACCCGCGCCGGCATCGACGGTGACCGAACACTCGAGGTTCCACCCGAACACCGGGCCCCCCATCAGGTACGGAGACAGCCGGTCCATGGAGGGAAGACGGATCCGGGCCGCGATCGGGATCTCGATGTACTCGAGGGCGACCTCGACCGGACCGTCGAAGGATGGCGCGTCGCCGGTAGGGGAGAGGACGAAGGCACCGGCTCCTCTCTGCGCGTAGAAGATCTCGGGACCCACCGAGACGGGGCCTACGGTCAGAAGGTCATAGCCGGCCCCGAAGCTGAGGCCTGTGCGGTTCTCGGATTGCTCCACCCCTCCGCCGACGAGGTCGGTGAGATTGACTCCGCCGCGGATGCCGAGCTGCGCCGCGGCCGGAGATGCCGAGGCCAGAAGGAGGAGGCCAAGGGCGAGTCCGCTCAGTCCGTCGGTCCATCTCATCGGAGCCTCCTGATCCAGGTGTGAGGGGGCGGCCGAGCGACCGCCCCTCCGCCCTTGGTACAACCCGGGGCCCGTCTCGTCAAGCCCGCTCCGAGAGGCTGCTTGCCGAATCGTGAATCGCGGGAGTACTATGACGACGGTCCACCGTGCCCACCTCGTTCCCGGAGATCGTCATGCACGGAGTTTCTGCCCCCTCGAACGGGCTGCTCGCCCTCCTCGCCGTCCTCCTGCTCGGTGCGCTCGCATCGCCGGTGAGTGCACAGGATCGGAACATCCTCTACCCGATCGCCGAGATCGAGGCGAGGCTCCAGGCTCCCGAGCTCGTGGTCATGGACCAGGACTACACGCGCCCCCTCGAAGGAGACCGCAGCCGTCGCGTCACCCTGGCGGGTCCGGATGGTGAAGAGCCGTGGGAGGTTCACTGGAAGCCGGTCGGGATGGGGGCCGAGGGGTTCAACAACCAGCCCCGCTATGAACTCGCGGCCTACCACTTCCAGAAGCTCTTCCTGGACGAGCCCGACTACGTGGTCCCCCCCACCGTGCTCCGGGCGATGGCGATCGAGGAGTACCGGGAGATCCGGATGGTCGAGGAGCCCACGATCCGCGGCACGCGGTCGATCCTCTTCCTCCTGTCGTACTGGCTCCAGAACATCGCGGTCGATACGGTGGATCCCTTCGACCAGATGAGCTTCGACCGACTCCCGTCGTACGCCTGGCACTGGGGCAACCTGAACGTCTTCACCCATCTGATCGACCACAAGGACGCGAACCACGGCAACGTCCTGGTCTCGCTCGACGGCTCCAACACCCGGGTCTTCGCGGTCGACAACGACGTGGCCTTCGCGGGCCGGACGGCCGAGGCGGGCAATCGCTGGAGTCGGCTCCTTGTGGATCGGATCCCCGACACCACGGTGGAGCGCCTGCGGGAGATCACCCTGGAGCAGCTCCACGAGGAGCTCGGAGTGGTTGCAGAGTTCCAGATCGTCGGGGGCTACCTCTACCCGATGGAGCCGGAAGAGAACCTGCAGCCGGGGCGGGGCCTGAGGGTGACCGACGAGCGGGTTCAGTTCGGGCTGACCGAGGGCGAGATCCGGAACATCTATCAGCGGATCGAGCGGCTCCTGGAGCGAGTCGACCGCGGCCAGATCACGACCTTCTCCCGCGAGGGGTGAGTCAGCTCTCGGGGTGCCCGACCTCGAGGGGGAGGGGAGGGCCCTCGGCCCGGAACCGTTCTCCGCGCCACCGGCCCTCCACTTCGGAGCGGACCAGGAGGAGGATCTCGTCGCCGAGGGGCAGGGGGTTCGCGAGGATCATTCGCCCGTCATAGACCTCCCGGATCCCCGGCACGGGCGTGTGGCCCATCACGTGGATGCGACTGTCGAAGTGCTCGAGTACCGAGTCGAGCTCGGCCGTCAGGGTGTCGGAGTCCGAGTAGCCGCGGTACCAGAAGACGCTGCGGTCCCCCCAGAAGAAGTCGACCCGGCGGTTGAAGGTGATCGAGTCGATGTCGAAGAAGGCCGTGGTGTCGCCCCATCGATAGAAGAGGTCCTCGGCCATGTAGGTGACGAGGGTGTCGCGGTGGGACTCGACGGTGAAGGCCAGCTGGTCGCTCGAGACGCCCCCGTGCGCGAGGAGGATGTCGTCGACCTGGAGCATCGCCGGGGCTTCGGCGAGCCACCGGCCCAGGATCGACTCCCGGGGGTCGAACATGCGGTCGTACCCGAGCCCGTACGAGGTCGCAAGCCACATCTCGCGGTAGTGCACGTAGCGGAGGTCGCTCAGCATGACCATGATCTCGTGGTTGCCGAGCACGATGTGGACCCTGCCCCCACTCGCTTCGGCCTCGCGCTCGAGGCGGTAGAGGAACCAGAGGACCGGCGTCACCTCGGACCCCCGCGACATCATGTCGCCCAGGGCGACCAAGTGGCGCTCGCCCCCCGTCCAGCGCAGCTCTCCGTCGATCAGCCCCGCGTTCTGGAGGATCGACACCATCTGGTCGTACTCCCCGTGGATGTCGGCCATGACGAAGAGGGAGTCGACGCCGGTGATCCGGACCGGCCGCGGCTCGCGCTCGGCCAGGTGGACCCAGGTCCGGTGCCGGGCGTCGGCGTCGCCGTAGTGGAGCTGGATGGAGTCCTCGGCCGGGGTGGGGAAGGCGGACCGGTGCGAGGTCCACGACTCGGTGGCCTCGTTGTGCACGACGTCGCCCGCGCCCGTGGTCACCTCGAGCGAGCCCTCCACCGGTTCGTCGGTCATCCAGCGGACCACGATCGAGTCGCCAACCTGGTGCACCGAGAGCCCGAACTCGCCCGAGAGCCGGTAGTCCCGCGCCCCGGCGTCTTCTGACCCGCCGGCCGCCCCCGCGCAGGCGAGGAGCCACCCGAAGAGGGCGATCGTGGCCCCGCCCGCGATGCCGGGTCGTGTCCAGGCGGCCGGTCTGAGCTTCGTTGAGAGGGCCATGAGACGATCCCGGAAGGGTGGGGAAGGGGTGACTCCGGTGTTACGGCGCGGGATCCGAGGGGGTTCCACCGGCATCCGATTCGATGGGAAGCTCCAGGGGAAGGGTCACCATGAAGGTCGAGCCTCGCCCCAGCTCGCTGCGTACCGAGATCCGCCCTCCGTGCCGGTCGACGATCTGTCGGGAGATGAGCAGGCCGAGCCCCATTCCGACGCGGTTTCCCTTGGTCGTGAAGCCGGGCTCGAAGATCGTCTCCATGAGCTCGGGGGCGATCCCGCGGCCCGTGTCGTGGATCTCGATGCGGACCCCGCGGTCGTCGGGCGCGGTGACGACCGTGATCGTGCCCTCTCCCTCGATCGCCTGGATCGCGTTCAGGAGCAGGTTCATGAAGACCTGGTTGAGCTGCTGCGGGAAGCATTCGACCGGGGGCAGCTCCGCGTAGTCCTTCTCGATCCGGACGCGTCGCTCCATGCGGTGTCGGAGGAGGACCAGCGCGTTGTCGATCCCCTCGTGCAGGTCGAGCCGGTCGGTCTCGGAGCGATCCAGCCGCCCGAAGCTCCGCAGGCTGCCAACCAGCTCGAGCACGCGGGTCACCGCCAGGTCGTTGACCTTCAGGATGCCGTCGAGTGCACGTACGATCCGCCGCACCTCGGCCAGCTCCGTCTCGTCGACCACCTCGTCGGCCAGGATGTCCTGGAGCTTTCCCATCGCCCGCTTGATCACGTCGTGGTTGCTGGCGAGGGCGCCGAGCGGGGTGTTGACCTCGTGGGCCACGCCGGCCACGAGCATCCCGAGGGTGGAGAGCTTGGCCGAGTTGACCGCATCGCCGATGTCGGTGGGCGATTCCGGGCTCACAGGAACATCCGGATCAGGCGGCTGCGCACCTCGAGCAGCTCCCCGTTGGCCTGCTCCAGGGCGCTGATCCGGGCATCGAGTTCGTTGACCAGCGACGAGCGCTCCATCCCGTTGCGGATCACCATCCGGAGGTGCTCGTTGTCCCAGGGCTTCTCGAGATAGTGGTAGAGCCCGGCCTCGTTGATCGCCCGGATCGCGTTTTCGACGTCGGCATAGCCGGTCAGGAGGATCCGGGACACGTGGGGTTTCTGGCCTCGGACCTCTTTCAGGAAGCTGATCCCGTCCATGTCGGGCATCATGAAGTCGGCGAGCACCACGTCGATCCGCTCCGTCGCGAGGGCCTCGAGCGCGTCGTGCGGCGAGGTGAATTCGCGCACGGCCCATGGCGTCTCGAGCTCCAGGAAGGTTCGCAGCGCGGTGAGCACCATCTCTTCGTCGTCTACGATCATGACGGTACCGGCGGTACGTTCGGGCATCGGTCGCTCCGCAGTGGGGGGTGGGTTCAGAGTACGAGGGATCGCAGCCGTCGGGCCAGTCCCTGGAGCATGCCGATCGCGAGTTCGGGGTGATCGGCGAGCAGGTCCAGGAAGTCCTCGCGGCCGATCCGCAGGAGTCGGGTGGGGCGCGCCGCCGAGGCCTCGACCAGGCTCGGGACGTCATCGACCAGCGCCCAGGTGCCGAAGGACTCTCCGTCGGTGAGCGAGAGCTCGCCTCCCGGGCCCTTAAGGGTGACCTCGCCCCGGATCACCACGTAGAGGGCGTCCGGGGGCTCCCCCTCGCGCGCCAGGATCGTTCCGGTGTCCGCGTCCTCCTCCTGCGCGATCGACCCGAGGAGGGCCAGATGGGCGCTTCGGGCGTCGCGGAGCACATCGACCTGCTGAAGGAGGAACACCGTTTCGATGGGATCCATGCCGATCTCTCCGGTTGCGGGGTGAGGGGGGGAGTCGAGGCCCATCTCGGCGCCCGCCCGCTGCGCGCAGCGGGCGATCCAGCGGTCCTCGTCGGACTCCAGCCGACGCAGCATCGTGGGCAGGTCCTCGTGGGTGGGGGCGGCCGAGTCGGGGTCGAGGACCGGGTCCAGCTTCCGGAAGTCGTGGAAGCCGACCGTGCTCTCGAGCCACTCGAGGGCGTTGGCGCGCGAGACGGTCTCTCCGCGGGTCACCGAGAGGAAGGCCCGGTGGATGGACTCCGGCTCGTGCAGGAGGCCGAGGCAGCGGAAGGCCTCTTCGCGTCGCTCCGCCCATGCCTCGCGAACCGCCTGCCGCAGGAGTCGCGTCGCCGGGCCCGCGTCGTCCTGCCCCTGCAGGCGGGCGTCCACCGAGGCGAGCAGCGATGCCACCGTCACCGAGCGGTCGAGGAGGCGGCGGACCGGCTCGACGGGAAAGGCCAGTTCGGGGTTTCTCGCCCGCAGCTTGCTCAGCGCCTTGATCGCGCGGTGGTCCAGAATCTGGTCGGTCTCGGTCGCCATGACCGCGTCGATGAGTCCCCGGAGCGTGGCGGGGTCGGGGAGCCGGGCCAGAACCGAGGGGATGTGACGCCGGACCGCCCGATCGGCGGCCTCGTCGAGGAGCGTCTCGATGAGTGCCGGCAGGACCCGGGTGCCCTGCATGGCGAGGGCGTCGCGGGCCGCCTCCCGGGTGCGGGGATTCCCCAGGGCCTCGATGAGGCGGGCGTGCAGCCCCGGGTCGCCGAGCATGCCCGCGCTTCTCAGGGCGGTCGAGACCACGGTGGGATCCGGATCCTCGAGGCAGTCCATGACGATCCGGGTCGCGGAAGCGGGTTGGAGGACCCCGGCGACCAGTGCCTGCTCGATGCGCTCTTCGAGGGTGGATCCCCCGCCGGATCCCGCGATCTCGTGTCGGACGTCGGCGAGGGCGTCGCTGGCGATCTCGTCGCGGGCCAGGCAGGAGAGGGTCGCGATCCGGATCGCGACGTCGTCGGAGACCAGCAGCCTCCGGATGGTGTCAGTCTTCGATTCGCCGTCGGCGGCCACGAGCGCCCGGACCGCCGCCTCGCGGACCTCGGGGTCGGCGTCGCCCAGGCGGGACTCGAGCCGTGCCGGATCGGCCTGCTCCGGAAGCCCTCTCAGAAGATCGAGCGCACGGCGCCGGATCGCGGCCGAGGGATGATCCAGAAGGGCCATCAGCTCGTCGGCCAGCGGCTCGGCGTCGCCCGTCGGGGCCTGGTCGAGAAGGTCGAGGGCGAAGGCCACCTGTCGTTCGTCGCCCGCGAGCGCGGTGCGCAGGACCTTGAGGGTGCTGGCGTCCTGCAGCGAGGCGAAGACCCCATGCAGGCTGGCGAACCGGTTCTCGACCGCGCTGGCCAGGGAGCGCACGTACTCGCGTCGGACGGCGAGCGCCATCACGATCCAGACGATCGAGAGCGCGCCGCCGACCCACGCCACCTGCTGGTACTCGATCCGGGTCAGCAGGAGGAAGATGAGCAGGGCCGAGCCGACCTTTCCGACCCCCTTCTCGACCGCCACATCGATGTAGGCCTTGGCCTTGAGCTTGATCTCGTCGGGAACCGGCAGGTAGAGGATCTCGCGCCCGGCGCGCTCGGCCGAGTAGCGGAAGCTGGTCTCGGCGCCCTTCGCCGCCACCGCGGCCCAGAGCCCCCAGAAGAGGACCAGCCCGACATTGGTGAGCAGCATCGAGACGGGGAGGATCAGGACCACGAAGCCGACCCCCCAGCGCTGAAGGGGCTTTCGCATCAGGAGGAGGACGACGATGGGAAGCCACTGCGTGGCGGCGTTGAACTTGCCCTGGAAGGCGCTGATGGCGTCGCGGCTCTCGAAGACCTCCTTGGTGATCGTGTTGAACTGATAGTCGACCAGCTGCTTGACCAGGATCGTGATCAGGACCAGCGAGGCGATCAGGATGACCTGGCGGTTTCCGAAGATGGCGCGGATCCCGAGCCCCCCGCGGGCGACCGGGGCGCTGCGCCGCGATCGGGGGCGCTCGGGGACCATGCCCTCGATCGACCATACGGCGGTGACGGCGACGCTGAAGACCCCGATCAGGCCGGCGGCCAGGAGGAGGAGGTTGGGGGTCCCGACCGCCTCGGCCAGAAATCCGGTGATCGCCCCTCCCGAGCTCGCCCCCAGCGCCCCGCCCGCGATCACCATCGGGTAGGCACGCTTCGCCAGCCGGGCGTGAAAGAAGAGCTGGGTGACCATGAAGAGCTGGGTGACGAGCGCCGCGGCGAACAGGTCGTACCAGCCGTAGAAGACCAGCCCGAAGGCGGTGCTCCCCTCGACGTACAGGGCCCGGAAGACCAGAAGGTTCAGCGCGAAGAAGAGGGCCACGCCCGGGATCAGGCGGCGCCAGGGCACATGGTCCGAGAGCCAGTTCAGGAGCGGGACGAAGACGATCACCAGCCCGCTGATCAGGTACACCTTGTAGAAGTCGGTCTGCCCGAGACCGTCGAGCGCCAGGGCGTTGCGAATCGGACGGAGCATTCCGACCGAGAGGAGCACCAGGAAGTAGAGCCCCATCATCGCGATCATCGCGGCGACTCCGCGATGGCGGTCCTCGGTGGGCTGGAGTCCCTGGGTGTGGCTGGGAGTCAAGCGGCAGAATCCTCAAGGTGGGAGAGAGGGGACCAACCGGACCGTGCCGAGCGAATATGCGCGGCGATCGCCGCGACCGCCAGAAGCCTTTCGGTTTCGGGTCAGGCGGTCAGCTCGATCTCGTCGCCCCGCAGGTGATCGGGGGAGAGGTCGAGCCGGGGAAAGTCCTCGTCCTCGATCACGGTCTCGCCCTCTCGGCAGTGGTCCAGGATCCCGGCCACGTCGATGCCCAGGTACGAGGGGGCGTACGGTTCGAGGACGACGCGGGCTTTCCGGAGCTGCGCACCCACCCCGTGGGGGTTGCCTCGCTGGACGTGAACGAAGGCGCTGGCGTAGAGGATCAGCCCGTGGTAGAACTCGCTCCGGTGGGCTCGCCACGGGACCTCGAGTACCTCGTGGCACTCCCAGAACTCGTGGGCGTTGAAGAGCTCGACGAATCGGCGGAGGGGGGCGGGGAAGGGGGT
>SLBA01000175.1 GCA_007126575.1 Gemmatimonadota bacterium | reverse complement strand
GTGGGAATCGACCACGCCGTGGCCACCGGGATGGGCACCATCGACCATCTCGACGGCTTTCTCCAGGCGACCCGACGCGACGACCTTTCCGAGGACGCCCCCCGCGAGGAGGTCTACGCCGCCACCGACCCGGAGAAGCTGGAGGCGCTCGTCGAGCGGCTGGCCCGGGCCGGCGTCTGGCAGGTGCCCACCCAGTACCTCTGGAACCACCTGAACGGGTACGTCGATGCCGATTCACTCCTGGCCCTTCCGGAGTTCCAGTACATCTCCGAGGGGCAGCGGATGGGCTACCGGAACCAGGCGGAGCAGCGGCGCAGGAACCCCGAGATCACCCCGGCCTCCGATGCCGCCCACCGAGCCATGCGCCAGGACTTCCTGCGGGCCGCACACTCGGCGGGTGTTCCCATCCTGATGGGGACGGATTCCCCGCAGCTCTTCAATGTGCCCGGCTTTGCCCTCCATCGGGAGATTCCGCTCATGCTGGATGCCGGCATGTCGCCCTACGAGGTCCTGCTCTCGGGGACGCGGGCCGTGGGCGAGTACGTGTCCTCCTCGCTGGGCCAACCCGGAGATTTCGGGACGGTCGAGGTGGGACAGCGGGCAGATCTGCTCCTGGTGCACGGCAGCCCCCTGGAAGACCTGGCCCGGCTTCAGGACCCGGTGGGGGTGGTGGCGGACGGCCGATGGCTGACGCGGGAGGTCATTCGGGCCGGTCTGGATAGCATCGCCGCCACGTACGGAGACGAGGGCCAGTAGCGGATCGACCCGAGCGGGGGCGCAAGAGAGCGGTCCACGGCCCCTCGAACCCCGTCACCTCGGTAGCTCCGGACACCGACCCGACCGGGATTGGCGAGCTCAGCCGGCCTCGTCCCGGACCTCGACCCACGGGGGCCGAAGAGCCAGGATGCGCTCGTACACCGGACATTCCGGGGTGTGGGCACCGGGCAGGTACCCGGTGCTCATCAGGAACTCCCCCACGATCTCGCCCCCGACGAACTTGAACCGGGAGCGGAAGAGCTTGACCCACTCCGCCTTCGACCGCGGGTGGTGCGCGTCGAGCCAGCCCCCGAAGCTCCCGTACTCCTCCCGGATCGGGAGGAGCTGTCGGGCATTGTGGATCGCCGCGTCGACCTTGAGGCGATTCCGGATGATCGAAGCATCCCCCAGCAGTCGAGCACGGTCCGCCTCGCCATAGGCCGCCACGCGGTCGATGTCGAATCCCTCATAGGCCGTCCGAAACCCGTCCCGCTTCTTCAGTATCGTCAACCAGGAGAGCCCCGCCTGGTTGATCTCGAGGATCAGGCGCTCGAAGAACTCCGCATCGGTCGAGAGCGGAAAGCCATATTCCTCGGCGTGGTAGGGCCCGTGAAGCGGGTGGTCAGGGGCGATCTGGCAGTAGCTCATCGGGCGGGTCGCAGGTAGGGGTGAGCGTCGGGCAAACTCCAACATGGGGGGGTGTTGCCCTCACGGAAAGCGCGCCCGTGGCTCGGCGGAGAGAGAGGGGGGTGGGCGTACGCTCCGATGCTCGGCGGTGGGGGTCTCCGACCTCAACGTCTTGGCGATTCGGCGGCGCTTGGCCTACGTTGCCCTCAGTGATCGGCGGATTCGGCCGTCCTTTCGTGGGCTGGAGAGCGCCCGGCTCACCACCCTGGCGTGGGGTGGTGCCACTCACTCAAACCCGACTCCGATCCATTCGGGGGCGCAAGAACGGAGGTGCCCAACGGTGCGAGACCGACTCGCCACCATCGTCAACGGCGATCGATTCCAGCATTCGATCCTTGCTCTGATCTTCCTGAACGGGATCATCCTGGCCGTCGACGTCATGCCTGAAATCAGTGATGGGACCCGTCAGGTCCTGCAGTACATGGACCGGGTGATCGTCTGGATCTTCATCGTCGAGATCGCCCTGCGAATCATCGCGAACGGGCGATCCTTCTTTCGCGATGGATGGAGTCTCTTCGACTTCTTTGTCGTCGCGATCTCGGCCCCGGGCACGGTCACCGGGATCTCGGCGCTGCGTATTCTGCGCGCCCTGAGACTCCTTCGGGTTCTTTCGGGCGTATCCCAGCTCCGAAAGGTGGGCGAGGCGCTGGTCTCGGCCGTCCCCGGGATCTCGTGGGTGATCGTGCTCCTGCTGCTCATCAACGTGGTGTCGGCGATCATCGGGACGAACCTCTTCAGCGAGGAGGTCCCGGAGTACTTCGGCGACCTGTTCACCTCGATGTACACCCTGTTCATGGTGATGACGCTCGAGGACTGGCCGGATATCGCCGACGCCGTGCTCGCGTCGTATCCCTGGGCCTGGATCTACTTCGTGTCGTTTATCCTGGTCGCGACCTTCACGATCATGAATCTCTTCGTGGGGGTGATCGTGGCCGTGATGGACAGGGAAACCAGCGACTACTACCACTTGGAGAAGGCGTACCGCGAGCACATGCGCGACGACATCGACTCGATCAGGCAGAATATCGAAGCGCTCGTGGAGCGGCTCGAGGCGGGGGAGGACGCAGAGGCCGACGATCGAGGTCCGCCGGAAGAACGATGAGGGGTCAACTCCCACTCCGCATCGCTGAAACCGCTGCCGGCCTCCCTCCGTACGGGGTGACGAGACCCGCGAACGTCGAGGTCTCACGGGTCCCGAGGCACCCTCGGGCTCCCGTCACCCCACCACCGGCGACTCCAATGACCACAGAATCCCGCACCCGCTGGGTGATCCTGCGAGACCTCGTAATCTTTCAGGTCAAGCTCGCACTGGATGGGCTCAAGGACCTCGTCTTCATGCCGATCTCGATTGTCGCGGCGGCCGTCGACCTCCTCCTGCCCGACGATGAGCCCGGTCGACGCTTCTACGCCGTACTTCGTCTGGGGGAACGCTTCGATCGCTGGCTCTCGCTGTTCGGCGCGGCACAGAAGGCGAACGCGCTGGACGACGGCCTCTTCGGAGCGAGCCGGGCCGGATCCGGGACCCTTCTGGGTCGACTCGAGGAAATCGTGATCGGAGGTCCCGAGCCGGAGACCGAACAGGCGGCGCACGCCGAGGGCTGACCTCGGTCAGTCCCAGAGGGGGCCGCCCACCCGACTCACCGTGGTCCGTTGGCTCCGAGCGGGCGCACGGCAATTCCGTGGAAGTCGCTCGCCGGATTCCCCCGGGCGGGCTCGACCAGACGAAGCTTCTCCCGGGTGGCGATGTCGAAGACCGAGAACCCCGGGGTCTCCCCCACGGCCACATGGGGCATGGTGACCGGATTCGGGCCACGCAGGGTGATGTAGGCGTGTCTCCCGTCGGGCGACATGCTAACGATATCGGGGGTCTTTCCGACCCACTCAATCTCCTCGATGACCTCGTGGGTTCGGGTGTCGATGATCACCGCGTTGCTGGTCACCCGGTTCACGAGCCAGTACTCGCTCCCGTCGGGCGTCACCCACGATCCGTGCGCGTCGTGCCCATGGGACTCCCCCTGGTGTACCGGGGTGTGAGTGTCGGTGTCGACCGCATACCAGACCCCCACATCGGCGTCACCACCGACCAGGTACATGTGCCCACCGTCGGGCGAGAGGATCGTGCCGCAGTTGGCCCGGACCTCGTCGGGGCCGAACACCTCGATCAACTCCATGGACTCGAGATCGACCACGACGACCCCGCCTTCATCCAGGCCGGGCCCGAGGGTGACGTACCCGATCCGCCCATCCGCCGTGAAGTCCATGCAGACGGCGCCCCCCGTTTCAAGAAAGTCGTCGGAACGCTCCGCGAAGAGCGGATCCTCGGCCACGAGCAGTTCACGTCCCAGCGTGAAGAACTCGTTCTCGAGATCCACCTCGATCTCGACGAGCTTCCCGTCCCAGGCGACATCGCCGGCCCCGATGACCGAGACGAGGACCCGCCGATCGTCCGGGGCGACTGCGGCGTGATGGGTCCGGGGGCCCGTATCGAGGAGCGCCACCACCTCGCGGTCCTGGGCGCGGATCACGGCCGTGTTTCCGGTGGCGGGATTCGCGACGAAAGCATAGCGGTGGTCCGATGTGAACTCGATCATGTGCGGGACTTCGGCCCCCCGGGCCCCCAGGTCGATCGTCGCGGTTTCGTTGAACTCGGGGTCGAAGATGTGGATGATGTGCGTCCCCTGGTCCATCGCCCAGATCTCGAAGGCGGCCTCGACGGCTGCGCCTTCAGGGCCCACGTCGGCACCCTCTGGAGTTGCTTCGCCGTCGGCGCAGGCCGCGAGGAGACCGAAGCAGGCGAGGGCGGAGACGGCAAGGGCGCGCAACGTGCGGAAACAAGAGCGGCCGGGAACGGCGGGGATCGACGGCTGATTCGAAGCCATGGGTCTTCTCCCTGTCGGAAGGGTGGAGCCACGTCCGTCCAGGACGCACACTTGAAATATTCGGGAGGGAGGCCCCTACGGGCAAGTTTGACAGGGGGGCTTCCCGCCCGGACTCAGATGGGCCGAGGATCCGGTCACCCACGAGCCAGACGATGCAGTCGTTCACGCGATGCGGTCGTCCACGAGCCCGACGATGCGGTCGTTCACGGGCCCGACGGTACCCGGAAAGCGTACAAACGTCGCAGCGGAAGAGGCTTTTGTACGACTTCCGGCAATAATTCCCGGAAATATGCCATGGATGGTCACGGCTCCTCGAGCCGTGTCCCCTTTCCGGTAATAATGACCGGAAATCAGCCATCCGTCGAATCTTCGGGGACGCTTGTACGATTTCCGGCCCCCCGGCGGAGGTCGCATCCCACTGGACCTCGACGAGCCCCCCGTCCCGCCTCTGGCGGCGGCCGGCAGGCCCCGGCCTTGGCCCCCGGGACTCCCTTTAGAAGGAGGCCCGCACGGTGAGCGCCAGGCGGCGGGGCTCCAGGATGTTGTTGTAGACGTTCGAAAAGGCCGTGACATCGGAGTTGTTCCGGGGCGCGTAGGGGCGATAGTCCACGAAGCTCTGGTCCAGAAGGTTCTCGACCGTCGCATTCACCGTGAACCGCTTGTTCATCCTCCAGGATGCGCCCAGGTCCATGAGGGGATCTCCCTCGTTGAGTCCCGCGGCGGCGCCGTTGGTCACCTCGCTGTGCGTGTAGGTGTAGTCGGCGCGAACGCTCCAATGGTCTCCGAAGTGGCTTCGGACCGAGAGCTCCAGCCCCTTGAGGAGCGCCTCGCCGATGCTCGCGGTCTGGCCTCCCGTGGCGGCCACGGGGCGCTCGATGCGGTCCGTGAGCTCCGTGCGGAAGACCGCCAGCGAAGCCGAGAGTCCGCTGCCCTGGTCCATCTCGACTCCCGCCTCCCAGTTCGTGCCGAGCTCGGGCCGCAGATCGGCGTTCCCGAAGAGGGGGTCGCGACCGTTGTTCCCTAAGCCGATGATCCCGTCCTCGAACTGCTCGAGGGCTGGAGCCCGGTATCCACGGGCGACACCACCCTTCACGGCCCAGCGATCGGACCACGCCCAGACCGCATAGCCCCGGGGCGAGACCTGCGACCCGAAGGTGGAGTGACGATCCAGCCGTGCGCCCCGGTCAGGGTGCGGCGGTCCGTGGTCCGCCACTCGTTTTCGGCGAAGTGCCCGAGCCGGTCGCTCCGGAAGGTGCGATCGGGAGTTCCGTCCGTCATCTGCGCGTCGAGGAACTGGCCGCCGACGCTGACGGTGTGGCTCCCGGCAGCGCCAAATAGCGGGTATCCACCGTCACGGTGCGCGCTTCCAGGACCCGGGTCATAGCCCTGGAGGCGGTCGGGAAACGCCGGCGTCCCGGGCTCGGCCGCCCTGTTGATCTGTCCCAGCTGGCCGAACTCGTTGTCTTACGTCTGCCTGGTGAGGTCGGCACCGAGGCGCACCTCGTGGGCATCCGATGGGGTCCAGCCCACCTGAACGCCACCGGTGCGGATCGTTCCCCGGGTGGGGAGCTGGCCCATGGTCCGCTGCCAATCGATACTCTCGTCCCGCCCGGGAAACTCGACCCGGGTGGCCTGTCGCTCCGAGAACCGCCCCTGCGCCTGCAGCGAGAGGGCCCCGGCCACCAGCGGGCCGTTGGTCCAGAATTATCCAGCCCCGCTGTGCCCGAAGTCCGGATCGGTCTGGACGGTGGCATCGAGTGCAACTTCACCCCGCCACGCGTCTCCGGGCCGTCGGGTGATGATGTTCACCACCCCGCCGAGCGCATCGGAGCCATAGAGGGTGGAGATGGGGCCCCGGATGACCTCGATCCGCTCGATCGAGGCCACCGGGGGGAAGAAGGCAACCCCGGAGTCGTTGAATGCGTTCGGCGCCACCGTCCCCGGGACATTCTCCCTTCGGCCGTTGATGAGAACCAGCGTGTACTCCAAGGGGAGCCCGCGAAGGCTGATCGTCCGGTTGCCCGTCTTGTTGCTCCTGGCGTCCGTTCCGTCGATATCGACCCCCGGAAGATCCCGGATCGCCTCGGACAGGTTCCGGACCGGCCCACTGGAGATCTCCTGGCGGTTCAGCCGGCTGATGCTGGCCGGAGCCAGTCGGACCGCCTGTTCGAAGCCGGACGCAGTGACCACCACCTCTTCCAGCCGGATGAGATCGGACCGGGTCGTGTCCGCCTCGAGCGAGGCAAGCGCAGACACGGTGTCACGGACCTGGCCGGTCTGAAGGGCGTTCGCGGGAGCCGGAATCAACACCAGGGAGAGGACGAGGATGGGAAGCAGACGGGTCGCTCGGGAGGACATGTATGAGGCTCGGTCGGGTGGACGTCGATCGGACCGAGTGGCACGAGAGGCAACGGTGGACCCCCTTCATCGCCCCGACGGTAGGACCACCATAATCCGGTACCCTGACGCCCCGATTCCCCCTCTCCCGCCCCTCTGCGAGCCACAGATGCCCCTGCCCTGGATCAACCGAGGACCCGTGGCCCATGACCCTCGGGCCTGCACACCGCTTTGGCGCCGGGCGGTCCTCGGTGCGTTCAGCTGGCTTGTCGTTGCCGCATCTGCCGGAGCGGCGCAGTCCTCCACGGACCTGGTCGTGCTCGATCTCTATCCGCACCGGGACCATGTGCACGTGGGTTCGATGGTTCGGGTCACGGACCGGGAGGGCTACGACGGCGATCCCGTTTTCCTGGACCACGACC
>SLBA01000196.1 GCA_007126575.1 Gemmatimonadota bacterium | reverse complement strand
CCGACGGATCTGCGTGTCCCAGTGGCGCATCCACTCCGGCGTCCGCTCGCGCACCCGCTCGGCGTCGACCTCCATGGGACGAAGCCGGGGCTGCGCCTCGGCGAGCCAGTCCGGGAGGACGGCCGGGTCCAGATCGGCTCGTGCCGGGATCCGGAAGAAGCGCTCCGAGGCCTGGATCAGGGCCTCCTCGCTCCCCACGAACTCCACGAAGGCACGGGACAGTTCGGGCTGCCCGGTCCCGGCGATGACCGCGATCCCATCCACGACGATGGGGGTGCCGTCTTCGGGGATCACGTAGTCGATGGGAAAGTCGGTGGTGGCCCGCAGGGTCTCGATGTCGGGCATGTTCCAGAGGGTGATCTGCCCCTCCTGGCGGGCCAGCTTCTGGTAGAGGAGCGTGGGATTCAGGACGTACTCACGCGTCTGTGCATCGAGACGCAGGAGCCACTCGAAGCCCGCCTCGGGATCGCCCGTCCCCCCGGACTCCCGATCGATGATCGAGGCGAAGATCGACCGCATCGTGCCCGAAGCGAGGGGCTCGCGGATGAGGACCTGGTCACGCCAGCGGGGATCGAGCACATCGTCCCAGCGCCGCGGGGCCTCGTCCGCCGCCACCGCCGCGGAGTTGTAGGCGATGACCTGCGGGGTCAGGTAGGTCGCGAACCAGTGGTCGTCGGGATCGAAGGTGCCCTCGGGGAGCGCCTCGGCCCACCCGGGCCGGAAGGGCTCGAGGAGCCCGTCGGCGGCCGCCCGGATGAACATGTCGTCGGGTGCGCCCCACCAGACGTCGCCCTGCGGATTGGCCCGCTCCGAGCGAACCCGCTCGAGGACCTCCTGAGAGCCCATGTCGAGCCACTGCACGCGGACGCCCGGATGGGCCTCCTCGAACCCGGCACCAAAGTGCTCGAGCAGGTCGCGGCCGTGCGGGGTGTAGACGACCAGGACCTCACCCCCGGGATCGCAGGCCGAGGCCAGGAGGGCGAGGGCGAGGAGCACGGCCCAGGATCGCATCGTCTTGATCATCGTCCTCCCTCCTGATCCACCCGGTCCATCAGATCGTCTCCCGACAGCGACACCAGATTCGCCAGCAGCCGGAAGGCCCCCGGCACCCCTCGCGGCAGCTGACGGAAGAGCGCCAGCCCCGTATAGACGTAGACCCCGCTGCCCACCCGCGCCACCACGAGGGAGCCCCGGTTCGGCTCCAGCCCCGGATCCGACATCTCGAGCAGGGGGGTGAAGCGCTCGTCCCACTCGCTCAGGAAGTAGAGGCCCCGCTCCTGAGCCCAGCCGTCGAAGTCCGCCGCGGTGATCCGGTTCGGGCTCGACAGGAGCGGGTGCTCGGGATCGAGGAGGGTGACGAGGGCGTCCGGATCCGTCACCCGGTCGTGGGGCCGCCGCATGGCCACCGGATACGGCGCGAACCCGCCGTCGGGATACTCGTACTTGTTGTACTGGACGATCACCGTGCCCCCGCCGCGAGCATAGTCGAGGAGGCGGTCGTTGGAGGCGATCAGGTCGTCGCGGGTCTCGTACGCCCGGACCCCCAGGACCACCGCGTCGAACGCATCCAGGTCGGCGCTCCGCCAGCGGTCGCGGTCCAGGAGCTCCACCTCGACCCCCAGATCCCGCAGCGCCCGCATCCCGTCGTCGCCCGGGCCCATGAGATAGCCCACCCTCAGCCCCTCGGCGACGCGGATGGGCGCATGGGTGATGTGGAGCTCGGCGGGCTCGTAGAAGGGGACGGGGTCGAGATGCGGGTAGTCGATCAGGGTGAGGCCCTCGCGGATCTCGAGGGGCTGTCCGTTGGGCCCGGTGGTGCGCGCCACGGCGGCGAGCCGCACGGGGCCTGCGGCGTCGGACGGGGGATGGACGCGGAACCCGAAGCCCCCCTCGGCCCCCGACTCCAGGCGGAAGGGCTGCGACTCCGGCTCCACCCGCCACCCCTCGGGGGCGTCGAGCCGGAGATCCCCCTCGAGAGCCGATCCGCCCAGCTGGGCCAGGCGGACGGTGACCTCACGGGGATCGGGCTGATCGACGGGCCAGCCCATCCGCGAGGGATCGACCGAGACCGAGATCGGCGGCACGACGATGAAGGGCACGCGGAATTCCCCCATCGCCTTGTCCACGTCGACGTGCGCGGCCGGTCGGGTGATGGATACGGCTCCGGTACCCGGGCTCAGCTCGACCCGGGCCTCGATCAGGGGCGGATTGCCGGGACGCCCCCGCAGCTCCGGGTCGTCGGGCCACCGGTAGAGGCTTCCGTCGCGCTCTTCGGCCAGGTAGTAGAGCCGCGAGGGCTCGGCGTCGACGGGCACCTGCACCTGGAAGCTCCGGCGCAGGAGCTCCCCGGCGCGTACCCGTTCCTCGACGGGAGCCGTGACGGTGACCTCCCACCCCTCGGGCACCTGCGGAGTGACCGCGGTCAGACCCCAGTCGGTCGGCCCGGCGTTCCAGACGAGCAGCTCGACCCCAAGCGTCGCTCCCGGGGTCGCACGCGCCCGATCCACGCGCAGCTCGATGACCACCCCCGCCGCCAGGAGGAGCGCCTCGGAGACCATCGCCCGCCGGGCCTCGAGGACCGCGAGCAGCTCGCGCGCCGGCGCACTCGATGCCCGGGAATCCGCCGCCCGGACCCGCTCCAGCGCGGCGTCCAGCCCCTCCCCGGCGTCCAGAAGATGCGGGAGGACCCGTCCCGGATCCGCGGCCCTCAGTTCGGCGCTCGCGCGGTGCACCCCGGCGCGGTAGCCCTCGACCGCGCGCACCACCGCCGACTCGTCCGCCAGCGAGGCCGCCCGGACGAGGCCGACCAGGGTGGTGTCGATCCCCGCGAAGAGGTGGGAGTCAGACGCGGATCCCCCGACCACGAACTCGAGCCCGGTGCTGCGCGGCCCCGGGGTCTCGGCCGCCCCCATGTCCTGCGAGCGATGCCGGCTGCGGCTGGCCATCGCCACCTGGAAGTGCGAGCGGCCCAGGAGCGGATCGAGGGTCCCGGTGGGGACCTCGAGGGTCGTGGCCTCGGTGCGGAAGCGGGTGGACCGGTAGAGCTTTAGCGGAGCCCACGCCTCGAGCCCGGCGGCGAGCTGCTCGGGGAACTGCGCGGGGTCGGCCGCCGCCTCGAAGGCCTCGCCGGAGATGATCCCCGCCGCCTGGTGGTGCCCGTGCCCGTCGCGCGCGGTCCCCGAGAAGATCGAGACGATCACGTGGGGCCGCACCGTTCGGATGACCTCGACCACGTCGCGCAGGAGCTCCTCGCGCGGCCAGTGCCCGAAGGTCTCGTCCGCCTCGCGCGAGTACCCGAAGTCGAAGGCCCGGGCGAAGTACTGCTCCGCCCCGTCGAGCGACCGAGCCGAGAGGAGCTCCCCGGTGCGGATGATCCCCAGCCCCTCCTCGAGCTCCGGGCCGATCAGGTTCTGGCCCCCCTCGCCTCGACTGAGCGAGAGGTAGGCCGTGCGGGCCCCGTGCCCCCGCGCCAGGACCGCAAGGAGGCTCGTGTCCTCGTCGTCGGGGTGCGCCGCGATCATCAGGACCCGCCGCTCCCCGTCCATCTGCCGCAGCAGAAGCCCCAGCTCGGCCGCCCCCGCCTGGGGAGCCTGGAGCTGCGCCACGAGACCCGGGGGACCCCCCAGCGCCAGCACCACGGCAAGGAGCAGGATCGCCCCGGCCAGCGCTCGGGGGGTTCGGTCGGTTCGGTGAATCGGGGTCATGGCGCCAAAGCTATCCGGTGGCGGGAATGGACGGAAGCGTACCGCCCAGAGCCCGCAGAGTGCCACCCCCCGGTCCGGCGCCGTCCGTCAGCGCTCGCGCACCCCCCGGAACTGCATGCCCGCCTGGTGCACCGAGAGCGCCACCGCGCGCCCCTCCTCCATCTCGAAGACCAGCCGGATCGCCGGATCGACCTCGGCCCGGAACTCGTGGCCCCCGTCGACCTCGCCCTGGAAGAGGAGCCGGAAGGGCGGCTGCCCCTCGCCCTGCGCCATCAGCTGCTCCCCCTCTTCGAAGATCCGGGTCGGGAGGATCTCGATCGCGTAGTGCCCCACATACCGGGCCCGCTGATCCGCCGTCAGGGGCAGATCGACGACCGCGTCCTCATCGATCCCGAGCATGATGCGCGCCACCGCCTCGGCCGTCTGGTTGGCCGCGGGACCGTTCAGGTTGACCAGCGAGACGATGGTCAGATCCGCCTCGGGATAGTGTGTGAGGAGGGCATTGAAGCCGTTGATCCCCCCTCCGTGTTCCACCTTCGGGTGACCCTCGAACTCCCCCTGCACCAGGCCGAACCCGTACTGCATCGGAGTCCCGTCGGGCAGCCCCTCGGGGGTTGTCATCCGACGGTAGGAGTCGGGGCCGACCACCTGGCCCGAGCGCAGCGCCCGCTCCCAGACGGCCAGATCACGCACCGAGGAGCAGAGCGCCCCCGCCGCGAAGGGCTGCGTCATGCTGAGCGGGTCGGCGTTGCGGACCCCGTCGGCGTCGGCCTGATAGCCTCGTGCCCTGCGGGCGAGGATCGGGCGTTCCCAGCAGTACGAGGTATCCCGGAGACCCAGCGGCTCGAAGAAGGCCTCCTCCATGAATTCGTCGTAGGGACGGCCGGTGACCTCTTCGATCACCATGCCCAGCAGGTAGTAGCCCGAGTTGG
Organism: Gemmatimonadota bacterium; assembly: GCA_007126575.1. GTDB lineage: Bacteria > Gemmatimonadota > Gemmatimonadetes > Longimicrobiales > Gaopeijiaceae > SLBA01. The sequence goes on along the minus strand of SLBA01000196.1, from coordinate 2,455 downwards.
AGTAGGCGAAACGCTGGCCGGGCTCGAAGTCGAGGGGTTCGTCCTGGAAGAGGGCGAGCATCTCGTCGTGGGATCGGTCGAGGGTGATTCCCGACAGCCAGGATGCGCCCAGCGCCGTGTAGTTGGGGATCCCCGCGGTGTGGTTGAGGAGCCGGCGCACCGTGATGGGGTGGTCACCGGTGGGGTAGCCAGGCAGGAAGCGGGTGATCTCGTCGTCGAGCGACAGCGCGCCCTCTTCGGCCAGCCGGAGGATGGCGGCGGCCGTGAACTGCTTGGTCACCGAGCCGATGCGAAAGACGGTGCTGTCGGTGACCGGAACCTGGTGCTCCAGATCGGCCCAGCCGAAGCCCTCGGAGAGGACGGGCTCGCCGGCGAGGAAGACCCCGAGCCCCAGCCCCACCGACCGGCCGGAGTCGACCATCGCCCGCCCCAGGGAGTCGAGCGCCTGGGGTGCGCCCGGGGGTGGAGCCTGGAGGGCGTGCAGGGCCCCCGAGTGCCCCACCCATCCGTCGATCCATGCGTCGGTCCAGCCCGAGGAGATGGGGACGTCCGTGAGCGCGGGTCCGAAGGCGAAGAGGAGGATTGCCGCGATGCCCGTGCGCGCGAGGCGGAGATGTCGGGTCGCTGGGATCATGGGTGTCTGTCCGGAAGAGGGGGTCGCGGGTGCCTGGTCCCCTCCCCTACGGATCGCGGGGCGAAAATTCTTCAGGGTCGCGCGGAGTGTCGGACAGGCCTTCGGTCCCACCGCGCGCCGCCCGAACCGTTTACCTTTCGGAGTCCCCCCCGCGGGGCCCCACTCTCCCCAGATCCCGAACCCCCAGCAGGAGGCTGCCATGGGAAAGCGCCGACCCGGAAAGCCGGCTCCGCAGAAGATCCGGACCCTGCACGGGTCCTTCCCCGACGACGAGCTCGACCTGCACGGCCTGAAGGCCTTCGAGGCCGAGAGGCGCGTACGGCACTTCGTCGACCGATGGGCCCGGACCCAGCCCGGCGCCATCCTGCGGATCGTCACCGGCAAGGGCGCCGGGTCGGCGGGGACCCCGGTACTGCGGACACTGGTGCTCGAGATGCTCAACGACGAGCTCTCGGCGCAGGTCGAGGACTGGGCGGGCGATGCGGGGGGCGGGGCGTACCTGGTGCGGGTGCGGGGGTGACCAGAAGGCCGGTTCTGCCATGGCCACGCCCGGGCTCGACGGGTTGTTTGATCCCGATCCCCCGAACCGCCCGATGTCCGAGCCGCAGAGGTCCGATGGAAGACAGTCCCGGTGAGGCCCCATCACCCACGCCCCTGGACTGCCTTCGGCTCCGGTGGCTCGAGGACGGCCGCCTCGCCGCCTGGGCCGCACCCTGGAACCGGACCACCGTAGCGCACCTTCGAGAGATTCCGGGTCGGTGCTGGGACCCCGAGCGGGGGGCCTGGCTCCTGCCGTCCTCGGAAGAAACCGTGGCGTCCCTCCGGACGCGGTTTCCCGGGGTTCGGATTCCCACCGGTGGCCCCCCTGCCCTGGATCCCGCGGTGAAGGCTCGGGAGCAGCTCCTGCAGCGGCTCCACGAAGAGATGGTCACGAGGGGATTCGCCCCGGCGAGTCGGAAGGTGTACCGGGGTCATGTGCGTCGATTCCTGGAGTGGCTCGACACCCCGGAGGTCCGGGAGTTCGGCGCCGAGGACGTGAGGCGCTACGTGACCCACCAGGTCGAGGAGCGCGGGATCAGCCGGTCCACGCACGGACAGATCCTGAGTGCCCTGCGGTTCCTGACCCGGGCCGTTCTGGGCCGCTCGGATCCGGTGACCGAGATCCCGGCGCCCCGGGCACGGCGACGGCTCCCGGCGGTCCTGTCCCGAAGCGAGGTTCGCCGGCTCATCGATGCAATCCGGAACCCCGCCCACAAGGCGATCGTCATGCTCCTGTACTCTGCGGGCCTTCGGGTCGGCGAGATCGTGAAGTTGAAGGGGCACCACCTGGACCGCGACCGAGGTCTGATCCGGGTGGTGCGCGGCAAGGGTGGGAAGGACCGATACACGCTCCTGTCCACTCGGGCACTGGCGTCGCTGGACGTGCACCTGGAGATCCAGCAGTTGCGGGGCCTTGAGACCGAATGGCTCTTCCCGGGGTCGCGCCCCAACCGACACCTCACGACACGCTCCGTCCAGAAGGTGGTGCGGAAGGCAGCCACCGCAGCCAAACTCGAGAAGAAGGTTACGCCCCACGTGCTCCGACACAGCTTCGCCACCCACCTGCTCGAGGCTGGAACGGGCCTGCGGCACATCCAGCAGCTCCTGGGACATTCCTCGACCAAGACCACCGAGATCTACACACACGTATCGCAACGGGACCTGACCCGAATCCGCAGTCCGCTGGATGAGGGGGAGTAGGGGCGGGGTTCCCGGGGGCGACGCGGGATGGGTGGCGCGGGGGCTTTGCGCTTCGGGTGCGAGGTGCGTAGAATCGTCTGT
>SLBA01000073.1 GCA_007126575.1 Gemmatimonadota bacterium | reverse complement strand
TGAGGCGTCAGGCGGCCGGCGTCGGTCCGGCAGCGGCGTCCGGGTCGGAGCCCCCGGGCCGCGGGTGCCGTCAGCTCCGCGGCCCTCCGGTCAGCGTCCAGATCGTGCGTCCGCCCACCACGGTGCGAACCGGCCCACCCCGCAGCTCCCACCCGGTGAAGGGGGTGTTCCGGCTGCGGGAAAGGAACCGGGACGGGTCGACCGTCCAGGTGCGATCCAGGTCGAGCACCGTGACGTCGGCCACCCCGCCCTCGACCAGCGTCCCCCCCTGGAGCCGGAAGGCACGGGCCGGCTGCACACTCGCCCGCTCCACGAAGGTCGACAGCTCCATCTCGCCCGTGTGCACCAGGTGGGTGAGGATCAGTCCCACCACCGTCTCGAGCCCGACGATCCCGAAGGGGGCGTCGTCGAAGGCCTGCTCCTTCTCGTCGTAGTGATGCGGCGCATGGTCGGTGGCGAGGGTGTCGAGCGTCCCGTCGAGGAATCCCGCCCTCACCGCGTCGCGATCCGCGTCGGAGCGCAGGGGCGGGTTCATCTTGGCGTCGGTCCGGTATCCGTCGACCGCATCGTCGGTCAGCAGGAGATGATGCGGGGTCGCCTCGGCGGTCACGCGCACCCCCCGCGCCTTCGCCTGGCGGATCGCGTCGATCCCCTGCCGGGTCGATACGTGCTGGATGTGGATGTGCCCGCCGGTGAGCTCGGCCACCAGGAGGTCACGCAGAATGTGCACGTCCTCGGAGGCGTTCGGCTTGCCCGCGAGACCCAGCCGGGCCGAAACCACTCCCTCGTTCATCACTCCGTTGCGCGAGAGTCCCAGGTCCTCGGGGTGGTCGGCCACCGGAATATCGAAGGCCTGTGCGTACTCCAGCGCCAGGCGCATGAGCCCCGAGTCCATGACCGGGCGGCCGTCGTCGGTGATCGCCACCGCTCCAGCCTCGACGAGTTCGCCGATCTCGGTCAGGCGCTCCCCCTTCTGGCCGATCGAGAGCGCGCCCACCGGATACACCCGGGCGCTTCCGGCCTCGCGACCCGCCGCGGCCACGAACCCCACCGTGGCCGGAGAGTCGATGACCGGGTCGGTGTTGGGCATCGCACAGACCGCGGTGAAGCCACCCGCCGCTGCCGCCCGCGCACCGGTCGCGATCGTCTCCTTGTGCTCTCCACCGGGCTCACGCAGGTGTACATGCACATCGATGAGCCCGGGGACGATCACGGTGCCCTCGCAGTCGACGTCCTCGGTCCCCTCGGGTCGGGGCAGATCGATCCCGATCTTCGAGACCTTTCCTTCGGTCAGGAGCACATCGACGTGATCGTCGAGGCCCTGCGACGGGTCCACCACGCGCCCCCCCTTCAGGAGCATCGGTCGCTGACTCATTGCCCATTTCCTTTGGTGTAGTCGGTCGTGAAGTCGGTCCGGTAGTCATTCGTCATCCGCCCATCCCCCGCCGCTTGGCCGCCTCGGCCCGCTCGGGCGCCCCCCCGGCCAGCAGGTAGAGCACCGCCATCCGGACCGCCACCCCGTTCGTGACCTGCTTCAGGATCACCGACTGCGGACCGTCGGCGACGTCCGAGTCGATCTCGACCCCTCGATTCATCGGCCCCGGGTGCAGGATCAGAACATCGCGCGGCGCCTTCTCGAGCCGTGCGGTACTCACACCGTAGACCCGGTTGTACTCACGGAGCGAGGGGACGAAGCCCCCCTGCATCCGCTCCAGCTGAAGCCGGAGGATGTTCAGGGCGTCGGCCCATTCGATCGCGTCCTCGATCCGGCTGAAGACCTCGACCCCGAAGGACTCGATCCCGCGCGGGAGGAGGGTGCGGGGACCGCAGACCCCCACCTCGGCCCCCAGCTTCAGCAGGCCCCAGATGTTGGAGCGGGCCACGCGGGAGTGGAGGATGTCGCCGACCACGCAGACGCGCCGGCCGGTCAGGTCCCCCAGGTGATCCCGGAGGGTCAGCAGGTCGAGCAGGGCCTGGGTCGGGTGCTCGTGGGAGCCGTCGCCCGCGTTGACCACGTTCGAGGGGATCCTCTCGGCCAGAAAGCGGGCCGCCCCCGAGGCCCAGTGCCGGATCACCACCATGTCGATCTTCATCGCCTCGAGGTTGCGGGCCGTATCGACCAGGGTCTCGCCCTTCTGTACCGAGGATCCGGTCGACGAGATGTTGACCGTGTCGGCCGAGAGCCGCTTCTCGGCAAACTCGAAGGAGATCCGGGTCCGGGTCGAGGGCTCCATGAAGAGATTGACGATCGTCTGCCCCCGGAGCACAGGCACCTTCTTGATCCGTCGCTCCGAGATCTCCTTGAAAGGCTCCGCCGTGTCGAGGATCGTACGGATCTGATCGGCCGAGAGGTCCTCGAGACCGATCAGGTCCTTGCCCAGGGGGCGGGCGGGCTCACTCACCGGGCCTCCACCGCTCGGGTGATCAACTCCACGGCCAGGCGGCCGTCCTCTTCGGGCACCAGGACCTCGACCACCTGATCGGCAAGGGCGGTCACGACGCGTCCCACGATGTCGGGCTGGATCGGAAGCTCCCGGCCCCCGCGGTCCACGAGCACGCAGAGGAGGATGCGCGACGGGCGCCCCCAGTCCATCAGCTCGTTCATCGCCGCCCGCGCCGTGCGTCCGGTATAGAGGACATCGTCGATCACCACCACCGTCCGGTCGTCGATGCCCTCGAGGGGGAGGGTGGACTCGCCGATCACCGGGCGCGGCCCCACCGTGCCGAGGTCGTCGCGGTAGAGGGTGATGTCGAGGGCGCCCGACGGGATCGCGACGCCCTCCTCGGCCTCCATGACCGCCTGGATCCGCTCTGCCAGCTCGACGCCGCGACGACGGATCCCGAGGAGAACAAGGTCGTCGGTGCCCTCGTTGCGCTCCACGATTTCACGGGACATGCGGGCCAGCACGCGCGCCACGGCCTCGGAATCCATCAGGGTGACGCGCTGCTCGGGGGTCGCGGACTCGTCGTCGCTCATGGAGTCGGCCTGGATCCGGGGGACGGGGGGTAAGGATGAGGACCGGCGAATTGTAGGCCGGGGCCGGGGAGAGGTCAACGCCGCTCGACCCGTGCCAACCGCGATCGATGAGTTGCGATTCAGGGGGCGATGGGTGAAGTTCCCGACGGTTTTTCGCCAGGAACGCCCGAAACGCCTCACTCCGCCATGGACCGACCCCGACGCGCGGTCCCCAACCCGACCTGCCCCACATGCCCCAATTCATCGAGCCCGGATGGCTGAGCCTCGTTCCCCCGCTTGTCGCCATCGCACTGGCCCTGCTTTCGCGCGAGGTGGTGCTCTCACTCTTTGCGGGCGTCTGGATGGGGGCGGTGGTGCTAGCCGGCTTCAACCCCATCACCGGCACCGCGGGATCGCTGGACTTTCTGATTGACGCGCTCATCGATCGCGACCACATGGCGATCGTGGTCTTCAGCCTCCTGCTGGGGGGCATGGTCGGAGTGATGGCGCGCAGCGGGGGCACCCAGGGGATCGTCGCCCAGCTCGAGAAGCTGGCCACGAACCGGACCCGCGGGCAGTTCCTGACCTGGGCCTCGGCCGTCTTCATCTTCTTCGATGACTACGCGAACACCCTGATCCGGGGCAACGCGCTGCGGCCGATGACCGATCGCCTCCTGATCTCTCGCGAGAAGCTCGCCTACATCGTCGACTCGACCGCGGCGCCGCTGGCCGTGAGTGCGGTCGTGACCACCTGGATCGGCTTCCAGATCACCCAGGTGCGCGACTCGATGGCCACCCTGGCCCAGAACGAGACCGACCCCGAGCTCGCCGCCCAGCTCCAGGCGGGGGCCGACAACGCCTTCCTGATGGTCCTGCACTCGATCCCCTACCTCTTCTATCCGATCCTGGCCCTCTTCTTCGTGCTCATGATCATCGTGATGAAGAAAGATTTCGGGCCGATGTACACGGCCGAGCGCAGGGCCCGGTCCGGGGGAGGGCTCGTGCGGCCGGGCTCGATGCCCGCCTCCGATCCGACCGATCCCTCGCTTCAGCCCCCCGAGGGTGCCCCGCACCGGTGGTACAACGCCGCGGTGCCGGTGCTCGTCGTGATCGGGGTCGCGCTGGCCTCGCTCTGGGGAACCGGCGCCGCCGGGCTCGCGGCGGGTGAGCGCACGATCGTGGCGGTGATCGGAAACGCCGACCCCTTCGCCTCGCTCCTCTGGGCCTCGTTCGCCGGGTCGGCCGTGGCGATCGGACTGGTGGTCGCGCAGGGAATCCTTTCGGTGAAGGGCGCGCTCGAGGCCTGGGTCGGAGGGATCCAGTCGATGCTCCTGGCCGTGATCATCCTGGTCCTGGCCTGGGGACTCGGCGGAGTGACCGGAGAGATGGGCACCGGCCCCTTCCTGGCATCGCTCCTGGGAGACACCCTCCCGTTGACGATCCTGCCGGGCCTGGTCTTCATCGTCGCGGCGCTGACCGCCTTTTCGACCGGCACCTCGTGGGGCACGATGGCGATCCTCTTTCCCGTCGTGATCCCGCTCGCCGTGGCGATGGGCGCGGGAGTGGGCTTCGCAGGAGGGGAGCACTACGCGATCCTGCTGGGCACGATCAGTTCGGTCATGGCCGGCGCGGTCTTCGGGGACCACAGCTCGCCGATCTCGGACACGACGGTCCTGAGTTCGATGGCGTCGGCCTGCGACCTGGTCGACCACGTCCGGACGCAGCTCCCCTACGCGCTGGTGGTGGCCGTCGTGGCGCTCGCCGTCGGCGAGATCCCGGCCGCGGCCGAGTGGATCCACCCGGTCTTCTCGATCCTGATCGGCCTGGGGCTCCTCTACCTGGTGCTGCGCATCTTCGGGAGGGACCCCGAAGACGACCTTCCGCAGCTCACGGAGCGCGCCGTGGACCCCACAGCCCCAGCGAAAACCGGGTGAGATAGTCTCCCCGGGCGCTGCGGATCCCCTCGGGGCCCACGGCCCAGTCGTACGAGAAGAGGACCACACCGCCGGTCCCGGCGGCCCGGGCGATCCGAGCCTTCTCGACCGCCCCCTCGAACGAATTTCGGTAGAGGCCCACGCCGGCCCAGACCCTCGCACCCCCGGCCGCACCCACGGCCCGCTCGATCTGGCTCCGGAAGACCGGGTCGGAGTCGGTGTAGGCCATCGGGGCCACGGCGTCGACGATCCCGCTGCGCAGCCACGCCTCCCAGGGCTGGTAGCGGGCGTCGTGCGCGTCGTCGGCCCCCGCGAAGACCGCGGCCGAGATCACGAGCTCCGGTCGTGCCCCGCGGGCCGCCCGGAAGAGCCGTTCCATGAGCCGGGTCACCTGGTCGCGACGGAATTCGGCCCACTCGAGCGAGAACCGGTCGACATAGGCGTGGGCGGCCCCGTTCAGCCACGCCACCTCGGCCGGACCCAGAAGCTCCGGGGAGCCCCCTGCGGATCGGATCGAGCTCCGGAAGGCCTCGAGCGACGCCCGCGAGTAGTCGAAATCCGGAGACGGGTACCGGATGTAGTCCAGATGGAGGCCTTCAAGGGGGTAGTGCGCCACCAGATCCTCGACCACCCGCTCGAGATGCGCCTGGACATCGGGGTGGGCGGGGTTCGTGTAGATGCCCTCGACCCGGTCCTCGTGCAGGAGGGTCCAGTCGCGCAGGCGCTCGACGTAGCGGGGGTCGTGCGGAGAGAGCGCGAAGAGCTGCTCCGAGAGCGCCCGCGGGACCGCCAGGACGTCGGGGCGGGCCCAGTAGAGGTGATCGGGGGACTGTGGAGGCATGCGTGCACTCGCCACCACGTGCACGTTCACCCAGGCGTGCACCTGCAGCCCCCTCCGATGCGCCTCGTCGATGACCAGGGCGAGGGGGTCGTACTCGACGGGCTGACCCCCCAGCGGGTCGGCTCGGGGCTCCCACGCCGATCGATAGTAGGCGTCGCCCCGGCCGCGTACCTGGACCAGGATCGTGTTGAAGCCCGCCTCGTCGGCCCGTCGGACGGCGGCCCGGGCCGAATCCGGGTGCAGGAGCGCGGTGCGCACCACCCAGAGCCCACGAACCTCGCTGACGGAGGGCAGCTGGAGGGGTGGGAGAGGCGCGGCGGCGGGCGCTCCCTCGCGGGGCTCCAACACCGCGTCGCCGGTGCGACCCTCGATCTCGTCCCCCGCCCCGTCTGTCCGGGCCATGACCGAATCCACCGCGGGCGCCGGAGCCGGGGGCGGACGCTCGGTCGATGGGGGAGGCAGATCCGCCGGGGGGGGCGGGCCGGGAGGGGGCCCGGCACGGGTGCATCCCGCCGTCACGAGCAGGGCCGCCAGGGCCAGCAGGGCGAGCAGACGCGCAAGCCCGAATCCCCCGGTGCGTCGACCGCCGCCCTGCGGCCTGCCGGAGCCGCGGATCATCGACGCTCCCTGAAGAAGCCGCGCAGGAGATCGGCCGACCCATCTTCGAGCACCCCGCGCGTGACCTCGACGCGGTGGTTCAGGCGCCGGTCCTGGAGCAGGTTTCCGAGACTCCCGACCCATCCGGCCTTCGGATCGGGCGCGGCGTACACCACGCGCCGTATCCGCGAGAGGACGATGCTGCCCGCACACTGGGCGCAGGGCTCGAGGGTGACGTAGAGGGTACAGCCGTCGAGACGCCAGTCGCCCAGGGCGGCCGCTCCCCTCCGGAGCACCTCGACCTCGGCGTGCGCGGTGGGGTCGGGACCGGATCGGGTCCGGTTGAATGCCTCGGCCACCAGACGGTCGTGTTGAACGAGCACCGCACCCACGGGGACCTCGTCGAGCGAACGGGCCTCGAGGGCTCGCTCGAAGGCCCGACCCATCCAGCGGCGGTCCGCGGCAAGCGATGGGGAGACGAGGAGTGCGCGGGGAGTCCCCGGTCGGGTCAGGGGCTGCAGGGTGCCCGGCAGGCTTCGATCCAGCTCGTCGGGCCCTTGCTCCATGGCGAGGTCGGAGTCCGGCGGACCATCGGCCCGTCCGGCGTCATCGTCACCGACACCCACGACCCATCAATGCGCGGTGGGCGCCGGGGTGACCGGTGCGCCATCGAACCGACGATAGAGCGCCGTCACCCGACCGCTGAGCTCGAGCTCGTCCAGCGATTCCACACGCAGTCGGTCGGGGTCGCCCGAGGCCGTCGCCACCTCGAAGCCCTCGTCGGCAGCATGGATCCGGAGCAGTTCCGCGGCTCCGTTGACCCGACCCACCGCCAGATC
>SLBA01000130.1 GCA_007126575.1 Gemmatimonadota bacterium | reverse complement strand
TGAAAGGATGCGGTCCCCTTGCCGCGAAAGTGGACGTCCAACACTGCCACTTCATTGGAAAGAGGCCGGTACGGCAAGTACTTCCGTCACCGGACCGCATGAAGGAAGATCACGGGATGGGCGAGGGAACCCCATCGCCCGTCAGCCTGAAAAGCGGATCACATCCTCACGAGGTAGACGGGATCGCACGAGTCAGCCGAAAGGATCAGTCCCCGGCAGGCAGCCCACATGGATCGACCGCCCCCATCCCGCAGGCCAGCGTCGGGGATGGGGGCGGTCAGGTCGGGGTGGAAGGCACCCGGTTCAGAGAGGGCCGGAGAGCCCGTCATGGCTCAGCGCGGGTGCGGGAGATTACCTCCGCGAACGTCGACGGCGTCCACCGGCTCCTCGAAGGCGATGAAGAGGACGCAGTCCTCCCCCGCTCCGCACCTGGTTTCGTGGGGAAGTCCGGCGGGGCCGTACGCATAGGTGAGTGGGCCGAACTCCACGGGCGGCTGGCCCTGGTAGTTCACCCGAAGCTCACCGGACAGGAGCACCATGCGCTCCGCCGAGGTGTGCCAGTGCATGGGCACCCTCGTGCCCGGCTCCAGCTTGAAGAGTGCGTCAGCGTTCAGGCCGTCCTCGTCCAGCGCCTGGATCACGGCCAGCTCGCAGCCCTCGGGCATGAAGTCGGGGCAGGCGTCCCACTCGAGGTCGGCGTCGTCATGGGTCCAGGTAAAGGCCGACTGGCCGGGGATCTCGTCGGGCTGGCCCTCGATGGCATCCACCGGCTCCTCGAAGGCGATGAAGAGGACGCAGGCTTCGCCTTCCCCCTCCAGGCAGTGCGTCTCATGCGGTAGCTCCGCCGGGCCGTAGGCATAGGTGCCCGGCAGGACACGCACGGGATCCTGTCCCTCGTAGTCGACCTCCAGGACCCCCGAAAGGAGCACCATGCGCTCGGCCGAGGTGTGGTGGTGCTCCGGTACCGTGGATCCCGGAGGAAGCTTGAAGAACGCGTCGACGTTGAGTCCATCGGGGTCAAGCCCCTGAACGATGGCCAGCTCGCACCCGGCGGGCATCCAGTCGAAGCACGGGCCCCACTCCACCTGCGGGTCATCGATGGTCCGGGTGAAGGCGGGCTGCCCGGTCACCGGCGGCTGGACAGCGTGGGCGGGTGCCGCCGATTCGGACGCCTCCGTCGGGGCGCTGTCGATTACCGACTCGTTCGGTGACTCGGCGCTGCAGGCGGCGATGAGCAAAGCGGTGACGACCCCGAGGGCCGTCGTTGGGATACGGTGTCTCATGAAATCCTCCACGGTTGAGTGAGTCCGGACCGGAGCCTCCCATGGACCCGGCCCTTGCATGACGGGAGGATAGTCACCGGGTCTCGGTCCGGTCTTTCCGCAGTCTCGACCCCATCTCGTTCTCACCGACGATGGGTGTGGTGTAGCGTCCCTCGTCTCCAATATGCCGATCGAGAAACCGGATGAGGCGATCGGCCAGAAGAAGGCGATTTTCAAGCCTGGTCAGGCCGTGGCCTTCATCGGGAAAGAAGAGGAGCTCAGGGTCATGACCGAGACTCTGAAGCCCCACCGCGAGCTGCATCGCTTCGCCCACCGGAACGCGAGAATCATTCAGCCCATGCATGATGAACATGGGCACACTGATGTCTTCGATGCGATGGATCGGCGAGATGCTCCGCAGGAACTCTCGGTCGCTGAGCGGTCCGTATTCGGCCTCCCGAAGGTGGCGACGGTACTCACTCGTCTGCTCGAGGAAAGTCTCGAAGTTCACGATGCCCATGGCGTTGATGGAGGCGCCGAAAACCTGCGGGTCCTCGATGACCGTGGCAACGGCCATGAATCCGCCATAACTGAAGCCGAAGGCTGCGATCAGACCTTCTTCGCTATATCCGTTCTCGACCAGCCAGCGTGCGGCGGCTGTGCCATCCCGAACCGCGTCCCAGCGGTTCCTGTAGTCGTCCATCATGTGGAACTCACGCCCGTAGCCCGTGGATCCACGAACGTTCGGGTGCATGACACCGTACCCGTTTGCGATCAGGTATTGGGTCAGTCTGCCGAAATAGGGCCGGTACTGGTACTCCGGCCCCCCGTGGTATTCGATGAGGATCGGAATGGGCTCGCCCGGCTCGTATCCCGGCGGGGTGAGCAGGAAGGCGGGGATCTCGAGACCATCGAAGGATTCATAGGTGATCAACTCCGGAAGGTTGAAGCGCGTGAGGTCGATTCCCCGGTCCTCCGCTACGGTCAGCTGAATCGGTGCCGTTCCACCCTCCAGATCGTACATGTAGGCCAGTCCGGGGTCACGAGCATTGCTCATGGACCAGACCAGTGTGCGGTCGACAATGGCGACATCGCTTACCACACCCTCGTCCACCGGGGGCAGTTCCACCGGCGCGAAGTCCGGAAGGGCAGCGACCTGCTTCGCGCGATACCCGTCCCGGTTGTAGCTGATGGCCACCATGGATCGGTCCTCGTTCGACGCCCAGCCTTCGATGTCATGAGCATCGAGCTCCGGTAGGGGCTTTCGCGCATCGCCACTGCGCAGGTCGCGGACGAACAGGCGCCGGATACCTTCGGGCTCGGCATCGCTCACCACCGCCACGGCGGAATCGCCGGGCAGATAGCCAGCCGGTTCGTTGTAGGCAACCGGTTCCCCAGGATTGAGCGTGCTCAGCTCACCCGTAGTGGTGTCCAGCTCGTACGCATCGGCGTGGGAAGCGGAATGGTACTCACCCACCAGAATCCGTTCACCGTCTTGCGAAATGTCGACGGCGTACCAGTAGCCCGGTCGATCCAGCAGCTTGATGCTCTCACGCTCGACCATATCGTAGCGATAGAGGTGGAAGTCGGATCGGCTCTCGTCGTTGGCAGCGTATACGAAGCCCCGACTGTCCGGATACCAGACCTGGAAGGAGTAGACGACTTCATCCCCCTCGAGCAGAGGGGTGATGTCGCCGGTGGCCACATCGAGGTGGTGCAGGTCGTCCTGCTCGTTCCCGCCGGACGCGGCGGAGAGGATCACATGCCCGCCGTCGGGCGACAGGGCGTACGAGCTGATTCCGTCCTCGAACTGCGTCAGCCGCGCCCACTCGCCGTCGAGATTCTCCGCGACGGTCCGGTGATAGAGCTGGTACACCCCATCCGGCCAGTCGCCCACGAACAGAGATCCGTCCGGCGAGAGCACCGGCATCGCGGGCGCGCGGATCTGCATGAACTCCTCGATGCCGGGGCCGTCGACAGATCCACGCACGCCGGTCATCGCGCCGACGGTCACGGCTGCGATGCCGACGGCGGCTCCGAGGATACGAAGGCTGATCAGTTTTTCCATGGTTCAGTTTCCGAAGCTGTAGGTGTACTTGACCAGAAGGGTACGATTGCCGGAACGGGGGGGGCGGGGGGTGAGGGTGGCACGACCGGTATTCATCTGTTCGTTGAACACGATGTAGAAGTCGGTGCCCTCTCGAGGGTTGTAGCGAAGACGGACGTTCCCTACGGCCAGGTCCGCTGCGCTGTTGTACTGCACGAAGGTCTGGAGGGAATAGCGAACGCTGGGGGTCAACTCGAGCCGGAGCCGGCCCACATGCGACGTGCCTGCTTCGTCCCGGTCGGGGAATCCGATCCGATCGAGTCGGTAGAACCCCGAAGCGCGAACGTGGCGTGAGGCGTTCCAGGTGGGTGAGAGCTGGAGGGAGGCGATCCAGCCGTCGTAGAATCCTCCTCCTGAGATCCCGACGGAGCTTCGAAGTGGCATGCCCGGGGGCATGGTCAGGTTCACCTCGCCCGACTGGAAGGAGTGCCGGCCCTCGGGGACAGCCAGGTCTTCGAAGAGGAAGAAGGGCTCGGCCAGATCCTCCACTCGGTGAGTGAGCCCGAACCGGAGCGCACTTCCGCCGCGCCTCGCCAGGAACCACTGAGGACCCACCTCCAGGGACTCGAGGGAACCATCGGAGTTGCGAAAGACGGCATCCGTGACCAGGTCAACTCGTTGGCGGTCCAGCGACGAACCGGGGCCGTGATGCCATCCGTAGCTGATTCGATCACCGAGCCGGAAGTAGTCCTGGCGAAGTTGGAAGCCAGCGGCGGGGAGGTAGGCCGGACCGGCCCGATCATAGCGCAGATCGTAGGAGATTCCCGAAAAGGATCGCCGCTCCCACTGCAGGTGGATGCGGCCTGCGTCGAGGCTTGCGGGACGGGCCGTCACGGCATCGTCGAAGGTTTGAGCCCACTTCACCGACAGGTAATCGTCACCCGCCAGGCGGAAGATGCCGTCCAGGCCGTAGGAAACGTTGTAGGCGCCGTCCCGCCTCACGCGACTCGTCAGGATCGTGCCGACATAGGAAAAGGGGTTGATGACCTGGCGGCGAAGGCGTGCCACGCCGAAGTTCTCGGCTGCCAGCGCTTCTTCCTCCGACAGGCCCAGTCCGGGCTCCCGCGCGGTCTGCATGTTCAGGATCCCGATGTCCCAGGGGCCGCTCCTCCCCACCAGGCGGGCACCACCCAGAATGCGCACCGGCTGCCCCTCGTGAAGACCGATGCGACGGGTGTAGAAGAGCCTGTCGGTCCCGCCGAAGTCGAAGGCGAAGTTGCTGGAGCGCTCCTGAAAGAATTGGCGTCGCTCCGGAAAGAAGAGGGAAAAGCGGGTCAGGTTCACCTCCTGGTCATCGGCTTCGACCTGGGCGAAATCCGTGTTCACGGTTAGGTCCAGGGTGAGGTTGTCTGCCAGCCCGTATTTCATGTCCAGACCCACCTCGAGTGCGGGCTCCGTCTGGGTCACGTAGCCGGTTCCGTCGCGGGCCAAGGTGCTCTGCCGACCCCTGCCGGCGAGGGCGAAGGGGGCGACCTGCAGGAGCCGACGGGGCTCGAGATCCTCCAGGACGACCTTTCTGGCCTGCGAAACCTTCCACCAGCCATAGGCCCAGTCCGGTCGGATGTCCGGATAGATGGAGACCTCCTGGTTGCGGACCCGGTACCGCATCGCGATGAGGCCCATGACCGCCCGGCCTTCGTCTGCCTCGAACCGAAGGGTGGCGATGGGGATGCGTAGCTCGGCGAACCATCCCTCCTCGTTCTCATGCGCTTCGGCCTCCCACGCGGCGTTCCAGTCGAAGTCCAGCGCGGCCTCGCCCTCTGCGTCATTGGCGACGGACACGTCGGTGCGAAAACCGGTGGGGCCCGTCATGAAGCTCAAGGCGTTTTCGTTGTCGTTGAAGGTGTCCAGGGTCAGCCCGATGAAGTCGCTGTCCGCCCCGTTGAAGTTCCTTCTGTAGGTGGTGGCGGAGGGCGCTTCGCTGTCGTAGCAGCGGCAGGCCATATAGAGGTATTCGTCCGAATAGCCGATGAGGATCTCCGTGGGCTGGGAGGGCTCGGCACCGAAGTCGGGGACCCACTGGACCATCGGGAGTGAGAGCGCCTGGTCCCAGGCCGGGTCCTGAGCACGACCGTCGAAGACCTCCGGGTCCTCCATCTTCGGGATCACGAGCGGCTCGGGGGGCGATTCCTGGGCCAGGGAGGCCCCGTTTGAGAGAAGGGTGAAGAGGACAGTCGCGGAGAGGTGTCCGATCGCTGCCCAGCGCATCCCACCGCGGCGGGAACTCGAAGTGTGATGCCCCCACGTCGCGGGAACTCCGGATGGGAGGTCAGGGGACGAGTCATGGGTGGGATTCATGGGGCGCTCCGGGGTTTCGGGGGCTACCGGGACCGTCATGGTCCGACCTCCGCGTCGGGCCGAACGACGGTCCCGAAGCGGCACCCCGACTTGCGTTGCGGCCACTGCATGCCTTAAAGGTTAGAGGTCGGCTCTCGGCCAGTTCTCCGCGCCGTCTCGGCAGCCCCTCGTTTCGCCTGCGGGAGGTGTGACGTGCACCGCCTGATCCTGATCGGGAACATGGACCTCCAGGGTGCGGATGGCCCCCTTACGGGCCGGATCACCCAGCGGCGCCAGATTGCCCTTCTTGCTCTTCTGGCCTGTGCTGGTGATCGTCCCCTGACGCGCGAGAAGGCGATCGGATATCTCTGGCCCGAAAGCCCGTCGGGTCGTGCCCGGGCGCGCCTCTCCGATTCGGTCTATGTGATCCGTCAGGAGCTGGGCGAAGAGGCGGTGCTCGCCGTCGGCGATGGACTGCGGCTCAATCCCGAGGTCATCTGGAGCGATGTGGCCGCATTCGAGGAGGCCCGCCGGGACGGGCGGCTCCGCGACGCGGTCGAGCTCTACGGGGGTCCCTTCCTCGACGGCTTTCACCTGAGTGGGACCGGGGCGTTCGAGCGGTGGGTGGAGAGCCAGAGGCGCCGCCTGGAGGACCGATACCGGCGCGTGTTGGAGGCTCTGGCCGAGGCGGCGGAGGGGGAGCACGCGTGGGCCGACGCCGTGCGATGGTGGAAGCGGCGTGCCGCCGAAGAGAAGACGAACAGCCGGGTGGCGATGCGACTCATGCAGGCGCTCGCCTACTCGGGCAACGTGGCGGGTGCCCTCCAGCATGCACGCATTCATGAGCTCCTCCTGGAGGAGGAGCTGGGGGTTTCGCCCCCGGCCGAGATCCAGAAGCTGGCCGAGGAACTCTCTGCGGGTGGGGCGATTCGCCCCCCCCACCCATCGGTCCCGGGGGACAGGGACACCCCGGCTCCGGAGACCGATCCAGACCCGGGAAGACCGAAGACCCCCACCGCCTCGACCGGCCCGGGTGCCAGGGCACCGGAGGGTGATCAGAGGAATCGCCCCCGGGAGCCCGGGCCAACCGAGGAGCCTTCTGCCCCCCTTCCGGCGCCGGGCCGGAGCGAAGGACCCACGACTGCAACGGGGATGGGTCACCGCCGTCTGGCGACCGGGGTGCTCGCCGTCGTGGCGTTTTTCCTGATCGGCGGCTGGGCCGTCGATCGGCTCCTGGGTGGTGACGAGACGTGGGTGCGGGATCACGCCATCCCCGAGATCGAGGAGCTCGCGCGGGCGGGGCTCTACGACAGCGCCTGGACGGTGGCCCGTCAGGCAGGGGAGGTCGCCCCCGAACACCCCGAGCTCGCTCGCCTCCTTCCCCAGTTCACCTGGCTGTGGCCGGAGCTTCGGACCGACCCGCCGGGCGCCCGGGTCCTTCGCCGGCCCTACGGCAAACGCGACGCGGCCTGGGAAGAGCTGGGCACGACCCCCCTGCGTTCCTTCCGCCTGCCCCTGGGGGCCAGCGTACTCCGCATGGAGCTGGAGGGGCACCGCCCGGTCCAGATCGTGCCCGACCATTACCTCGAGGAGTTCCCGACGCTGACCCTCGATTCCCCGCAACGACTTCCCGAAGAGATGGTTCGGGTTCCGGGGTGGACGGCGGTCATCGGGGACGAGGCGGTGGAGCTCGCTGACTTCTTCATCGGGCGCTATCCGGTGACGAATCGGGAGTACCTGCGTTTCGTGGAGGCCGGCGGGTACCGAGACTCCTCCTACTGGGAGTATCCCCTGGTGTTCGAGGGTGACACGCTGTCGTGGGAGGAGGCCATGGCCCACTTCACCGACCGCACGGGTCGACCGGGGCCCAGCACCTGGGAGTTCAGCAGCTATCCGGAAGGCGAGGGAGGGTACCCGGTCGGCGGGGTGAGCTGGTACGAGGCCGCGGCCTACGCCGACTTCATGGGCAAGGCGCTCCCCAGCGTCCACCACTGGCGCCGGGCGTACGGGTCACGGTTCTTTCCCGAGCACGTCATCCCGAAGAGCAACCTGCAGTCGGACGGTCCCTCGCCCGTGGGGGAGCACCAGGGGATGGGCCCCTTCGGCACCTACGACATGGCGGGCAATGTGCGGGAGTGGTCCTTCAACGAGCGGGGCGATGCCCGGATCATTCTCGGGGGTGGCTGGAACGACCCGGACTTCATCGCCATTTCCGCGGTCGCCGGACCCCTGGACACCCAGCCCGCCTTCGACCGCTCGCCCACCAACGGGATCCGTCTCGTCACCTATCTGGAAGACGCGGACAGGGCTCTGGCCCGGGCGTGGGCGCCGGTGGAGCCTCGCCCGGAACCGGACTTCCTCCGGGAGGCCTCCCCACCCTCCGACGAGGAGTTCGAGATCTACCGCCGCATGTACGCCTACGACCCGACGCCGCTGGAGCCACGGGTGGAGGCCGTGGATACGGCACGGCACTGGGTACGCGAGACGGTCTCCTTCGCCGCGG
Organism: Gemmatimonadota bacterium; assembly: GCA_007126575.1. Taxonomy (GTDB): domain Bacteria; phylum Gemmatimonadota; class Gemmatimonadetes; order Longimicrobiales; family Gaopeijiaceae; genus SLBA01. The sequence goes on along the minus strand of SLBA01000130.1, from coordinate 14,232 downwards.
CCTACGAGGGGGAACGGGTTCTGCTCCATCTCTACCTTCCCCTGGACGCCTCACCCCCCTTCCAGACGGTCCTCTACTGGCCCGGCGCGGGTGCCATGGCGTTCCCCTCCATCGACCAGAAAATCGAACTCCATACCGGGTTCATGGTCCGGAGCGGCCGGGCGCTGGCCTTTCCCGTCCTGAAGGGGACGCTGGAGCGGCTGGGTGACGTGCAGGAGGTCCACCCGGCCTGGGAGAGCCTTCGGTTTCGCGACCGTACGATCGCGCAGGTGCAGGACATGCGGCGGACCGTGGATTACCTGGAGACCCGTGGCGACATCCGGTCCGACCGGCTGGGGTTCTACGGGTGGAGCTGGGGCGGGTGGCTGGCGCCCGTGGCCCTGAGCATGGAGCCACGCTTCGGCGCTGCCGTCCTGCATGTCGCGGGGCTCGTGAACCCGAGCATGGTGCCAGAGGTGAATCCGCTGAACCATCTGTCCAGGGTCACCCTGCCGGTGCTCATGCTGAACGGGCGCCTGGATGCGACCTTTCCCCTCGAGACCCATGCGCGCCCCTTCTACGAGCTCCTGGGCACGGCGCCCGAGCACAAGCGCTTCGTTGTCGCAGAGACCGGGCACTTCGTGCCTCAGCCCAAGCTCATCCGAGAGTCCCTCGACTGGTTGGATCGCTATCTGGGGCCGGTCGAGGAACGTTGATTCCGGGCTGAGCACCATGGCTGCTGGAATCCCTTCCAGGCATGCGTCCGGAGAGCAGTTGGGAATCCATCAGGGACTGAAAGATGACGCCCTCTCCCTGGGGCCTTTGCAGCGAGAGGCCGGGGCTGGCTCGATGAACGGGTCTTGTCGGGTGGCCGTCCGCCCGCCATCCTGTCCTCTTCGCACACCTCCCCAGTCCATGAAGGGATCCAGGCCCGGCTGATGCCACTGTTCAACCCCCGCACCACCGGTTTCCTGAAGCACTTCATGGAGGCCTATCCCGGGCGAAGCGCGCTCATGGTCGCTCTCCTGGCCTTCGCGGGGCTGGTCGAAGGCGTCGGCGTGGTGACGATGCTGCCGCTCCTGGAACTCGTCACCGCCGGCGATGCGGCCGAAGGGTCCCGGCTGAGTTCAGCGGTCGAGACGACCCTCGGGACCGTGGGGCTGGAGCCGACCCTCGGGATTCTCCTGGGTCTGATCGTGATCATGATGGTGGCGAAGGCCATATTCCTCTGGTTCGCGATGCGCCAGGTCGGATATACCGTGGCCCAGGTGACAACCGACCTCAGGATGTCGCTTCTTCGGGCCCTGCTGAGGGCTCGCTGGGGGTACTACGCCTCTCGGTCCACCGGAGGCCTGGCGAATGCGATCAGCAACGAGGCGTACCGCGCTGCTTCAGCGTACCGGTCGGGATGCGTGATGATCGCGGGATTCCTGCAGATCCTCTTCTACCTGGCGGTCGCCCTCCTCATCTCGTGGCCGATGGCGATCGGGACGATCGTGATCGGCGCCGTCTTCATCTTCCTGCTGCGGGGCTTCGTGCGGATGTCGCGCGACGCCGGGCACCAGGAGACCGTCCTGATGAAGTCCCTGATCGGTCGGTTGACCGATGCGCTGCGGGGGATCAAGCCCATCCGGGCCATGGGGAAGGAGGCGCACCTCCAACCCCTTCTCGAGGCCGAGGCGGAAGGCCTGAACCAGGCGCTCCGACGGCAGGTGAGTGCCGGAGAGGGCCTGAGACTCTTCCAGGAGCCGACGCTCGTCATCATGCTCGCCCTGGGACTCTACTTCGCTCTCGGAGTCGCCGGATTCCCCTTCGCTTCGGTGATGGTGCTTGCCTTCATCTTTTACCGGCTGATGGGTCAGGCGAACCAGCTTCAGGCGTACTACGGCACCCTCGCGACGGGTGAAAGCGCGTTCTGGTCGATCATGGAGCAGATCGACGAGGCCGAGGCACAGCGGGAGCAGGTGACCGGCACCCGGCCACCCCCCACGGACCTGGTGACGGGAATTCGACTGGTGGACGTGTGGTTCGGATACGATGATGTCCCCGTCCTTCGCGGATTGAACCTCGAGATCCCGGTCGGATCATTCGTGGCCCTCCACGGACCCTCCGGAGCCGGAAAGACCACGGTCGCGGACCTGATCATCGGATTTCACCAATCCGATTCCGGCGTCGTCGAGGTCGACGGCGTCCCGCTGACCGAACTGGACCTGATCGCGTGGCGCCGTCGGGTCGGGTACGTCCCCCAGGAGGTCTTTCTCTTCCACGACACCATCTTCCGCAATGTCACGCTCGGGGACCCCTCGCTGAGCCGGGGCGAGGTCGAAGATGCACTGCGATCGGCCGGGGCGTGGACCTTCGTGAACGAGCGGGCCGACGGAGTCGACGCCATGATCGGCGAGGCCGGTGCGAAGCTTTCCGGGGGCCAGCGGCAGCGTATCGCCATCGCCAGGGCGCTCGTGCATCGCCCACGGCTGCTTATTCTCGACGAGGCGACCGCCGCGCTCGATCCACTGACCGAGGCCGAGATCCTTCAGACGATTCAGGGACTCAGCGGAGGCGTCACGATCCTGGCGATCTCCCATCAGCCCGCTCTACGGGACGCGGCGCAGTTCGTATACTCACTTCGGAACGGCATGATCTCGGGAAGTGCCCGTGGAGTCTGACTGCTCCGCTCTGTAGCTGTCGGACCCGATGGGAAAGGAGGATGGCCGGGGAGGCCTGAATCTTGCGTCACTTACCCCGTCCCGTACTGGGTGCCGGATGTGTTGTCCGGCGCCGGCGACACGGACGCATCGGGCTCATGCCGCGTCCGGGTGGCCACCTCCTCGATCTGGAGTCTGGAGATGCGACATCGACCCTACCGGCCCGCATGAAGCCGGTCGCCCTGCAGCGATGCGACCGATTCGTCGGGCGGACCATGAACTGGATGTACGACCATCTTCGGGCTCTTCCCCGCTACCGTCCTCTTGTGATTGCCGACCAACTCGAGAACCGGGAGGAGTTCCCGGAGCTCGATGCATGGCGCTGGAACCGGGAGTCCCTGCCACGAAGAGTCTGGCGAAAAGCACTGGGCCCGCGGCTCTTTCCTCCGGATCTGCACCGGTTGAGGCGCCGAAATCCGGCCCTCCTGCACAGCCATTTCGGGTACGTCGCCACGGGCGACCACGCCCTGCGCCGAAGCCTTGAAATCCCCTGGGTCGTGGGGTTCTATGGCGCCGATGTCTACGAACTCCCCTCAAGCCCGGGGTGGAGGTCCCGACTGGACCGGATCTTCGATGAGGCCGCCCGCGTCCTCCCGCTTGGACCCCGCATGGGAGAACGGCTTCGAGAACTGGGCTGTCCTCCCGAAAAGGTGGTTGTGCACAACCTGGGTGTCGATGTCGATGCGCTCGCATACGTGCGACGGGCCCGCCGCGAAGATGAGCCACTTCGACTTCTCTTCGCCGGGACCTTTCGCGAAAAGAAGGGGATCCCCGACCTGATCGAGGCGCTTCACCTCCTGCACTCCGACGGAGTGCCGATCCACCTGGATCTGGTGGGAGAAGCCGCGTCAAAACCCGGTGACGCGCAGGTCAGGGACCACGTCCTGGAAAGGATCGAACGATGGGGGCTAGAAGACATCGTCACCCGTCACCCCTTCCTTCCGTTCGACGATCTGGTCGCCCTGGGGCGCCGGTGTCACGTCCTCGTCACACCCAGTGTGACGGCCGCCTCGGGAGATTCCGAGGGCACGGTCTTCATCATCCAGCAGATGATGGCCACCGGGATGCCTGTGGTGGCCACACGTCACGCCGATATTCCGCATACCTTCGGGCCCATGGCCGACCGTCTGGTCGGCGAGCGGGATCCGGCGGCGCTGGCGGGTGCGATCCGCCGTTACGTCGATGAACCGGACGCGCTGACCGAGGATGGTCTGCTGTTCCGGTCGCACGCCGAGACATCCCTCGACATAAGGGTCGCGGCCGAGGCTCTTGCGGATATCTACGACGAGGTGCTGGGTCGAGCGACCGGGTCTGAGCGAATCTCCGACACAGGCTCCGAGGCCCGCCTGCAGTCCTGATCAGAACGGGGAGTGCATACTCGGGGAAGGGACAGGCTCGCGAAAGGGATGGCACTCGGGATCCGTGGGCTCGAAATCCACCCCGTGATCCCATTCGAAGCCATGGATCCGCCATCCCGAATCGAGAGGCATCCGGCGCGTGAGTGCTTCGATCCGGTCCGCGACATCGTCCGGAACCGACCATTCACGGCGCCAGTGATTGTCTTCGATGAGGAGGAGGCCCGAGCGATGGCAGTCGATCACGCCCTCGACCGTCTCGGGGCGGGAGATGACCGGTAGTCCCGTCTTGTTATTCGGGTGGAATTCCGGATTGGGCCGGCCTTCGGAGTCCCGGCCCAGGTAGTTGGCCGAGAGAATCACCTCCCCCCGTCCGAGGAAGTACCGTGCCTTCTGCTCGGTCGATGTGATGAGGAGTTCGGAGGCCTCGGAGCGTTCCCGGAGTGCTTGATCCACGGCCCTCCAGTCGGCCTCTCCCCGGTAGAGGACGGGAAAGGGCCAGGTGGCGTCCGTGCCCAGAATCATCCTTCCGGAATAGGAGAAGGCCGGATTGCCCCAGGCGGCGAACAGGATCGACAGCACGATCAGCCCCGCCGCCAGCGGCCCCCCCGCCCGGGTACGCAGTACACCGGGGACTCGAGCCGAAGCCTGCCGAAGCTCCACGAAAAGGCGGCGGAGGATCGAACCGACCACGACGCCGGAGACCATGAAGAAGAATGGGAGCGCGTAGAAGATGTATCGATCCGCCTTCCACCCTGCGATCGAATGGACGACCAGGATCGTCCCGAAGACCGCGAGCCAGAGTGAAATCAGGCGGGGCCGACGATGGAGGGCCCAGAGCGCCATCGCGGGGAAGGGGGCCCAGAGAAGCGGATAGTGCGAGAGGAGGTGGTAATGGTAGTATCGCAGGTTCCCCTCCTGGGACTCGGCCCATAGCCCGACCTGCCCGAAGGCTGCTGTCGCCTCGTGCCAGGTGCCGGACAGAAACAGCCACGTCCCCGCGGCAAGGATCAGCACACCCATCGCCACCCCGACCGTTCGCGGTGAGCCGACAGGGGACTGCTCCCGGGCGATCCGCACCAGCAGCAAGACCACGAGCCATCCGCCGATCGCCCCAAGCCCGACCAGCGAACTGATCTGCATTGCCATCGCCCCGGCGGCGCAAGCCAGTCCCAGCAGGGCCACCCCGCCTTCTCTCGCCCGCCAGCGCGGCCGACCGGCCAGCACCCAGGCGCACCATGCGGCCGCCACCACGAAGAGGGCCTGAAAGCTGTAGAACCGGGCGAGCTGCGAGTGGTAGATCGCCTGGGGAGCGAGCAGGAGCAGGATCCCGGCTGTCCAGCCCTCCCATCGCCCGAACGACGTCCGGACCCAGAGGAAGGCCACCGTCACCAGGAGGGTGCCACCCGCGACGGCCGGAGCGCGTGCCGCGGGAAGGCTTTCGCCGAAGAGGAGGAAGCTTCCGGCCACCAGCCAGGTGAACAGGCGGGCCCGGGTGTACTCGAACCCGCTTTCGAGGAGGAGGGCTCCATCTCGAAGGAGCGATTCCGCTGCGATCAGGTGGTTCAACTCGTCGACGTATGTGGTGTGGTCCAGATTGAAGAGTCGCACGAGGAGGGCGAGCGCGGTGATCGCACAGGCTTCGCCCCACAGAGTACGGCGATCGGGGGCGCCTGCAGCCGAGGACTCCGGCCTCACGCGCGTTCCTCCGAGGGTGACGGGGGTGACGAGGGGGACGAGGACTCGGGAGGTGTCGGGAGGATCTCGCGGACCCTCTTCTCCCTCCCGCTGGGAGCGTTGACGTGGACGATGATTTCGCCCACGAGCCCCAGGGCCACCGCCTGGACGCCGAGCACCATCAGGAGGGCTCCCAGCAGGAGCATGGGACGGTCGGCGAGAGCCTGACCCTGGATGCGCTGAAGCCCCAGGATCGCGAGAATCACGCTTCCCGCCAGAAACGATCCCGACCCAACCAGTCCGAAAAAGCGAAGCGGTTTCTCGGTGAAGCGCATCAGGAAGTAGAGGCCGAAGACATCGATCACCCTCCTGAGGTAGACGCCCGGCCCATAGATTCTGGGTTGCTGATCCCGGGGGTGCTGTGCCGCCTCCACTTCCACCACCTCGTACCCGGCCCTCTGGGCGAGAAGCGGAAGGAATCGGTGGAAGTCCCCATACATCGGCAGCACCTCGAAGGCATCCCTCCGGATCGCGCGAACTCCGCAGGCGACATCCCGAATCTGACGCCCGCCCCCGACGGTCGCGACCAGGAGGTGGAAGACCCGATTCTGCAGGCGGTTGAGCCAGGAGTCCCTCCTGGGCCAGCGTCGGGCGACCGACATCGACGCGCCCTCCAGAACGGGCTCGATCACCGAAACCAGGGTCGAAGCCTCGATCCGCGGATAGGCGGGAAGGGTCAGAAGAAGGTCATGTGCCGCGTGCTCCGCTCCCACCCGCAGCAGCGCCGTGTCGCCCGAGGCATGGCCCATATGCAGGATGCGAATCGGCTCCCCCTCACCCTGGAGTCGCTCGAGAGGCGGCACCATTTCGCGGTAGTGGGGCTCCACCATGAAGATGAACTCGAAGCGGAACCCTGCTCCACGGAGGGGGGCCGAGAATTCGGTGTAGAAGTCGGCAAGGGGAGCCGGGCGTTCCGTTACGGGAACCAGAACCGAGATCTCGACCCCCTTCGGCTCCTCGTCCTGGAAACCGGGTGGAGACTCCTCTGGGAAATCCTTCATGTGGGCCCCACCCTCTCGCGTCCCCTGGAAGGATTCGCGAGCAGCGATGCCGAGGGGATGCGACGCTTTGCGTGAAACACCGCGGATTCCGCGACCAGGCCCAGCATGATCAGGTATGCCCCCATGCCGGCAAGGAGCGCGGTGATGCCCGACAGGACGATGGAAGTCCGATCGAGTATCAGGGCGTCCGTCAGCGACCGGATCCCGAAGCCCCCGGCAAGAACCAGAGTCCCCAGCCCGAGGGCACCGAACAGGATCAGCGGGCGGTCGTGGAAGGATCGAATCATCTTGATGACCAGAAGATCCGAGAGCACTTTTCCGGTGCGAGACAGGCCATACTTGCTCGAACCTCTTGACCGGGGGTGATGTCGGACCGGCATCTCGGTGACCCTAGCGCCCGCGGTGGCGACGGCGAGCGCAGGGATGAAACGGTGGAGATCGGAGTAGAGGTGGAGCCGCTCCACGAGCTCCCGCCGAAACGCCTTGAGGGAACAGCCATTGTCACGGATCGGGACCCCGGTGACCCAGCGGATCAGGCGGTTCGCGATCCACGATGGGATTCTCCGGGTCAGGAGCGGATCCTTGCGGCGTTCCCGGTACCCGGCCACGAGATCATAGGCATCCACTCCGAGGGCTGAGACCAGCGCGGGGATATCGGCCGGATCGTTCTGAAGATCGCCGTCCATGGTCACGATGACGTCTCCCCGGGCGCGGTCGAATCCGACCTGGAGGGCGGCGGTCTGGCCGTAGTTTCTCCCCAGGAGGAGGGGGCGAATCCGTCCGTCCCGCAGGACGGCCTCCTCGATCTCACGCGTGGTCCCGTCGGAGCTGCCGTCGTCGACGAGAATCAGCTCCCATGCCGGCTCCTCGCTCAGAGCGGACCTGACCGCCTCGACAAGAGGAAGCACGTTTCCGGTCTCGTTGTAGAAGGGGACCACCACCGAGATCGAAGGGCGCCCGCTCACGTCGTCCTCGCTCCCTCGAGCCCGCGGAGCGAAAGCTCGAGGCTCATCAGGCACCAGAGTCGGTGGGCATGGTTGCGCCGTCCGTCCACATGCTCGGCTTCGAGGCGACGGATCTCGTCCTGCTCGAACCACTCGCGCTCGGCGACCCCATGGAGCAGGTCGTCCATCAAAGGCCGCAGGGGACCGCGCAACCAGTTCTTCATGGGCATGCTGAACCCCTCCTTGCGTCGCTCCAGGATCGGGGTCGGCAGAACGCCCCGCATTGATTCCTTCAGGATCCACTTCGACCGGCCTCCGCGCAACTTCCAGCGGTCCGGAAGAGACATCGCGAACTCCACGAACTCGTGATCGAGAAAGGGGACGCGGGCCTCGAGAGAGACGGCCATCGACATCCGATCCACCTTGGTCAGGATGTCGTCGGGAAGGTACCCGGTGAGGTCGCTGTAGAGCTGGCGTCCGAGACCCCGGAATCCCCTCTCGGTCCCTTCGCGAAGCCTCTCTCTATAGTGAGCGAAGCAGTCGCGTCCAGCGAGTGCGCCAGACAGGTCAGCCGAGTAGAGACTCCGTCGGTCGTCCAGATCCTGAAAGATCCACCAGCGGGCATGCTCCAGGTCCCGAGGACGCAGCATGCCCTCCGCGAAGCGCTGCGCGATGTTCACCGGGCCCTTCTTGCTGGGGGAGGGCCGTACCTGGTCCAGCAGCCGATCGGCGGCGCTCCACCCCATCCGGCCGCCGAACCACCGAAGACGCTCTGCCCATCGGTGGGCCCGGTAGTGGTCGTAGCCGGCGAAGAGCTCGTCGCCACCGTCACCCGACAGTGCCACGGTCACATCCTCCCGGGCCAGCTTCGAGAGAAGGAGTGTGGGAAACGCCGATACGTCGGCGAATGGTTCGTCGAAATGCCCGCTGATCGTTTCTGCAAGGTCCACGACCGCCGGGGTGACCTCCCGCTCGGTGTGACGAGTCCCGAAGTGGTCGGCGACGAGCCGCGCATGGGCCCGCTCGTCATAGGAAGGGTCCCCGAACCCGAGCGAGAAGGTTCGGACCTTCTCGCTCCGTTCACCGGTCGCATCGCACATGAGTGAAACGATCGCGCTGGAGTCGACCCCTCCCGAGAGGAATGCTCCCACCGGAACGTCGGCCAGCATGCGCCGCCGCACGGCAATTCCCAGTCGATCGTGGAGTTCACGGGCCATTTCGGTCGGATTCCCGCGGCGCCCTCGTTCGTCCGAGTCTCCCGGATCCTCAGCCTCGAGGTTCCAGTATCGTCTCTCGTCGCGGGCCCCGGGGCGATCGGCCCGATACAGGATGGTGTGGCCCGGACGCAGCTTCTCGACGCCCGATACGATGCTGGTGGGCGTCGGGACGTATTCGTAGGTCATGAAGTCGTCGACAGCTTCGAGATTCCACGAGAGTTCCACGGTCGGAGACGAGACCACGGCCTTGAGTTCCGAGCCGAACACCACTCCCTCCGGCCCCTCGGCCAGGTAGAGGGGCTTGATCCCGAGCCGGTCGCGTGCGAGCAGGAGCCTGCCCTCGCGGCGATCCCAGATCGCGAAGGCGAACATCCCGTTCAGGTGCTCCGGAAGTCCGGCCCCCCACTCCTCGTACCCATGTGCCAGAACTTCGGTGTCGGAACGGCTCCGGAAGCGATGCCCGCAGCCCTCAAGCTCCCGTCGGAGTTCGACGTGATTGTAGATCTCGCCGTTGAAGATGACCTGGACCGAACCATCTTCGTTGGGCATCGGCTGGGTGCCTCCCGCCGGATCGATGACCCGGAGGCGACGCATGCCCAGCGCAAGGGAGCCTTCGACCCAGTAGCCGTCGTCGTCGGGACCCCGGTGGCTCAGCGTCGCTGTCATGGCTCGGATCACCTCTCCGTCGGCCGGGCGGCCCGACCGGAAGTGCCAGAACCCTGCGATGCCGCACATGTCAGCGCTGCTCCCCGGACCGGGATGCTCCCGAGAGCGCCGCCGCCAGGATTCTCTGCAGGCCGGTGTGGTAGGCCTCATCGCTGAACCGCTCCCGGACGAGACGACCGGCGGCGGTGGCGAGCGCTCGCCCCCGCTCCGGGTCGTCGACGAGTTCGAGAATGCCGGCCGCCACCCCGGCTCCGTCGGGAGTCACGAGCTGCGCGGTCGATCGATCGAGAACCTGTGTGTGGGACTCGATCGCGGTCGCGACGATCGGTCGTCCGGACCGGAGGTACTGGTAGATCTTCAGGGGCGTGTTCGTCCCCCGCGTTCGGGTCGTCACGAGGATGTCCGCCACCTGCTGGTAGAGGTGGACCCGGTCGGGCGGTACCGCCGGCACCGTTCGGAGCGCACCGTCGAGTCCATGGTCCCGAGCACGGCCTGCCAGCGCCGCACTCTCGGCCGGGGTTCCGCCCACCACCAGAAAGCGCACGTCCGCCCGGCGCTCATGAACCGCCCGGGCGGCATCCAGGAGCAGGCCCATTCCCTGGTACTGCTCCAGGGTCCCCGTGTAGGCCACCACTGGGCCACTCCCGAGGTCGAGGGCGTGGCGCAGTTCGTCGATCTCTCTCTCTGTGACCTCTGGCACCGGCAGGTCCAGGGTGTTCTCGATCACCTCGAGCGGCCCCGCATACCCGACCTCGCGAGCTCGCTTACCGAGGGCGTCGCAGATCGCGATCACCCCGTCGGAGTGGTTCAGGGTGAAACGCTCGCTTCGCTCGAAGGTGGCCACGACCGGGCGCACGTCGAACCGGCCGAAGTTGCCGAACTGGAGGGGTAGGCTCGAATGCATGTCGTAGAGGTGGGGCAGGCCGATCCTCCGCCGGATCCATCCGCCCAGAGCGCCGGCCTCCTCGTGCGTATGGACCAGGTCGTACCCCCCGCCCCGAGCCATCTTCCACGCCTGCCTGAAGAGGGGAAGATCGAGGAGCACCTTGCCGACCGAAGGGCCGATCGCGACGTCGCGGATCCCGGGAGGGCGCGCGGTCCGAACGATCCGCAGGCCTTCGAGTTCGACATCGTCACCGAAGGGGTACGTCACGAGATCCACGGCGTGCCCCTGTTCCACCAGGGCCCGGATGCGATGAAGGACGCTGAACGGGGTTCCCCGCGGGCGCAGGAAGGGCTGGGGCGCGACCATCAGGATCCGAAGCGCATTCATTGGCCCGCCCCCCGCAGCTGCATCCGGAGCTGATCGGCGACGAAGGCGACGGGGCTGCGTCGAGAGGCCACGATCGGAGGATCCCGGGTGAGAGAGCCCAGAGCCTTGCGGATTGAGGCCCCGGGGGAGTCGAGGTCCGGATCGCCCGGAAGCACGAACCCGCAGCTCGCGGCGCGCCTGGCGTGATCTGGAAATGGGAGAGGGTCACTGCCCGGAAGGTTCAGGACGTCGCCAGGCCGATCCGGCCCCAGTAGCCGGGGGAGGGGAGACAACCCCGGTCGGTTCCCGTTGTCCCCCACGTGGAGCCCGGACATCGGCCTCTCGGTGAGCACCCGCTCGACGGTCCGGCGCCTCGAGAGGGTCCACTTGCCGAATCCCCAGGGGATGACCCGGATGGCGCCGGCCTCGCCGGCCCGGTCGACCGCATCGATCAGGCTGAGTCCATCCGGAATGGTCTCGACGCAGTCCAGGGCGAGGAGCTCCAGTCGTTCGGTCGTCCGGAGCTGGCGCCCGGCAAGCAGCACGATGCGAGGCGCACCATGCGGCGGAGTGAGCACCACACCCCTCCCCCGATCCGGAGTCCGGAGGTCCCAGTCGGGTGGTAGCGAAGTCCCGGGACCCTCCCGAAGCTCCCGGAGCGAATCCGTCCCCGGGGGGTCGGCCAGCAGGAGGCACGTGGTCGTCACCGCTCCCACGGACGGATCCTCGCCAGAGACGCGGGCGGTGTTCGAGAGCACGCCCTCGAGAAAGCGGCTCCACCCGAACACCGGATGGTAGTGAACGTGGGCGTCGACCAGCCAGCTCATGAGTCATCCAGGACGGCGCGGGCTTCATCGAGGCATCCGGAGGTCACCCGCCGGCGGGCCCCCAGTTCGGTCCGACGGTAGAGTAGATCCTCGGGAGTGGCGGCGTACTCGTGTGCTGCCCCGTGAAGAAGTTGCGCCCTGAGGATCGGAGCGTCCGGAAACGGTCGCTCTGCCCAGCGGGGGTCGAACTCACTCCAGGCGACGATTTCCCGCCATCGGGTCCCGTGGCTTCGGACCAGATGGTCGATAACGTCGGAAGGGAGCAGCGCGGACAGCTCCTCGTGTGCGGTGCGAATCAGCTCGGCCATCCCCTCGGCCGGTGCGCCCGGCAGAGGGATGTCGGCGGTTCGGGAGCCCGGTCCCGATCGGCCCAGGAGCTTCGCGACCCGGTCGACCGCGTCCTCGGCCACCCGGCGGGACGCGGTGAATTTCACGGTGGACAGGGTGATCAGGGGGATGCCCTCGCCTTCCATCACCCGTACGCCGGGGGTCCGACGGAGGCGGACGTGACCCTCGTCCTCCCTCCCGGAGGACAGTGCCGGAAGGAGTCCCGCATGGATCCCGAGGATCTCTCCGGGAGTGACCGGATCGCCTGGGAGCCCATCGTTCAATTCTCCGAGGAAGGATGGAATCAGCGGGTCGTCGGCATCCATGCCGGTGAAACCGGCGGGCTCCCCTGAGAAAGGCGCATGGCCGGTCCCCACAAGCGTGCGGTCTCTCCAGGGCACCAGGAAGAGCCGCCGCGGACGGTCTCCGCCCGAACCTGTCGGTGTCGGAGACCGGCCCGGCAGCGCAACGGCGGCGGTGAGCCCCATGTCCGGGAGCACCAGGTTCCAGGCCAGCGAAAGGGACCCGGATCGGCTCCCGGGCTCCGGTCCGGAACCTCCGAGGATCCGGGCCTCGACCTCTTCGCCCCAGGGTCCGCAGGCGTTCACGACGCAGCGTGCGCATACGGGAACTTCGGATGCGGTGAGGCGATCGCGGACCAGAATTCCCGTCTGGCGCCGATGGTCTCGGAGGGGCCCAACGCACTCGGCGTGGTTCACGGTGATGGCGCCCTCGTCGCGCGCCGAGAGCAGGACCTCGAGCACCAGGCGCTCGGCGCTGTACATCAGGGCATCGTGGTAGAGGGCCGCACCCCGCAGGTCGGGGGCCGCCAGCGGTCCGAGCCTGTCGGCGGCCTCGGTCCGGTCGAGCAGCCGTCCCCCGGGCAGCCGACGATCGATGGGGAGGCCCCGATTCCGGTCGGCGGACAGCAGGTCGTTGGCGGCGAGTCCGGCCCGCAGCTGCAGCCCTTCGGAGCGCGTCGTGAACGGAACGAGGACCGGAAGGGGCTCGACCAGATGCGGCGCGATCCGAAGCCAGCGGCGCCGCTCGGCCACCGAGCGACGGAACTCGCCGAGGTCGAGGTGCTGGAGGTGACGGAGCCCGCCATGGATCACCTTCAGGCTGTTCGACGAGGTGCCCGACCCGAAGTCGTCCCGTTCGATGAGCGCGGTCGAGAGTCCTCGGAGCGCGGCGTCGCGGGCCACACATGCTCCCAGGATTCCCCCTCCGACCACCAGGACGTCGAAGGCACCGCCCTGCAGTGCGTCGAGGGCTCGAGCGCGGGAGCCGGATGTCCGGGGTGGGGCAGGGGTCGGTCGCGGGCCCGGCGGCTGCGAGGAAGTGGCGTCGGTCGTCATACCGGGGCCCCCAGTCGGCGGAGCATCCGGAGTGCCCTGCCCCCCACGGGATGCTCCACGGCCCAGAGTTCCCGGGCTACGATCCCGCGCAGGTCGTCCTCGGCCCGCTCGAGGGTGTCGATGTGGTCCAGGAGCCAGCGAAGAAACCGCTTGCGCGCCTCGGCCTCTTCGCGGGTTCCGGCGGACGCCGTCATGGAGCGGGGATTCTGGCGATATCGATCCAGCACCCGGTCCGTCGCGACCATCGGATGCACCAGGAGCATCTTCGCGTAGAACACCTGGTCCTCGTACAGCCCCCGGAATTCCTCCTCGAAGCCACCGACTTCCAGAACCGAGGTCCGCCTGATCGTTATGGCGCTTGGGCACGGAACGGCTCCCCTCCCGACCAGAAAGACTGGAAGGATCCCCGGGGGGGCAAGCTCCCTCTCGACTGGGACGCCCAGGCCGGGAACCCAATCCCCACCGTTCGAGTCCGATTCAGCTTCCAGATCCCAACTCGACCAGTAAAGGCTCGGCCCACAGACCATCGCGGCACCGGGGAATTTCTCAAGCAATTCGACGTGCTTGGTCAGACGCGTTCCCGACCAGACATCGTCGGCATCCAGAAAGGCCACGTAGCATCCCTGGGCACGCTTGATTCCGAGATTTCGGGCCGCGGAAAGTCCGCGATTTGAGCCCCCTGGGTGCTCGAGCAACCGAATTCTTTCCGGGTGCGACCGGACGAACGCACGGGCCGTGGCCGTCACCTCGGGCTCCGACCCGTCATTGACGAGCAGGAGCTCCCAATCCTCAAAGGACTGGGCCAGAACACTCCCGATCGCTTCCCGAAAGAACGCCTCCGGCGGATCCAGGAAGGGGATCACG
>SLBA01000074.1 GCA_007126575.1 Gemmatimonadota bacterium | reverse complement strand
CTGGATCCGGATTCCGAGATCCGCTGGGTCCTCGAGAACAAGCAGGTCTTCCGGCTCAAGGAAGACCTGCACACCGAACCCCGCTTCTGGTACTTCATGGACTGAGTCCCATGCATCTCAAGGCGTTCCTGATCACCGCGCTGGATTCGGCCACCTCGGGAGGCCGGCGCTACCACCTGTGGATGGCGGCACTGACCCTCGTCATGCTCCTCGGGGGGTACGCCTACTTCGTGCAGCTGCGCGAGGGGCTCGCGGTGACCGGCATGACCGATCACGTGAGCTGGGGCCTGTACATCTCGAACTTCGCCTTCCTCGTGGGAGTCGCGGCGGCCGCCATGATGGTGGTCCTGCCGGCCTACGTCTTCGACGATGTGGACTTCGGGCGGGCGGTCCTCATGGCCGAGGGGGTCGCGGTGGCGGCACTCGTCATGTGCCTGGCCTTCGTCGTGGTCGACCTGGGGAACCCCTTCGCGAGCTGGCACCTGATGCCGGTGATCGGCTACCTGAACTGGCCCCGGTCCCTGCTCGCCTGGGACGTCATCGTCCTGAACGGCTACCTGGCGCTGAACCTGGCGATCCCCTTCTACCTCCTGTACAGCCACTTCGCGGGACGGACTCCGGAGAAGGGAAAGTACGTGCCCTTCATCTACATCTCGGTCTTCTGGGCCGTGAGCATCCACCTCGTCACGGCCTTCCTCTTCGCCGGCCTTCCCGCCCGGCCCTTCTGGCACAACGCCCTGCTGGGGCCCCGCTTCCTGGCGTCGGCGTTCGCCGCCGGGCCCGCCATCATGATCCTGGTCCTCTGGGTGATCCGCTCGCAGACCGAGTACTCGATCAAGGACGCCGCCTTCTCGAAGCTGGCGATGATCGTCACGGTCGCGGCCCAGATCAACCTGATCATGCTCGCGTCCGAGGTCTTCACCGAGTTTTACTTCTTCACGCACCATGCCGTGTCCGCCCAGTACCTCTTCTTCGGGCTCGACGGTCACAATGCGCTCGTCCCCTGGATCTGGACCGCCATCATCCTGAACGTGTGCGCGACGGTGGTTCTCACGATCCACCCCCTCCGACGCAATCCGAAGTGGCTGATCCCGGCGTGCTTCGTCCTCTTTGCCGCGATCTGGACCGAGAAGGGGATGGGGATGGTGATTCCGGGATTCATCCCCTCGCCCCTGGGAGAGATCGTCGAGTATTCGCCGACCTGGGTGGAGCTCGCCGTGACGGCCGGGATCTGGGCGATGGGGATGTTCATCCTGACCGTGCTGGTGCGGGTGGCGCTGCCCATCGAGCTGGGCCAGGTCCGCAGCCCCCACATCGACCCTGCCGACCGGAGTGCCGCCGGGGTGGGGGGATAGGAGGACACGATCGATGATCCTCCCGGGACCCTCGATTATGATAAATTCATCATAATCCTTATGATAAATTCATGATAACGCCCCCTTCGGGCCGGATTCGGGACTCGGTTTCGGAGTCGACGGTCATTGCGGATCCGGCGGTCGTCGCGGCCCCAACGGTCGTCGCGGATCGCGTTCCGGCCCGGCGGACGCTGGCCGCATGGTTCTTCCTCCTGCTCACCCTGGCCAGTGGGACCCTGCTGCGGTACCAGTGGACCGGTACGGTGGCTCCCTGGTTCGACAGCCGGTACCTCCTGCACGCGCACTCCCACGTGGCGCTCCTGGGGTGGACCTTCGTCGCCGTCTTCTCCCTTGTCTTCGCGGCGGCCGATCCCACCGAGGGTCCGGCCCCGACCGGCGGTCGGGGTTCGGGAGCGGCGGCCCCCGGCGCCCTGCGTCTTCTGGGCGAGGGCCTGGTGTTCGCTCTGATCCTCGCGCTCTTCGTCGCCTTTCTCCTGGAAGGCTACGCCTTCCGGTCGATCCTCCTGTCGACGCTTCACATCGGCGTGACGCTGGGGCTGATGGCGGGCTACATGGCCCGGGCCCGCGGCGGGATCGACCCGGGGGCCCGACCCTGGATCGACGCTTCAATGCTCTGGCTCCTGCTCGCCAGCGTCGGTCCCCTCCTCCTGTCGGGGGGTGGCCGCATGGGCCAGGGGTGGATCGATGCCTGGGTCGGCTACTACCTCGTCCTCGTCTTCAACGGCTGGCTGACCTTTGCCGTGATCGGGCTCCTGGTCGGGCGGGGACTGCTGCGCTCGCACTCCATCGTCTTCGGGATCATGACGCTGGGGGTCCTCCCGATGGTGCTCCCGCCCCTGACCGCCTGGATCGAGATCCCACTGGCCCGGAGGGTTGGTTGGATCGGCGCGCTTCTCTTCGGCAGCGGGCTGGTCATGCTGGGCGTGGGGCTGCTGCGGGACCTCGCATCCGGGGCGAAGCGGGGGCCGGCACGACCGCGAGCGCCGGCAGGACTGCGGGCGCCTGAACGACTGCGAGCGCCGGCACGTGGGCTGCTCGGTTCAGTCGCGGTCGCCCTTCTTGCGCTCGGCGTGCTGGGGATCATCGGGACCGCGCCTCCCCTGGTCCCCGCGGTCGAGCGGACCCGCATGCTCGTGATCGGCTTCATCCACCTTCAGCTCCTGGGATTCGTGAGCGCGGGGCTGGTCCTGCTCCTCTTTCCCCGGTCACGGGGCGTTGCGGTCTGGCCCTTCCTGCTCGGGAGCTGGGCGATGATCCTGCTGCTGATCGGGGCCGGCGCGGTGCAACTGCTCGGCCATCCGGTTCGGGTACCCCCGCAGTGGGTGCTCGCGGGGACGGGCCTGATCGCCCTCGCGGGAGCCCTCCTCCTTCCACGAATCGGCGCCGTGCCGACCGGAAGTTCTCGTTGAGCCACCTCCACCCGCCAGCCTCCGCCCCCCTGTTCAAGTGCGTCCTTCGAGGATCGGTCCCCCCAACGAGACCATGGGGCTGCCCTACCGCAGCGAGGCTGAACTGCACTCCCGCGACGAGCTGCGGCTGTCCCCTCGCGAGGAGCCGGGGCGCGGACCGCGCTGCTCTACGCGTGGGCACCAACCTCCCCACCACCCAACTCGAGAGGAGGAACGAGCCTTCGGGCCGATTGAACGGCCGGGCCTCAGAACGGTCCACGCCCCGGGCCACGCCGGACGAAACCGTCCACACCCTCCGTCGCCCGGCGAGGGTGTGGAAACTTCCGTCCGGGTTCGAAGGGTGAAGGGGGGGCGCGACCCGATCATCAAGCGGCGTGTGACCCGATCATCAGGGCGGCGCGTCGACTCGCTCGGTCCTTCAACGACTCTCGGACTCAGGAGACTCGCGTTCGGGACCGTGTGATCTGCGTCACAGCCCGATGGGGCCGGACCCATCATCTTTCGGTCTTCGGGGGGAGGACCTCTCCCGCCCGGCTTCGAATCGTCACCTGCAAGGAGGAGACATGAGCTCCCGCACCGAACCATCACCCGGCGCCCAGCCCTCGGAGCCGCGCACCGCCGCGGCCGGATCCCGTTCAGAGGAGGCCTCGCCGGGCTCCGTTCCCGTATCCCTTCGCACTCGCCCGGTCGGTGAGGTCGTCGCCGAGGATTACCGCCGCGGCGCGGTCTTCAAGCAGTTCGGAATCGACTTCTGCTGTGGGGGTGGCCGCACCGTCGAGGACGCCTGTGCCCGCAGGGGAGTCGCGCTCGAAGAGCTCGAGGCGGCTCTCTCCGCCTCAGATCTGCCGCGGGGAGAGGACCGGCTCCCGGACCCGCGCGGCTGGGACCCGGGCTTTCTGGCCGACTACATCGTGAACGTCCACCACCGCTATTGCCGCGACAGCCTCCCCGTGCTCCTGGCCTTTGCCGAGAAGGTGGCACGGGTGCACGGGAACCACACGCCCGAGCTGACCGAAGTGGATGTGAGGGTCCGTGAACTCGCCGGAGAGATGGAGGCCCACATGCGCTCCGAAGAGGAAGAGGTCTTCCCCGCGATCCGGGCCGGCGAGGGCGGATCGGCCGCCCTGGGGCAGATGGAGGCCGAGCACGAGCACGCCGGTGGGCTCATGGCCGAGATCCGCGCACTCACCTCGGAGTTCACCCCGCCCCCCGAGGCCTGCGCTACCTGGCGCGCGATGTACGCGAAGCTCGAGGAGTTCGAGGGCGACCTGCACCGCCACGTGCACCTCGAAAACAACGTACTGTTCCCGGCGGTGCGGGTGGCCTGATCGGGCCAGGCCGGCCCCCTGCGGGTCGATTCATCGGGGGCCCGGGTCGCCTGTCCGGCGGCCCGGCCCCCTTCGACGGTTGGCCTGGGGTTCGCATGAGCCCCGCCCCCCGCGTCGCGCCTGCAGCGGGGCGTCGGGAATGGATCGACGGCGGCCGGAGGCCACGCGGGTGAAGGGCTCCGCAGCCCTCTCCTCAGAAGTTCTTGCGGTGGAAGCTGCGGAGCCCCAGGGCGAAGGGGATCACCACCCAGGCCGCCATGGCCGCGATCGCCACGCCCTGTCCCAGCCCACTCCCGAAGAAGCGGCGGAAGACGGCTCCGGTGAAGCCCATCAGCGCCGAGATGTCGAAGGACAGGAGGAGCAGGATGCGCCCCAGGTCCACCGGGTTGAGGAGCGAGAGCGCAAGGACGGGCTTCTCCATCGGATAGTCGGCCAGCATGTAGATCGCCAGCATGACGAGCCCGTTGAAGACGACGGTGAAGAAGACCCATACGCCCAGGCTGATGCCCAGGCCGCGGATCCGATCCTCGGTCGAGAGCGCGATCAGGAAGGCGAGCGAGGCGAAGATCAGGGTGAGCCCGACGCCCGTTCCCAGCAGGAGGAGGAGCGAGGATCCGGTGCCCCCGGCCAGCCCTCCGTGTGCCCAGAAGGGGAGGCCGGTGCCCAGGACGAAGGCCACCGACATGGGGAGCGCGAGTCCGGCGAAGAGCCCCAGGAAGAGGCTGCGGCGGCGGACCGGCTGGGTCAGGAGGAGCTCGGTGAATTCGCGGGAGCCGTACAGGTACATGGTGCCCAGGACGATCGCCACGAGGGGGATCGCGATCAGGACCACGTTCATCAGGCTCAGCAGGACGCGCTCGCCCGAGCCTCCGAAGCGGAAGAGGGCATCGGTCATCAGGAGGAAGAAGATGCCGTAGAGGAGGACCCAGCGGCTGCGCATGACGTCGCGCAGCTGGTAGCGGGCGATCTTGAGCGTGTTCATGCGACGACCCTCGCGGTGATGCGGCGGGCGATCGCCCGTTCCAGGTTCATTTCCCCCGAGGTGCCGATGAGCTCGGCCACCGACTCCTCGAAGTGGATGCGGCCGTCCAGCAGGTAGACGACGGTGTCGGCCAGCTCCTCGACCTCGCTCATGACGTGCGAGGTGAGCACGATGGTGCGGCCGGCGTCGCGCTCCTGCTTGACCCGGTCCTTGAGCACGCTGCTCGTGACCGGGTCGAGCCCGGCCGTGGGCTCGTCGAGAAAGAGGATGCCCGGACGGAAGAGGAAGGCGAGCACGGCGCTGACCTTCTGGCGGTTCCCCCCCGAGAGGGTGCGGAAGGGCTTGTCGAGCTCCCCTTCGACCCTCAAGTCGTGGATCAGCGATTCGTCGGTGTCGTCGGGGTTGCCCCTGAGGTCCCGGATCATCTGGATGATCTCGCGCGCCGTGAGGTTCTCGGGGTAGCGGGCGATCTGCGGCATGTAGCCGATCCGGCGCCGGTACTCGGGGTCGTCGCCCACCCGCTCGCCATCGATCGTGATGCGTCCGGAATCCGGGCGGACGAGCCCCAGGATGCACTTGACCAGGGTGGTCTTGCCGGCGCCGTTCGGCCCCAGGATGGCGGTGCATCGGCCCCGCTCGATCTCGAGTCCGAGGGCGTCCAGCACCTGGAGGCGGCCGTACCGGTGGGAGAGGTCGTGCACTCGGATCATGCCCATGGTTCACCTCCGGGGACTTCGATCATGAGGGGGTTTTCGTCGGTCAGGGTCTCGGGTGTCAGGATGGGGAGCACCCGTTCGGCGACCTCGAGGATGTCCACGAAGAAGCTGCGCAGCAGGATCAGGGCGACCGGCTTCGTCTCGACGATGAACGAGAAGAGGCGGACCGGCCGGTGGGCCAGGTCCCCGGTGCCGTCGCCCTCGAGGTCGTACCCCCGGTACTGGCTCCAGTAGTTCGCGTCGAAGGTGTTGGGGTTCTGCCGGGAGTTCGTGATCACATCGAAGGTGTTGTCAATGAAGTTGTTGGCGGTGAAGTAGTTGTCCTGGCTGTTGGCCAGGATCTTCACGGCCCATCCGTTCCTCTCGAGCCGGTTCAGGCGGAAGGTGAGCCGGTCACTTCCCTCGGAGTGGATCGCGACGGTGTTGCCCCGAAAGAGGTTCTCTTCGATCAGGGAGTCCTGGACATCTTTGACCAGGAGGCCGTACGCCGAGGTGCCCCAGTTGTCGAGGAACTGGTTGCGGCTCATGATCACGTCGCGCGAATACATGACGGCCACCCCCGCGCCGTTGCGGGCGAAGACGTTGTTCACGTAGAAGCTCTCGTTCGAGAACATGAAGTGGAGGCCGTAGCGGAGATTCCCTTCGCTCCGGTTGCTCCGGATCACCGCACCCTGGGCGAATTCGAGGTAGATGCCGTCGCGGTGCCCTGTGATGTGGTTGTCTTCGACCTGCACCCGGTCCACGTCCCACAGGTGGATTCCGTTGCCCGAGGTCGCCTCGCGGGTGGCGGAGCTGCGGATGTCGTTGTGTCGCACGAGGCAGTCGTGGGCGCGGGCCAGGTAGATCCCGAAGAAGTTGTTCTCGAGGCGGTTGTGCTCGATGCGGCAGCCGCGCGACTCCTCGACGGTGATCGCGGCGTGGTCGCGGATGTGGCTGAAGCCGGAGTCCCGCAGGATGAAGCCCTGGATCCGGACATCGTTGGCGGTCACGGTCAGGATCGAGTGCTCGCCTTCGCCGTCGAGCACCGGCCAGCCCTCGCCGATCAGCTCGATCGACCGGTCGATCGTGAGCGGCCCTTCGCGGTAGTGTCCGCCGCGCACCCGGATGCGGTCCCCGGCCTCGGCCACCTCGAGGGCATCGGAGATCCGTTCGAGACGCTCGCCCCGCCCCACGACGTGCTCGGTCCCGGTGAAGGTCTCGGGGCGGGACGGTGTGGCGGGGGCGTGGCCCTCGTGGGACTGATGCGGGGTGGCGGTGTCGTGGCCTGTCGGGGCCTGGGTCGCGGCGGTGGCCCGGGCGGACGCGGCGGCCTCGGACCCGGGCAGCTCGAGGGCGGTGCCCTCGGGGCGGGGGGCGAGGGCGAGCAGCAGGAGGGCGATGCCCACGACCGTCATCGCCGCGAAGGTTCGTGCCCGGCGGGGTCGCTCACGGCTCATGGTGGTTCGCTCCCGTGGCCGAGGGTGAGGCGTGACTGTGGCCGTGGCCGTGCCCATTCACGACTCCGGTGCGTCGCACCAGCTCGCGCACGTCCTCCCAGCGCATCACCTCGCCTCCGAAGGCCTGGCG
>SLBA01000018.1 GCA_007126575.1 Gemmatimonadota bacterium | reverse complement strand
TCCGCGGTGAACTGCACCACGACGTAGTAGCCCTGCGACTGGTCCTTGACCTGGTAGGCCAGCTGACGGACGCCCCAGTGGTCGAGCTCGGTGACCTCCGCGCCCTCGGCTGCGGTGGCGATCGGCTGGAATCGGTCCAGCTTCTTGTTGACCGCCTCTTCATCCATCATCGGATGGAAGATGTAGACGACTTCGTAGTTCCTCATGATGATCCGGTCCCGTGGTCCGTTGGGTGAAACGGGCCCCGACCCGTGTGGTCGGAGCGGGTGTAGCCTGAAAGTTTAGCGTTGGAGAGGCCTTCGTTCAACCCCGAGGGTCCGTCGGCTCCCCGTGCCCCGAGGGGTCGAAGGCGTCCTCCTGCACCCTCAGACGTTGAAGCGGAAGAGCATGATGTCGCCGTCGCGCACCGTATACTCCTTGCCCTCGCTGCGCATGCGGCCCTGTTCTCTCGCGGTCTTCATCGAGCCCACCTCGCGGAACTCCTCGTAGCCGATGGTCTCGGCCCGGATGAACCCGCGCTCGAAGTCCGAGTGAATGACCCCCGCGGCCTCGGGAGCGAGCGCGCCGCGACGGACCGTCCAGGCGCGCGCCTCCTTCTCGCCCGCCGTGAAGAAGGTCACGAGGCCGAGCAGGTCGTAGGTGGCGCGGATCAGGCGATGCAGTCCGGGCTCCTCGAGCCCGAGATCGGCCAGGAACTCGTCGCGTTCCTCGGCAGAGAGCTCCGCCAGCTCCGACTCGATGGCCGAGCAGACGGTCACGATCTCGGCTCCCGGCTCGTCGCGGGCCACCGCTTCGCGCACGCGTCGGACGTGCTCGTTTTCGCCCTCCGGGAGATCCTCTTCGCCCACGTTGAGCATGTAGAGGACCGGCTTCGAGGTGAGCAGGTGGAAGCTGCGAAGGAGCGGCTCCTCGCTTGCTGCGATCTCCATGCCCCGCACGGGCAGCCCCTCGGAGAGCCGCGAGAAGGCCCGCTCGAGGACCTCGACCTCGCGCTTCGCCTCCTTTTCCCCCGACTTGGCCTTCTTCCGGACCCGCTCCAGGCGACGCTCGACCGTGTCGAGGTCGGCCAGCGCAAGCTCGGTGTCCACGACGTCGCGGTCCCGCAGCGGATCGACCCCCCCGAGCACGTGGGTCACGTCGGGGTCGTCGAAGCACCGCAGGACGTGGACGACCGCATCGACCTCGCGAATGTTGCCCAGAAACTTGTTCCCGAGCCCCTCTCCCTCGCTGGCGCCCTCGACGAGCCCCGCGATATCGACGAACTGGACCACGGTGGGAAGCCGGGCCCGGGCCCCCACCATCTCGAAGATCCGATCGAGGCGGACATCGGGCACCTCGACGGTGCCGACGTTCGGCTCCACGGTGCAGAAGGGGTAGTTCTCCGAGGGCGCGCCCTGGGCGGTGAGCGCGTTGAAGAGCGAGGACTTCCCGACGTTCGGGAGTCCGACGATTCCAGCTTTCAGCATGATCCGAGGTCCGCGTTCGGCACAAAAAAAAGGCGGGTCCGGAAGAGACCCGCCGACCGTCCAAAGGTAGATCGGACCCGCCTTCCGGTCAATCGAATCAGCTGGCCCTTGAGCGTCCGACATCTTGCGGCAGAGGGCCGAAGGGTCGACCTTTTTCGGATTGAGCCACCGACTTTTTCCAATTTCGCCCCCGTTCGGGCGGACAACCTGGTGAGACGAAACCGAATGGATTTCTCCTTCGCGGGCCGTCACGAAGACCAACAATTCCAATGGTTTACCAAAGGGCTCCGAGCCGTCATGGAGGCTCGAGGTCACAATTTCGTAAATGATCCCGACGACGCTTCGCTGGTCGTCAACTGCTTCGATCGGGAGCGGCCCAGACCCTTCCGGCGACGGGCGCAGGCGGTCTTCGTAGTCTCACTCACCGAAATCGGTGGGGGCGCGCAGACGGTCCACGAGGCGATGCCGCGGACCTACCCCCTCCTGGTGCGCTCCCTCTCGAATCTGCTGATCGGACTCACCGGCCCCGCCTCGTCGAATCCCGATGCGCACTTCGTGACCCCGGAGCAGGGACACTACCGGGTGAATGGCTCCGGGGATCGGGACCGGTTCTTCGAGCGGGTCTACGAGCGGATCGAACCGCTGGCGACCTCTCGGCTGATCATCAACAACACCTTCCACACGGACCTGCCCGAGGAGCTGTGGGAGGGTGACGAGATCACGCGCTCGATCCGCGAAGCCGGTCAGCGGCTGGACGCCCTGGACCTTCTTCCGGCCCCGTTCCCCATCGACGAGATCCTCTCGGAACGCGATCGCCGACATCTGAAGCGGCTCTACGGGCTGGGCGGCCTGTCGTACGGAAACATCTCGGCCCGTCTCGACGAGACCCGGTTCTGGATGAGTGCGTCCGGCGTGGACAAATCCGACCTGAAGGACATCGGCCGGGACATCCTCCTGGTCACGGGATACGACGAGGAGGAAGGGTCGATCGTGCTGTCGGTCCCGCCCGACGTCGAGCCCCGCCGGGTCTCGGTGGACGCGATCGAGCACTGGATGATCTACCGCGAACACCCCGGGGTGGGGGCGATCCTGCACGTGCACGCCTGGATGGACGGGGTCCCGTCGACCGAATTCAACTACCCCTGCGGAACCTATGAACTCGGGAAGGCGGTCGCCGACATCGTCCGCACTCGCGAGGATCCGAGCCAGGCGGTGGTGGGGCTCAAGAACCACGGTCTGACGATCACCGGAGAGTCGCTCGAAGACATCTTCGAGCGCGTCGAGGATCGCCTGCTGCAGTACGTTCCGATGACCTGAGCGGGAGTCCGGGGTCGGAAGGGCCCCGGGTTCGTCAGCGGTTGAAGCGGTTCATGGCTTCCCGAACGCCCTCGTGGATCCAGGCGGCGACCACTTCGGGCAGCTCCGCCAGGAGGGCGAGGACCGACTCCTCATCGTCTGCGTTCATGGGTGAGAGCACCCAGTCCACCAGATCCGTCCCCTGTGGCGGCGTCCCCACCCCGATCCTCAGGCGGGCGAAGTCCCGGCCCACCAGTCCCTCGATCGACTTGAGCCCGTTGTGCCCCCCTGCACTGCCCCCCGGGCGCAGTCGCAGCCGACCGGCATCGCGGGTCGCGTCGTCGACGATCACCAGGAGGTCCTCGGACGGCTCGAACCGATCATCGCGCAGGAAGGGCGCCAGGGCGGCCGCGCTCCGGTTCATGTAGGTCAGGGGTTTCAGGAGCGTCACCGCCTCCCCGTCGACCCGGGCCTCACAACGCAACGCCGGTCCCTCCTCGCGGAAGGAACCGGCGTTCCAGTCGTAGGCCAGACGGTCGGCGGCCCACCATCCGACGTTGTGTCTCGTCGCGTCGTATCGGGCTCCGGGATTGCCGAGCCCCATCACGACCTTCACGCGACCTCACCGATCAGCGGTCGAGCACGCACGGCGCCGTCCCCCCGGGTCGGTAGACTCAGTCCTGAGACGGCTCGTCTTCGTCCTCGGCGGCCTCGCCCTCTTCGGGCTCGGCACCGATCACCTCGGGCTCCTCGTCCTCATCCTCGTCGTCCTCATCGAGCTCGAGTGCCGACGGGGCCTGGACGGTGCAGAGCGTCCGCTCGGCCTCGCGAAGGATGACCACACCCTCGGGGACCTCCAGCTCGGCGATATGGAAGGAGTCGCCGATCTCAAGTCCGGTCACATCGACCTCGAAGACCTCGGGGATCGCCGAGGGGACGCATCGGATCGGGAGCTCGTAGATCACCTGCTCGAGCACGCCGCCCTGATCCTTGACCCCGGTCGGGATGCCGATCAGCCGGACCGGAACCTGGAGCTCCAGCTCCACACCGGTCTGCACGACGTAGAAGTCGACGTGAAGGATGTCCGGACGGAACGCGTGCGTCTGGATCTCACGGATCAGGGCAGGCAACGGCTTCGACTCCCCTTCGACCTCGAGCTGGATGATCGTGTTGTCGAGCGAGATCGACCGGAAGAGGAGGTGCGTCTCGTGGTTGTCGAGGGTGAGAGGCCAGCTCTCGGCCTCGGCCCCGTAGACCACGGCCGGGAGCTTACCCTCGGCCCGAAGCTTGCGCGCCACGCCCTTTCCGGTTTCGCTCCGTCGGGTCGCCTTCAATGTCACTGTCGTCGCCATGTCTTGCCTTCCTTCCGCTGGCCATCGGGCCGGTTACGTCCGGACTGTGCCGGACGGTTGATTCGATCGTCATGACTGAGCCCCCGGGACACCCGGGGTCGGCTCAGTCGTCGGTGTCCGGGATCTCGAAGAGTTGGCTCACCGAGTCATTCGAGTGTATGTACCGGATCGCCCTCGACAGAAGGCCGGCCACGGACAGGACCTTCAGTCGATCGAAGGTCCGCTCCTCCGGAATGTGGATCGTGTTGGTGACCACGAGCTCCTCGATCGGTGAAGCCTCGAGGCGCTCGCGCGCCTTGCCCGAAAGCAGGGCATGGGTCGCGCAGGCGTAGACCCGCTTGGCGCCACGCTCCTTGAGTGCGTGGATCGCCGATGCCATCGTGCCGGCCGTGTCGACCATGTCGTCGGCGATCAGGCAGTTCTTGCCCTCGACTTCGCCGACCACCGACAGGACTTCGGACTGGTTGTGGGCGGGACGCCGCTTGTCGATGATCGCGAAGCTGCCGCCGAGTCGCTTGGCGAAACCGCGAGCCATCTTGGCGGATCCCACGTCGGGGGCCACGACCACCATGTCCTCGAGGTTCTTCTCGAGGAAGTAGCGGATGATCACGGGCGAGGCGTACAGGTGGTCCACCGGCACGTCGAAGAAGCCCTGGATCTGGTGCTGGTGAAAATCGACACCGAGCACCCGGTCGGCTCCAGCCGTCACCATCAGGTTGGCCACGAGCTTCGCGCCGATCGCAACCCTGGGCTGATCCTTCCGATCCTGACGACCGTACCCGAAGTAGGGCACGACCGCCGTGATCCGCGCCGCCGATGCTCGCTTGGCCGCGTCGATCAGCAGGAGCAGCTCCATGATCCGGTCCGCCGGAGCCACGGTCGGCTGCAGGATGAAGACATCTCGCCCACGGGCGTTCCGGTCGATGCGCACGAAGATCTCGCCATCGGCGAAATCCCGCACGGTGGCCGATTCGTAGTCGGTATTCAGGAGCTCACCGATCTCCTTCGCCAGGGGCAGGTTCGCCCGCCCGGACAAAAGGAGCATGGGGCCTCGACCGAAGGTCTCTTCCATAGTCTCGTCGCCGCTCGTATCGTGAACAGTTACAGCCCGGAAACTTAGACAGGGGCCGACGCATCGTCAACGGCCCGCGGCGCGCTCGGCCTCAGCCGGAGGAGGGGTCGATTTCGATCTCGAGGGTCGCCTCCGCCCGCTCCCCGTTCGCGAGCGACACCTCCAGGCGGAGTTCGTGCACGCCGGACGAGAGGTCGGAGAGGTCCACCGCCAGTCTGCGGAAGCGAGGGGCTCCCGGCGCTTCCCCGGAATCGACCCACTCCTCCCACCGGATCCGGGTGGGAGTGCGGGCACCCACGACCCGCAGGGCCTCCCCCAGTCGGCGAAAGACCCCCCGCTCCGAGTGCCCGACCTCGAGCACGACCGTCAGGTGCTCCACGGACTCCCGCAGACCGTAGACCTCCCAGGCCAGCTCGACGGGAGCCGGGGGCAGGCGGAGCGAGGACGCGGCTCGCGGGATCACCGACTCGATCGTCCCGTCGGAATCGGTCATGACGCCATCGCCCGGTGGCTCGTACCGGCCGACGGTCTCGGCGTCGGGGCGAATCTCGAGCAGGAGCAGGTCCGAGACCGAGAGCTGCCCGGGGGATCCGGAAGTCTGCGCAGGCCCCGAAGACTCCAAGGGGTCCGATGACTCCGCCGCCCCTTGCGACACCGGAACGACCCGGTCGCGGTAGCGCCAGCCCCGCGCCCGTTCGGGCTCGCGGACCTCGATCGAGAGCAGCTTCGGCCCCGCCGACCCCAGGCTCAGCGCGTACCCTCCGGCCTCGCCCCCATCCCCCTCGGCCGGGCGGGAACCGAGCACGAGTTCACGCATGCGCTCGGGCTCTCCGTTCCATTCGGGCGGGGGGCTCCACGGCTGCAGCAGGAGGGCGGTCTGCGGTGAACGCGGCCGGGGCGGAGGGAGGGTATCGGCCGCGACGCCCTCCCAGTACTCGTGCCCTTCGGGCGGCGGGGGATAGCGCCACGCGGCGGCCACCAGGAGCGAGTCCCCCCGCTGAAATCGGGCGACCTGGGCCTCGAGGCCCCGGATCCGATGGGTCTCGCCGGCACGATGGAGGGAGCGAGCGACCAGCCCTTCGGTCGAGAAGTCCGAGGGCGCGGGAGCCTCCTCGTCGAGGAGCGCACGGGCGGAGGGAAGGAGGAAGCGGGCCCCGACCTGCCCGCGTCCGATGACGGGGGGCGGGCCCAGCTGGAGCGAGGTTTCGCGGATCCGTTCGAATCCCGACTCCTCTCCGAAGCGCACCAGGATCTGGGCCAGGTCGCGGCCCCAGTTGAAGCCGTACGGGGTCCGGGTGCCCTCTCGGATCTCGGCACGGATATGCCGTGAGAGGTGTTCGATCCACAGCTCGTTGAAGGGGGTCGAGAACCAGGGGTTGGCCCGGTACCAGATCCGCTCCACGAGCGCGTCCCGTTCCGCACCGTCCAGGCCACGCAACGTCCGCCAGGTCTCGACATCGACGAGCCACTCGGGATCGAGGCGCGCCTCTCGCTGATCGGGGTCCATCTGCTCGATGGCCCGACGGTGCAGGCGTTCGGCCTCGGCCATCTCTCCGAGTCCGTGCGCCGCCAGCGCCTCGAGGGAGTCGCACCACCCCGGTCGGGTCGAACGGCATTCTCGCGCGGCCTCGCGGGCCGCCTCCCAGTCTCCCGCTTCTCCCAGGTAGCGGACCCACTGGCCCACGACCCAGTGGTCGCCCGGAATCTCGCGGGCCACCCGTTCGAGCTCCTCGAGGAGCTCCGCGCGGGCCTCGATGACGGTCTCGCCCTCGGGCTCTACCTGTCGGCCGGTGGCCCAGGGGTCGGGCTCGCGCCCCGTACCCGAGAGCTGCAGGCAGAGGCGACCGACCCGCTCGGTGCACTCGCCCTGGCTCCATCCCCAGGTGTACGGGGCGTTTCGGATCCGGAGCCGCTCGAAGCGCGCCTGGGCGGTGCGGGCGTCGCCGAGCAGTTGCGCCGAGTCGGCCGAAAGGTGAACCGGGTGAGCCACCGGGCCGGCCACAAGGACGCTCGCCGCACCCGGGTCGGGTGCGGCGAGTCCTCCCTGTGCCAGCAGGAGCGCCCAGCCCCATACGGCGATCATCCGGCCTCCTCCCGGTGTCAGTCCATCGTCAGTTCATGGTGCCGGCCAGCGCCCGGATCGCGCGCTCGAGCGCCTCGACACGGTTCGGGTCCGCGGTGGCTCCCGAGGTCCGATCCTCTTCGAGCCCGTCCGCCAGCTCCTGGAGCCGCTCGGCCGGTGCCGAAGCCTCGGCCCCGGATTCGATCCGCTCGAGCTCCACGCGCAGCTCGGCGACCCGCTCGACCGGGAGCCCCTCGTTGCGCTCCAGCTGGTCCAGATACGAGCGGGGCACGGAGTAGCTGTTCGCCGGCCACTCGAGGCGGGGCTGGTGCTGAGGGTTGAACTCCTCGAAGGTGACCAGCCGTGCCGCTTCCAGCTCCGCCTCGGACAGGTGCTCGTTAGGAGTGAGTTCGAAGACGTCGAGTCCGCGTGCGATCTCGCTCCCGTAGATGTAGCCGTTGTACCAGTAGGTGGACCAGTAGCCGGCGGTCATGAGCGTCTCGTCACTCATCGGGCCCCGGTCGAAAAAGGCGATCTCGAAGGGGTTCTCGGGGTCGGTGAAGTCGAAGACCGACACCCCGCCCTGGTACCAGGCCTGGACCTTGATGTCCCGGCCGGGAACCGGGACCAGGGACCCGTTGTGGGCGACGCAGTTCTCGGTGTCGGCCTGCGGAACCGGCAGCTTGTAGTAGCTCGCCCGCTCCATCCCGTCCTCTCCGATCCGGAAGATCGCGTTCGCACCCCACTCGTAGAGGTCGGTGGCGCGGCAACGGGCCGACGTGCCGCCACCCCATTCGTCGGTGAAGATGACCGTGGTCCCGTCGTTGTTGAAGGTCGCCGAGTGCCAGTAGGCGAAGTTCTCGTCGATGACCTCGTCGGTCCGCACCGGGTTGACGGGATCGGTCACATCGAGGAGGATTCCGTTGCCCGAGCAGGCACCCGCGGCCATCCCGAGCTCGGGATAGATGGTGATGTCGTGGCAGTGGTTCGTCCGGGCGGAGCTCTGGGTCCCCTCTCCGTGCGGCCCACCCGGCCAGAGTCCGTCGATCTGCCCGGACTCGCGGTCGGCGAAGACCCGCGGCTCAGTGAGCACACGCGCCTCCTCGGGCGCATCCAGGGGCACCTGGATCACCTCGATCCGGAATAGCGCGGTCTCGGGGTCGTCGTCGGGGTCGAGGCCCGAGCAGCCCGGGAGTTCCTCGTCGGAGCGGACGCCCGCCGTGCCCGAGACGTACACGTACAGATTCTCGTCGTCGTTCGGGTCGTCGAGAATGGTGTGGGTGTGCGACCCGCGGCAGGTCTGCACCGCCGCGATCTGGACCGGGTTGTGCAGGTCGCTGATGTCGAAGATCCGCACGCCGCGGAATCGTTCCGCGCTCACGGGCCCGGACACGCCCTGGGTGCCACAGTCGACCCGGCCACGGGTCTGCTCCACCGACATGAAGACCAGGTTCCCGTAGACCGAGATGTCGCCCTGCCCGCCGGGACACACGACCGAAACCTCGAGCTGCGGGTCGGCGGGGTCGGAAATGTCGTAGATCATGAAACCGTGGAAATTACCGAGGAAGAGGTGATTCCCCTGAAATCCCATGTCGGAGTTGGCGAAGTTGAGATCGCCGAGCGCGTCCGGATTGACGAAGGCCTCCGGTCGGGGCAGGTGAGCCAGGTGCTCCATGTTCCAGGCCGCCGACTCGGCGTCGAGATATCCGGCGCCCAGCCCGATGCGCGGATCGGTCTCGTCCCACTCGAACGCAGCGTCCTGAGTGGCCGCGGCCCCCGGAAGTGCGAGCAGTGCCACGGTCATGAGCATCAGGGCTCCCAGCCACGCCCGGCTCGGTGCCTGGGCCGCAAACGTCGTCGTTCCCTTCATCGTGTTCCTCGTCAATCAGGTGGATTTGGCAACTTCTCCAGGTGGGACGTCCGCATGAAGCGGGTCCAGCGGAGTAGGACACCCATTCGGCTCGTCGAGATCCCTGGAACCCTCCGCAGTCCGGATGAAGCCCGGCGGGAGGACGTACGAGACGCTGAATCTGCACGTGAATCCACACGCGACGAGGAGGGCCCAGGTGCAGGGGCCCGAAACCCCAGTGACCACGCCATTCTCAGAATTGGCCCGGGTGGATTCGAACCACCACCGCCGGTTCCAAAGACCGGTGTCCTGCCATTAGACGACGGGCCAAGATTCCATATCTGCCAAGGGTTTCCGGGCTCCTCTCCCGTTCCGCCCGATCATGCTGGCAGTCTATATGCAGTGATCAAGCTGGGCAAACCCCCGGAAACCACACGAGAAACCTGACCACCCGCCCCCTGCCGAGCAAGACCCTCGACCTCGACACGAGCTCCGGGGAGCCCGACTCCCGATAGACCTCCATGTCATCCATGAACGGAAAGGTCTCGAGCCGGCTCACCACTCTTTCGTTACGGCCAGGGTCAGGAAGTTGAACCACGCGAACGCGTACACGTCGTCTACGTCTGCGCCTCCCTCGACCGTGCGGTACCCTGCCGAGAGGTGCCATCCGTCCCCCATCGCGCGACCCACCCGGATGGTCGCATCGAGCGCCCGGCCCGGCCCCCCGGCGAGGGCATCGACATCAACGCTCCCCCACCACCCCGGTGCGAAGCGCCACTCGCCGGCCAGGTGGAGGAGCGGCACGAACCCCAGGTCGTCGTCTCGCGCCGTGACCCCTCCCTGCTCGAGGGCAACCACGGCGTGGCGTACCTTGGCCGTCGTCCCGAGCCACACGCTGGTCCCCTCCCCCTTCCGGGCAAGCCACCGATACGACAGCCGATAGGAGTTGAAGGTGTAGCGGGCGGAGAGGGTGGTCTCCTCCTGGAAGGAGGCGCCGGCGAAATGGATCTCCCGGTCCGGAACCCCGGATCCGCGAAGCGTCAGGGGAGCGACCAGGAGTCGGACGCCGTGACGTTCCCGCCAGCTCCAGCCCAGGTAGACCCGCCCCACCGGAACCGCCCCACCTCCGATCAGCGCGTCCAGCTCGAAGCGGGTGGCCGTGCCGTCATTGGGGATCTCCACGCTGTTCCGGCTCTGCCAGGCGGGACCCGCCTCGATCTCGAGAGTGACGCCCGGTTCCTGGGCCTCGGCCTTTACGGATGCCAGCAGGAGGGTGGCTCCAACCAGTGCGGTGCCCAGAAGGGAGTGCGGCTGGGGAGTTGTGAACATGGGGTATCCGTGGTCCAGAGGGAGAACGCACCGAGACGTCGCCACAGCCCCGGAGCGGATACCGCCGTTCGGGAACGCCTGCAACACCCGGAGTCAGATACTACCGAGTGAACAGTAACATCATGCTGATTCCCCCGTCCTCGAGCACCACCGCGAGACTCGTAGCGGTGAAGGTCCCGACGATCTCCTCACCATGCCCATCGGCGAGAATCACCGTATTCCCGCTCACCGTGAAGCTGCCTGAAAAGGTGTCCACATCGGAACCGACGACGGTTCCGTCTTCATCGCTCTCAACGGTGAGACTCCCTGAATAGGTGCCTCCCGAGAGCGCGATCTCTCCCGCGGTGACGACCTCCGAGTACGTGACCCCGTCCACCTCCATCTCGAAGAAGGCCACCGGCAACGGGATGCCATTCACCGACTGGAGGGTGTAGCTTCCATCGGGACTCGCGTCCGGATCGGTGGAAGGTCTGTGGCGAACGCCTAGCCGGTCCTCAGGGTGTCATCACGGCCCACGAAGGGCATCCCGACGGGATCGGCCGTGTCCAGGTTCGTGATCCATGATCGGTGGCGATCGCACGATGAAGGACACAATACCCTCTGCCCGTCGAACCCGAAAGTCGAGACGTACGCTCACTCGCCCGCGACCGTCCCCCCTGCCTGGTCCGGCCCGTCCTCGATTGCCCTGTCGAGATTCCCCCACATATCTTGCCTTCGACGCTGGGCGTTCGGATCGCCTATCCCTGAATCCCGACCGGGGGAAACCGATGCTGAATCAGACTTTCATTGACGATGGGAGGCGGGCGTGGCTTCTGGCCGGTGGAATCGTTCTGCTAGGCACCGGGCTCCTGGTGGACGTTCGCCTCGTGGAGGCCGTGATCGCTCAGGACGGAGTGCTGGCGTCGCCCGGGTTCCGGACCGCGGTCCTGACCATGGAGATCGGCCTGATCCTTGTTGGTGCCTGGATGCTGGGCCGGGCCGGGGTCCCGAAGGCCCTTGCGATCGGAGGAGTGCTGGCAGCAGGAAGCATCCTCTACGCGGTAGTCCTGGAGCCGACTCCCCAGCGGGTCCTCGACTGCCGGGCCGGAGAGGGCCGTTGCTACGATCGATTCATCCGGCACTACTACGGCACCCCCGAGTGTTGGCAGAGCAACCCCATGGAGTGCCGTCCGATTCGGGCCGGCCTCCAGGAAATCTCCTTCGTGACTGATCCGACCAACTTCGTGCAGGGCCCCTTCACCGCCGAACCGCCTGCGGTGGAATACCTGGATGTGGACCTGGAGGATCCGTGGGACATCGCCTTCCTGCCCGATGGTTCGCTGCTCGTGACCGAGATGGGAGGAAGGGTGGTCCTGGTCGAGCCGGAGCGGAATCGCCCAGTCCTGCAGCTCGAGCCCCTGGTGAGTTGGGGAGCCGGCCTCCTGGGGGTTGCCGTGGATCCGGACTTCGAGACCAACGGGTCAGTCTACCTCCATTACTGGTTCGACCTGGACGATTCCGACCCCGCTTTCTCCGACCTCGATCCCTGGGTCAGCCGGATCCTCGGGAGGGTCGCCCGGTTCGTCCTCGAGGGGGATTCCCTGCGATATGATCGAGTGATCCTGGACTCGATCCCGGGCTCTCCGATGCACGCGGGAGGAAGGCTGGACGTGGGTCCCGATGGGAAGCTCTACCTCACCACGGGGGATGCCCACGTCGAAGAGCTCTCCCAGGATCCCCATTCCCTCGCGGGGAAGATCCTGCGGTTCGAGACGGATGGAACCATACCCGACGACAACCCGATACCGGGTTCATACGCCTTCTCCATAGGGCATCGAAACCCCCAGGGCCTTGCGTGGCTTCCGCAGACCGGAGTCCTCTACGCGGCCGAGCATGGACCCGACCGGATGGACGAGGTGAACCGCATCATCCCCGGAGGCAACTACGGTTGGCCCGTCTACGCTTGCGGAGAACGGACTCCCTGGGATGTCCCGGGGGTCACCGAGGCAGCGGTGACACGGCCGCTGAAGTGCTTCGATCTCTACACCATGGCACCGAGCGGCCTGACGGTGGTGCAGGATCCGGACAGTCCGTGGTACGGGGACCTCTTCCTGGCGGGGCTCCGTGGAAAACACGTGCGCCGGTTCCGTATCGCGGACGGCGAGATCCGGGAGGAGGAGATCTTCTTCGTCTCGGAAGGGGGGAACCGCCGGGGGTTCTCCGATCACCAGCGCCAGATCAGCCACCGGCTGAGGCACGTTGCGGCCCACGGTCCCCACCTGTACGTCCTCGGAAGCGAATTCGGACTCGTGCGCCTCTCGCCCGCGGGTGCGCCCGAGTGACGGGTCCCCAACGCTGACAGGCTGACCTCCGGCAGCCGAAATTCCCGGCACGAGAGATGGTTCTCTCCTGCACTCCGCAGGCACCTTCCGCCCCGCGCCGCACTCCTGACCTACCCCATCGTCGACATGCATGGATGGGCCTCGCATCATCGGAGCGCCCCTTCTCGGCGGAGCCCCGGGACCTCGCGACCGCGGGCGCCTACCCTCCCAGCGTCCGGGTGGGGATCAGGCGGAGAGGCTCGGCGTCGTAGGCCTCTCCGAGCGCACGGTCGCGGATCTCGTCGTTCGGGAAGATCCCGATGACCGCCGAGCCACTCCCGGAGAGGAGGTCGATCGAGGCTCCCGCCCGTCGGAGCCCGGCACGCAGGCGAGCGAGCTGCGGGTGTCGGGCCTCGATGGGCTCGTGAAAGTCGTTGGCCGCCAGCGCCTCGACGGCATCCCAGCGCGAGAGCTGGTCCGGATCCAGGCGGCGGGGGATCGGGCCCGAGACGCTGGCCCCGGAGCGGCTCGCGGCGAGGTCGCCGTAGGCGTCGGGAGTCGAGATCCGGAAGCCGGGAATCGCGATGATCGCGGGCCGGGACGGAAGGGGAGGCAGGGCAAGCAGCCGCTGTCCGCGACCCCACCCGAGCGCGAGCGGGGAGCCCGAGAGGAAGAACGGAACGTCGGAGCCCAGAGCGCTCCCGGCCTGGAGGAGCGCCTCGTCAGAAAGGGGGGAGCCATGGAGGGCGTTCAGGCCCCGAAGGGTGGTGGCGGCATCCGACGATCCTCCCCCGAGACCGGCACCGTGTGGAATCGACTTGTCGAGGGTGATCTCGAGGACGCTTCCCTTCGCACCCCCATCGTGATCCGCAGGGAGTCGCCCGAGGAAGGCGTCGACCGCCCGCACCACCAGGTTGTCGCGGGGATCGCCCAGGTCGCCTCGCGGCACACCCTCGACCCGGAGCCGGACGGGGGTTCCCCGGACCACGATCCGGTCCGACCCCTCCGGACCTCGATCCACGGCCCTCACGGTCTTCAGCTCCAGCGTCAGCGAGTCTGAAAGCTCGAGGGCCTGGAAGAGGCTCTCGATCGAGTGGTAGCCCGAGGCCTCGCGCTCCAGCACGTGCAGGAAGAGGTTGGTCTTCGCCGGGGCGGGCCCAGACCAGCGCCCCAAGACGGGGGCCCGACCCCGGCCCTCGAGATCAGTTCTCATGTGGTGTCTCCGGCTTCGGCCTCGACGGCCTCCTCGGCATGCCCCAGCTCCCGCATCGAGAGCCCCATCCGCCCGGCGTACCAGAGCCCCATCGCCGTTACGGGTATGAAGCCCCCCAGGTGGTATCCGAAGGCGAAGGCCAGCGTCCGACTCTCGCCCACGCCGTACACCTCGGCCAGCCCCACCACCGCCGCAGCGTGAAAGGTCCCGAAGAAGCCGGGGGCGGAGGGGACGGCCACGCCCAGCGCGATGATCCCCTGGACGAAGAGCGCGGTGACGTAGCCCTGGTCGATCCCGAAGGCCAGGAAGGCCAGCCAGAACGAGACCGCATTCCACGCCCAGAAGCCGAAGGACCACAGCAGCGCCCCGATCAACAGGCGCGGATGCCTCAGCGCCACCAGACCGGCCAGGAAGCTCTCGAGCCCTTCCATCAGGAGGACGGCCGCCCGGTCCGGGAGCAGTCGGGAGAAGAGCCGGGCGATCCGCAGGAAAAGCCGCGGCAGCAGGAGCAGGACGAGGATCGCCGCGAGGAGCACCCCCAGCCCCGCCACGAGGACCAGGAAGAAGGACCCGATCGGCCGCCCCGCCACGGTGGCGGCCACCGGAAAGGAAGGGTGGAGGACCGCGATGGCCAGCAGCGAGAAGACCGCGACCGCATCGAGGAATCGCTCCACGACCAGAGACCCGAGGGCACCGGTGACCGGCACCGGTTCCAGCTTCGAGATCGACCAGGCCCGGGCGAACTCTCCGACCCGGGCGGGAAGCAGGTTGTTCGCGGCGAAGCCGATGTTGACGGCGGCGAAGCGGTTGGAGAGGCCCGTATCGGCCTTGAGCGGATGGAGCAGGAGCTTCCAGCGCAGGGCACGGACCAGGAATCCGGAGGTCGCGACCGCCACCGCGGCGATCAGGTACCCCCAGTGCGCGTGGCGGACCTCGCTCCAGACTTCGGCAATGTCGACGTCGCTGAGGACCCACCAGATGAGCAGCGCACTGATCACGATCCCGAGGACCGCCTTCCAGTCCCACTTCATCAGAAGCCCTGCGGTGGAACCCAGATTCCCGGTTCGCGGACTCGCTCGGGTGCCTGCAGCACGAGATCCCTCATCTCGCGGACGGCTCTCTCCATTCCGACCAGGATCGCCCGCGACATGATGGAGTGCCCGATGTTGACCTCCTCGATCGAAGGAATCGCCGCCACCGGAATCACGTTCTCGTAGGTGAGCCCGTGACCGGCGTGCACGGCCAGCCCCAGCGACTCCCCGTGATCCGCCGCCACAACGAGGCGCTCCAGCTCATGTGCCTTCGAGGCCCGACCGGCGTTCGCGTACTCTCCGGTGTGGAGCTCGATCGCCTCGACTCCGAGCCCGGCGGCCACGTCGAGTGCCCCGGCCGCGGGATCGATGAAGAGCGACACCCGTATCTCCTGCGCCTGAAGCTCGCCCACGCCACGCTCCACGCGGCTCCGCACCCCGGGGTCGGTCAGGGCGAGCCCCCCTTCGGTCGTGATCTCATCTCGGCGCTCCGGGACGAGGGTGACCTGGAACGGAGCGAGCTCCAGCCCCTTCGCCACCATCGCCGGGTCAGTCGAAAGCTCCAGGTTCACCCCGGTGCGCACCGTCTCCATGAGGAGCCGGACGTCACGGTCGTTCACGTGTCGCCGATCTTCCCGCAGGTGGACGGTGATTCCCTCCGCGCCTCCCAGCTCCGCGAGTACGGCTGCGCGGACCGGGTCCGGCTCGTCGGTCTTTCGGGCCTCGCGGACGGTGGCCACATGATCGATGTTTACGTAGAGCCTCACGAGTATCGTTCCATGAGTAGGTTGAGTGCCCCCAGCACATCGGGGGAAAGGTCGTCGGAGACTTCATCGAGCACTTCACGCCCCAGCGCAACGTAGAGCCTGCGCTCCCGCTCCGGGAGGGAGCGCATGTGAAGGTCCACCACATCCACGTCCCCCCGCAGGACCGGGCCCGTGAGCGCCTGGTCCAGCCCGAGCTCCGCGCTGTTCTCGAGGGTCCCACGGGCAAGCGCGATCACCGCCCGCTCGGCCTCGTCCTCGCTCGTGCCCGTGCTGACCAGGAGCCGGGTGGCGGCACGCAGGAGCACCACGACGTAATTCGATGCGAGCACGGCGGCTGCATGATACCGAGGACGCTGCTGCGTGGGAACCGTCAGGGCCTCGCCCCCGAGTGAGGCGACGATCCTGCGGCTGGCCGCGAGGGCCTCGCGCTCCCCGGAGACGGCGAAGGACGCCCCGAGCAGGCGGCGGGCTCCCGTGGCGGGGTTCGCGACGGCCTGCAGGGGATGAAGGGTCCCGACTCGATACCCGACCCGGTGCAGCGCCCCGAGGGGTTCGGCGCCCAGCGCCCCCGAGCAGTGAAGGGCGGGCGTCCCCGGAGGAGGTCCCCCGCGTGCCGAGAGCAGCTCGGACATCGCCTCGAGGACGTGGTCCGGCACCGTCAACAGGAGCGCGGTGGTCCCCTCACCCGGCCGATCCACCCCGTAGCGATACTCCACGCGCGGATCCGCGAAGATGGGATGGTCCGGCGGATGGGGGTGCCGGCCCTGATAGAGGATTCCAGCCACCCCATCGGCATCGATGAGCGCCTGACCCAACGAGAGCCCGATGCGCCCGGGTCCCACGATCACCAGTCGTTCCATGGCCAACCCCGGAAAGTCAGAGGAGAAACAGGGCGCGGTCGATAGAAGGGTTCAGAGCTCCGTAAGTTCGATCTCGCCGACCTGTCGGAGCCGGCCCAGAAGATCGTGAGGAACCCGCGCCCGAACCGAGATCCGCTGTCCGTTCGGGGTGACCTCGATCACCTCGCCCTCGCGATGGAGAGTGGCCAGCCACTCCCCTTCGGCAGCCGGCAACTCGACGTTCACCCGCGGGAAGCGGGCTCTGGCCCGGGCCAGAAGGGCGTCGAGCAGGGGCTGCAGTCCGCCTTCCTCGACCGCGGAGACAAAGACCGCCGGCCGCTGGTCGAAGGTGCGGATCCGGTCCCGCAGCGCCTCCTCTTCCGCGTGCGGCAGCCGATCGACCTTGTTGAAGGTGAGCAGCTGTGGGGCACCGTCGAGATCCAGCTCCTCGAGGACCCCCTCGACGACCCGCATCTGCTCCTCCCATTCCGGATGCGCCAAGTCGATCACGTGCAGGAGGAGGTCGGCCTCGCGCGCCTCTTCAAGGGTGGAGCGAAAGGAGGCCACCAGGTGGTGGGGCAGCTTCCGGATGAAGCCGACGGTATCGGTGAGAAGGACCTGGTAGCCCTGCCCCACCTCGATCTGCCGCGTCGCGGAATCCAGCGTGGCGAACAGTCGGTCCTCGACGAAGATGTCGGAGCCGGACAGGGCACGCAGGATCGATGACTTCCCCGCGTTCGTGTAGCCGACGAGCGAGACCCGAAATTCTCCCTGGCGCCGCTTGCGACGGGTCGCCCTGGCCTCGGCCACGTCCCGTAGCTTGCGCTTGAGGTCGGCGATCCGCTGCCCGATCAGGCGACGGTCCGTTTCGAGCTGCGTCTCTCCGGGGCCCCGCAGCCCGATCCCGCCCCGGATCCGGGAGAGGTGGGTCCACATCCGCTGGAGTCGGGGAAGGAGGTATTCGAGCTGCGCCAGCTCCACCTGGAGCTTCGCCTCGCGGGTGCGTGCCCGTGAGGCGAAGATGTCCAGGATCAGCTCGGAGCGGTCCATGATCCGCACGTCGAGCGCGCGCTCCAGGTTCTTTGCCTGGTCCGGCTTGAGGTCCTCGTCGAAGATGACGAGATCCGCCTCCTTCTCCTCGACCATCTCGCGCAGCTCCTTGACCTTCCCGCTCCCGATGAAGGAGTGCGGATTGGGCGCGTCGAGGCGCTGCACGAGCGATCCCACCACCTTACCGCCGGCCGTATCGGTGAGGCGCACGAGCTCGTCCATGTGCTCCTGCACCTCGCGGGGGTCCACGGACTTCAGGGGCGCCCCGACCAGAACGGCGCGCTCCACGGGAGTACGATTGTCGAGAAGCTGAGTAGGAATCGGTGAAGTTCCGGTCTGAAGTCGAGTGGGTCAGGGCGAAAACTGGCCCTGACTTCGGAATGGGAGGTCTCTCTGGCCCCCCGGACCGCGGGCGCGGACTTCTCCTTCGATCCGGTAGGGGATCTGTCCTCCCTCGAGCCAGGAGCGGAAGGCGACGCCCAGCGCCTGGTAGCGGAAGGGGATCTGCAGGGTGACCTGATCGGTCGAGCGACGAGCGATCCTCACGGTATCGGCGCTGAAGCCCGTCGCGAGCGTGTCCCAGCGCGCCCGGGCGGCCCCGTCCGACACTTCGAGCAGATATTCGAGTCCCCGCACCTCGATCGCGAATCGATTCGGGTTGTCGACCTCGACATCGATCTCGGCGGTCCCGGACGTCAGCCCCAGCCCCACGACCCGCATGTCGGTGATCCGCACCTCGGGCGACTGATAGAAGAGCGCGCATCCGGGCAGGACCAGCAGAAGGGCCAGCGGGCCCAGGCTCAACAACGATCGAAGTCGGCTCATGCGTCTGCTACCCCGACGCCTCGGATTCGTTTTGATCGCCCGCGCGACGGCGTTCCTCCCACCAGTCCAGCCGCTTGCGGATCTCTCGCTCGAAACCGAAGGGCCCGGGGTGATAGAAGGGGGGCTCCCCGATCCCCTCCGGAAGGAAGCTCTGCTTCGAGATACCGTCGGGCAGATCCGGGTCGTACTGGTACCCCTCGCCGTACCCCCACTCGGCCATCGCGTCGGTCGGCGCATTCCGGAGGTTCATCGGGACGGGGGCCGAGCGGCTCTCGCGGGCGGCTCCGCGCGCCTCCTTCCAGGCGCGATATACGCGGTTGGACTTGGGCGCCGTCGCCAGGTAGACGACCACCTCGGCCAGCGAGAGCTCGCCCTCGGGCTGCCCCAGAAAGTGGAGCGACTGCCAGGCCGAGACCGCCATGGGGAGGGCCTGCGGGTCTGCGAGTCCGATGTCCTCGGTCGCCATTCGGATCAGGCGTCGGGCGATGTACATGGGGTCCTCGCCCCCCTCG
Organism: Gemmatimonadota bacterium; assembly: GCA_007126575.1. GTDB lineage: Bacteria > Gemmatimonadota > Gemmatimonadetes > Longimicrobiales > Gaopeijiaceae > SLBA01. The sequence goes on along the minus strand of SLBA01000018.1, from coordinate 35,825 downwards.
ATCATGCGGGCGAGCCAGTAGAGGGCGGCGTCGGGGTGGCTCCCCCGCACGCTCTTGTGGAGAGCCGAGATGAGGTTGAAGTGCTCCTCTCCGGACTTGTCATAGATCGCGAAGCGGTGCTGGAGCGCCTCTTTCGCGATCTCGAGGGTGAGTCGCCGCTCGGGCGCTTCGCTCGCAATCCGCGCCGCCACCTCGACGGCTCCCAGCCCCCGCCGGGCGTCGCCATCGGCCGCGTGCGCAAGGAAGTCCAGCGCCTCCGCGTCGGCCTCGACACCGAGCGATCCCAGCCCCCGCTCCGAGTCGGCGACCGCATCTTCGAGGATCTCGCGGAGCGCCGGCGGGTCGAGGGGCTCGAGGATGAACACCGGAGCCCGCGAGAGAAGGGGGCGATTCACCTCGAAGGAGGGATTCTCGGTCGTCGCCCCGATCAGGACCACGACCCCCTCCTCGACATGGGGCAGGAATGCGTCCTGCTGCGCACGGTTGAACCGGTGGATCTCGTCGCAGAACAGGATCGTCGCCCGATCCGAGGCTCGCCTGCGCACCCGGGCCTCGGCGATGATTTCGCGTACCCTGGCCACCCCCTCGGTCACGGCCGAGAAGGCCACGAAGTGGGCGTCGGCGCGGCGGGCCAGAAGCCGAGCGAGGGTGGTCTTTCCGCTCCCCGGAGGACCCCACAGGATGCAACTCTGCAGCTCACCGCCCTCGAGCATGCGTCGAAGCGGCCGGCCTTCTCCCAGGAGCTTCTCCTGGCCCCGGACCTCGTCCAGAGTTCGCGGTCTCATCCGGGCTGCGAGGGGCGCTGTCGAATCCGCCTCGGTGGAGTCCGACCCGTCCCCCGCCCCACCCGGGGCGGGCGACCGCTCGCCGAACAGATCGGGTGTTTCGCTCACGGCTCCCCTCCCATCTCTTCGAGCATGCGACGGGCATCCTCGATCAGCCGGTCCGGGTCGTTTCGCTCCGGGTCCTCGATCACCGCATCGAGGAGCCGCCGAAATACGACCCCGAACTCCGGACCGGGGCGATACCCCATCCGGATGAGGTCGCGACCGCTGATCGCGAGCTCCTTCTCACTCAGCGGGGTCCCTGAGCGGAGTTCCCCGCGGAGCCCGTGCAGGAAGGTGGCGGCACGATCCACATCGCCCGACCCGGGTGGGACCGAGGGCCCGCTCATCCGGTAGGCCCTGTGGAGGGCCGCCCAGAGCCGCAGGGCCCCGGGTGCGTCCTCCCTGCCGACCCGGGCCAGCCACCGGCGCCGCGCGGCCGGGCCACCCTCGGGCGCCGGAGGGTCGGCGCATCCTCCCACCCAGGCGGCCACCCGGCCGATCCGGGCATTCGAGGCCCGCAGCCGGGTCATGATCGCGAGCGCCCGCAGAGTGGCTCGCTCCCCCTCCGACGTGTCGGGCGGTGCGGGATCGGGATCAACCGCACCGGCGGCGGGCACCCCCACCGCGTGCAGGAGCGCCGCCATCCGCAACTCCCAGGGACTCCCCGCGAGCAGGTCCACCGCCCGGAGCGTCGCCCCCCAGCGCTCGGCCGCCGCGGCGCCTTCCGGTGGGGGACCGATGCGAACGGGGGCCTCCCCCCGGCCCGACACCCCACCGGTCCCGACGAGCCGATCCACCTCGGGATAGAGGAAGGCCAGGGCGCCGGAGCCCGCGTAGAGGCCGAGCGCCGCCGACGGGGGCTCCGAACCCGAGAGCACCTTCTCGAGCTCCTCGCGCACTCGCTCGGCCGAGAGCCGCCCCATCTTCGGCACCGCCGCGCAGAGCGCGCTCCAGCTCTCCGGGTCGACCGTGAGCCGAAAGCGTCCGGCGAACCGCAGGGCCCGCAGAACCCGAAGGTAGTCTTCGGCGAACCGGTCTCCGGGCGTCCCGACCGTGCGCAGAACCCGTCGATCCAGATCCGAAGCTCCCTCGAACGGGTCGAAGAGCCGTGCTTCGAGCGGGTGCCAGGCCACCGCGTTGATCGTGAAGTCTCGCCGCGCCAGATCCTCTTCGAGGGTGTCGGCGAAGGAGACGACTGCATGGCGCCCCGTGGTCTCCACGTCCTTGCGGAAGGTGGTGACCTCGTACATCGAGCCCTGCCGGTCGAGGATCCCGACGGTCCCGTGGTCCACCCCGATCGGCACGGTGCGGCGAAAGAGGCGCCGCATCACCTCCGGCCTCGCCCGGGTCGCAAGGTCCCAGTCGCTCGACGCGCGGTCGAGCAGCGCGTCTCGCACCGCCCCTCCCACCGCCCAGGTCTCGTACCCGGCCTCCTCGAGGGTCCGCGCGATCCAGCGCACGGCCCCCGGGGGATCCAGACGAATCATCCGACCCGCACGGCTCCCCCGTTCACATTCAGGATCTCTCCCGTGATGTGGCGGGCGAGGGGTGTGCAGAGAAAGCCGATGGGGCCCGCGATGTCGTCGGCCGTGGCGATCCGGCGAAGGGGGATCGCGGCCCGGGCCGCCTCGAGCGCCTCGCCCTGCAGCGCGGGCGCCGCCATCTCGGTATCGACCCACCCCGGGGCCACGGCATTCACGGTGATGCCACGCGGGGCGAGCTCCACCGCCAGGCCCTTCACCAGCGAGATCACCGCGCCCTTCGATGCGGCGTAGTCCCCGTGGAAGGCCTCGCCCCGCTGCCCGGCGGTGGAGCTCACCAGCACGATCCGGCCATCGTCCGAGAGCATGCGCGCCGCCGCCCGCACCGTGTAGAACAGGCTCTCCACATTGACCCGCTGGGTCGTGAGCCACTGCTCGGTCGACATCTCGGCGACCGGGACTCCCTCGTGCGGCCAGATGCCATGATTGCCGACGAAGAGGTCGAGCCCCCCGAAGCGCTCCCCCGTCTTCCGGAAGAGATCCTCGGCCACGTCCTCGCTCGTGAGGTCTCCGCGATGCGCAAAGGCCTGCACGCCGAGCGCCGCGAGTTCTCCCACCACCCGGTCCGCGTCCTCGTCACGGCTCCGGTAGGAGATCGCCACCGAGGCCCCGGACCGTGCGAGCAGGATCGCCGTGGCCCGGCCCACGCCCCGGGATCCTCCCGTCACCAGCGCACGCATCCCCTCCAGTCCGGGAAGGATCGGCTCGGCCTCTCGACCCCGGCTCATCGGATGCTCCCGAAGAGCGTCCGGATCCGCTCCACCACCCCGATCGGGATCGAGACCGGGGGAACCGCGAGCGGCTCCTCGCCTCGACGGATACGATCGGGATTGACCGCCGTAAGGAGATCCCAGGCCTCGCCGTGATCCATCTTCATGAACAACTCCCTGCATTCTCGAATGTAGAGGCGAAGGTGAGCCCGCCCGTGAAAATCCGATGCGAAGCAGTCCACCCAGCCTCGCTCCAGGAGCGTCAGGGCGTGCGCACGGGCCTGGGGTCCGTAGCGACCGACCAGCGACCCGTAGTTCATCTGAAGCCATGCCCCCGCCTCGCGCCACTCCCCGGGCGTCGTGAGTCGCTGGTTGTGCACCCGGTACCGCTCGGGATGGGCCACCACGGGGCGAATGCCACCCCGAACCATCTCGTCGAGTACGCGGGGGGTCCCCGGCGGGAACTGCAGGCCCGGCCACTCGACCAGCACGACCGGCACCTCTCCGAGCCAGAGCCTCGAGTCCGAAAGGTCGGGGTCGGGAACGTCCAGGAGCATCTCGTGGCCGCGCCCGAGCTCGATGTCGGGAAAGCGCTCGGCCACCCGGTCCGAGAGGGCCTCGAAGGCTCGGTCCACGGGCTCCAGAGCCGCCGCCAGGCGCGACGGTCTGAGGGTGGCGGTCGCACTCAGGTGCGGCGTCGTGACGATGCTCCGGACCCCGCGCTCGACCATCCGGCCGATCCCCTCGATCGCGTCGTCGATGGTCCGTGCCCCGTCATCGACCGCGGGCACCAGGTGCGAATGCAGGTCGACCAGCCCGGCGGTCACCGGGGGCTCCACGCTCCCCGACCCCGCGGCGTCAGGCCCGTTTTCGGAACCGTTCACCCCTCGCCCCGGCGCGCGATCAGGGCCGCAAGTTCGTCGAGCACCGCTCCGGGATCCTCCTGATCGGCGGCGGCCTCGACAAGGTCGGTGAGCAGGGCGTCCGACGCGAGGAGTGCCTCGGCCGCCTCCCGGCTTCGACCGGGGCGCCTCAGCGCCTCATCGAGCGCCCCGAGGGCCGGCGCGGGGGCGGTGGCTCCGGCCTCCGGGGCCCCGGCCCAGCGGCGGATCCACCGGCCCAGGACCTCGGGAGCCGCCGTGTCGTGAGCCTTCTTCTCCGGACTCACCCGTCGTGCCCCAGCAGGCGGCGGAGTACGGCTTCGCCTTCGCGAAGGGCGTCGTCGACCCGCGTCTCGTCCTCGACTCCACCCTGCGCCATGTGTGGCCGCCCGCCCCCGCGCCCCCCGGTCACGGCCGCCACCTCGCGGATCAGGTCCCCGGCACGCACTCCCAGCCCGATCAGGTCATCGGTCACGAAGGCGTGCAGGGCCTCGCGGTCGTCGGGCGTGCGGGCCGCGACCACCGCCGCGGCAAGGGAGGCCGCCTCCCGAAAACGATCTCCGAACGCACGGGCGTCATCGGCGTCCCGCACGCGCAGCCGCAACCCGCGGTACGTCGCGGTGCCCCCCGACGGGGTGGGAACCGAGGCCTCGTGGATGGCGTCCTCGCCACTCCCACCCCCGCCCTCCCTCAACTCGGCCAGGAGCGCTTCGAGCTGATCCTTCTCTTCGAGGATCTGGTCGATCCGCCGGGGCAGATTCTCGCGCGTCGAACGGAGCCGGGCGGCAAGCGACTCCAGCTCCCGCTCGGCCTCCTCGAGCACCGAAAAGGCGCGCGGGCCGGTCACGGCTTCGACCCGACGCACCCCCGACGCCACCCCCGACTCCTTCAGGATCCTGAAGAGCCCCGCCTCCGAGGTATGCCTCAGGTGCGTGCCACCGCACAGCTCCAGGCTCAGCCCGGGAATCTCGACGACCCGGACCTCGTCTCCGTACTTCTCTCCGAAGAGCGCCATGGCTCCGCGCTCCAGCGCCTCCCGGTGGCCGACGATCTCCCACTCCACCGGGTGATCCTCCCAGATCGCGCGATTGACCCACGCCTCGATGCGCCGGGTCTCGTCCTCGGAGAGGGGGCCGGGGTGAGAGAAGTCGAAGCGGAGCCGATCGGGGGTCACGAGCGATCCCCGCTGCGTCACATGCTCCCCCAGCACCTCCCGCAGCGCCGCGTGCAGCAGGTGGGTCGCCGTGTGGTTTCGCTCCGTGTCGTGGCGGAGCTCTCCTGCGACCCGGGCCTCGACCGGGACCGGAACGCTCCCCGTGGCCGCTTCGAAGGCGTCCGGGTCGTCGACCTCCCCGAAGAGCGCGGTCCGGCCTTCCACGGAGCGCACCTCGTCGACCGCCACGCTCCACCCCTCTCCCGCAACGACCCCTCGATCCGAGACCTGCCCTCCGGCCTCGATGTAGAACGGGTTGTCGCGCAACATGACCCCCACGCGGGAGGCCTCGAGCCTCCGGAAGGCGACGACCTCGGTCTCGACCCGCGAATCCTCCCATCCGACCCATCGCTGCGCCACCTCTCCGCGGGGGAGCGTCCACGCGGCCAGGTCCTCTTCGCGGTCCATCGCCACCCCCGAGGCCCGTCGGTCCTCGCGACTGCGTTCCCGCTGCTCCTGGAGCCGACGCTCGAAGCCCTCGACATCGACCTCATACCCGCGCTCCCTGGCCATGACCTGCGTGAGGTCGAGGGGGAAGCCGAAGGTGTCGTAGAGCTTGAAGGCGTCGGCGCCCGAGATCCTCGCGGGGTCCTCGGGGTCCGACTGCCCGTCGGGCGATCCCGACCGGTCGGGGGCGAGAGCGCCGAAGAGCTCCATCCCCCCCTCGATGGTCTCCAGGAAGCGCTCCTCCTCGGCCCGAGTGGTGGCCACGATGTGCTCGGCCCGGCTGCGCAGCTCGGGGTAGGCTCCGGACATCTGCTCGATCACCTCTTCGACCACGGCGGCCAGGGTCGACTCCCTGCGTCCGAGGAGCCAGGCGTGGCGTACGGCCCGACGCAGGATGCGCCGCAGCACGTGCCCCCGTCCCTCGTTCGACGGGAACACCCCGTCCGCCAGGAGGAAGGCCACGGCGCGGGCGTGGTCGGCCAGCACCCGATAGCTCACCCCTCGCGGCCCGTCGGGATCGTAGGGCCGGCCCACCACCGCGGCGACCCGCTCGATCAGGGGCATGAAGAGGTCGGTGTGGTAGTTCGAGTCCACCTCCTGGAGGACCGCGGCCAGCCGTTCCAGCCCCGCCCCCGTGTCGATCGAGGGGGCCGGCAGCGGGTGGAGGGTGCCCTCTTCGTCGCGGTCGAACTGCATGAACACGAGATTCCACAGCTCCATGATCACCCCCGCCTCCCCGAGCGCTTCGAACTCCTCCTGACCGGGCCGCTCCCGCTGGCCTTCGGGGCGCAGGTCGTAATGCAGCTCGGAGCAGGGCCCGCAGGGACCGGTGTCGGCCATCTGCCAGAAGTTGTCGCGGTCCCCCAGCCGGTAGATCCGCGAGGCTTCGAGGCCCGAGACCTCGGTCCAGAGCGCATGGGCCTCGTCATCGCTGTGGTGGACCGTCACGTAGAGCCGGTCGGGGTCCAGTCCCAGCTCACGGGTCAGGAACTCCCAGGCGAAATGGATCGCGTCGCGCTTGAAGTAGTCGCCGAAGGAGAAGTTTCCGAGCATCTCGAAGAAGGTGTGATGCCGGGCCGTCTCCCCCACCTGCTCCAGGTCGTTGTGCTTGCCCCCCGCGCGAACGCACTTCTGCGAGGTCACCGCGCGATTCCAGGGCACCGAGTCTTCGCCCAGGAAGATCCGCTTGAAGGGCACCATCCCGGCATTCGTGAACAGGAGCGTCGGGTCGTCGGACGGGATCAGCGGAGCGCTCGGCCGAAGCTCGTGGCCACGCAGCTGAAAGTAGTCCAGGAAACGGCGGCGAATTTCAGAGGCCTTCATAGCTCATCCTGAGACGGCGTGCGACCGTCCACCCCTCGTCCCCGGCATTCACCCGGAACGAGACGCACCGATGGTCGGTGCTGCGGACGGTCTTCGTTCGAGTGGGCAAGATAATGAGATCCCGGCCGTTCGCCCAACGGCAAGAGGGGAACGCCACCGGACGTTCCCCCCCCACCTGCTGCCTCGCCTCGGCTCGATGCCGGGACGGCGCTCAGTCCTCGGACTCTTCGTCCGACGTCTCCTCCGCGGGATCCACCGCCCCCGGCAGTTCGAGGGCCGCCCGCACCTTGCGGTCGATCTCGTCGATCACATCGGGGTTGTCGAGGAGGAACTGGCGGGAGTTCTCCTTTCCCTGACCGAGACGAAGCTCCCCGTACGAGTACCACGCACCGGACTTCTCGACGATGTCGAGCTCCGAACCGAGATCCAGGAGCAGACCCGTGTGCGAGATCCCCTCGTTGTACATGATGTCGAATTCCGCCTGCTTGAAGGGAGGGGCACACTTGTTCTTGACCACCTTCACGCGGGTCCGGTTGCCCACCAGGTCCTGTCCGTCCTTGATGGCGCCGATTCGGCGGATGTCGAGACGGAGCGAGGCGTAGAACTTGAGCGCGCGTCCACCCGACGTCGTCTCGGGGCTCCCGAACATGACCCCGACCTTCTCGCGGATCTGGTTCGTGAAGATCACCGAGGTGTGCGAGCGGTTCACGGCCCCCGTCAGCTTCCGGAGCGCCTGGCTCATCAGCCGGGCCTGCAGCCCCACGTGGGTGTCTCCCATCTCGCCTTCGATCTCGGCCCGGGGGACGAGGGCGGCGACCGAGTCGATGACGACCACGTCCACGGCGTTGGAGCGGATCAGCGCCTCGGCGATCTCGAGCGCCTGCTCCCCGGTGTCGGGCTGCGCCACGAGCAGGTTGTCCACATCGACGTGGAGCTTCCGGGCGTACTGGATGTCGAGGGCGTGCTCGGCGTCGATGAAGGCGGCGACGCCCCCCATCTTCTGCGCGTTCGCGATCACGTGCAGGCAGAGCGTCGTCTTTCCCGACGACTCCGGGCCGTAGATCTCGGAGATCCGGCCCCGGGGGACCCCGCCCACGCCGATCGCGGCGTCGAGGTTGACCGCACCGGTCGGGATGGCGGGGATCTGCACCTGGGCCCCATCGACGCCCATGCGCATGATCGCCCCCTTCCCGTGGGCCCGCTCGATCTGTTTCAGCGCCGTGTCCAGGTCCTTCTGCTTCTGCTCGCTGATCTCCGCCGTCGCCATCTCGCCTCTCTTCAGGGAGCGTCCGATGCCGGACCTCCCGGTTCTGGGAATGATCGTTCACCTGTGTGTACTTGCGACCCGTAACTCCGGAAGGTACGGCACCCGAAGATAATACGAAAGGGGCGGAAAGCAACGCGCCCGCCGGACCCCCGTTGCGGGACCGGAATCATCGCCGGGAGCAGGGGGCGCCTCCATGCCTGATCGGGGCGGATTTCCTTTCGGGTCCGGGGCGCACCTCCCCCCGGGGAACCGCCGCGCCCGCCCGATGTCTTTGTCAGACAGACGCGCTCGGACAGACGCCCTCGGACCGCCGCGTTCAGACCGACACGCGTTGCCGACATCCCACCAACCGTGGGAGCAACCGATCCGTCTTCGGGTATCCACTCCCCATGAGCCTCCTTCGACCCCGATGAGCCCCGACCGATCCATGAAACCGCAATCCGCCGCCGCCGCAGGAATCCTCGTCCTCCTCGCCCTGATCGGGGTCGGCGTCCTCGCGTTCGGAGGCTCTTCCGACGCCGCGACGACCGGGGCAACCCCCGCACCCGCCGACGGCGAGGTGCCCGGCGCGATCCCCGACCACCAGCGCTTCACCCAGATCCTGTCCGAGGTCGTCCAGATGCCCAACGTGGACTACGCCCGTCTGCAGGAGGAGCGCCAGGCACTCGACGGCTACATCGATCAGCTCTCGCGGACCGATCCGGGCACGCTCGAGTCCGCCCCCCGCGAGGACCAGCTCGCCTTCTGGATCAATGCGTACAACGCGTGCATGCTCCGGCTCGTGATCGATCACTATCCGATCGAGCCGGGGGGCGTCGGCCTCTTCGGGGGAATCCGCAACCGGGTGGCGGGCTACCCGGACAACTCGGTCTGGCAGATCCGCGATGTCTTCTCACGTGACCACTGTCCAGTCGCGGGAGCCGACCGCTCGCAGGACGAGATCGAGCACGAGATCATCCGCCCCCGCTTCGACGAGCCCCGGATCCACTTCGCGGTCAACTGTGCCGCCCGGAGCTGCCCGGTGCTCTGGCCCGAGGCCTATCGGGGCGACGAGCTCGAGAGTCAGCTCGATCGGGCCGTCGAGTACCTCATGGATCAGCGTGACCACTTCCGGCTCGAGCCGGGCCCGCCTCCGGTCCTGACCCTGAACAAGGTGCTGGACTGGTACGCCGAGGACTTCGACGGCACCCCGGGTCTCAAGCGGTTCTTCCAGCCGTACCTGGACGAGTCGCAGGCGGAACTCCTGCGTCGCGACGACGCCCGTGTGGAGTTCTTCGAGTACGACTGGACCCTGAACGACATCCCGCGGTGAGCTCGCCCCGAAGCGACACCGACCCCCATCGCGAGCAAAACCCCGCTCTCGAATCCCTTCACGTCGTGATTCCGACGCTGAACGAGGCGACCTTTCTTCCCGTCCTGCTGGCGGACCTGAAGGAGCTGATCGCCCCCAGCCGGGTGATCGTGGTGGACGGAGGGTCCACGGATGGCACCCCGGAGCTCGCCGAGTCGACGGGCGTCCGCGTCCTTCATTCCCGTCCGGGGAGGGCCCTTCAGCTCAACCGGGGGGCTCGGGCCGCCGACGGTCACTGGCTCCTCTTCCTCCATGCGGACTCGAGATTCCCGGAGCCCGCCCGCAGCGCACTCGAGCGGTGGCTCGCCTCGCCCCCCCGCTCCGAGGCCGGGACCTTTCGCTTCGCCGTCCGGGAGCGTCGCTGGTTCGGTCGGATCCTCGAGGTCGGCCAGGCGACTCGGGAGCGGGTGAGCGGCCTGGCGTACGGTGACCAGGGACTCCTGGTCTCCCGCCGTCGCTTCGATGCCGTGGGAGGCTATCCGGAGCTCCCCCTCATGGAGGACGTCGAGATGATCCGCCGCCTCCGGCGCCACGCGGGTGTCGCCCGGATCGACGCGGACCTGCCGACCAGCCTTCGCCGCTACGACCGAGCCGGCCCGATTCGGGGCTGGGTGCGAAACGCCCTCCTCATGAGCCTGTATCTGGCGGGGATTCCCCCGCGTCGTCTGGCCCGGTTCTACTCGAACGGGAATGGAGACGGGAGGGGATACGCCTCGCGCCGCACCCTCCTGGTCTTCGCGAAGGCCCCCCGCCCGGGAACCGTCAAAACACGCCTCGCCCGGGACATCGGGCCGGACGAGGCGGCCCGGGTCTATCGGTCGATGGGCCGCAGCGTCGTCGACGCACTGCGGGGCGGACCGTGGCGAACGGTGATTTGTTTCGCGCCCGCCGAGGCGAGGCCCGAGATGGAGGACTGGCTCGGCTCCGATGGCCTCGGGTGGCTGACGCAGGCCCGGGGCGACCTCGGAGACCGGATGCACGCGGCGATCCGGGAGGCGTTCGCTACGACCCCACGCCCCACCGGGGTCTGTGTCGTGGGCACGGACGCGCCCGATCTGGGCCCCGATGACGTCCTCGACGCCTTCCGCCGACTCGAAGGTGGAGATGACGTCGTGATCGGGCCGGCCGAAGACGGAGGCTACTACCTGATCGGACTGGCAGCCCCCCGGGGGGAGCTCTTCCGGGAGGTCGACTGGAGTACCGAGCGGGTCCTGACGCAGACCCGCGACCGGATCCGGACCGGGGGGCTCGGCGCTTCCGAACTCCCGGTACTGAACGACATCGACGAGCTCGCGGACCTGCGCGCCTCGGGGCTGTAGGTCCAACGTCCGACCATCGACGCCGGAAGGGCGACCCCTTACGTCAGTAGAGGGATGGGGGTAGAGGGACGAGAGTCCAGGGACGCGGGGCGGGAGGGTGAGAGCGTCCCGGTTCAGTGGCCCCGGCGGGTCCACACCGCGATCGCTCCGCAGGCCCGAGCATTGTCGTCGGCGAACTCGCCCGGGAGCTGGGCCAGGCTCCGGTAGACCTCGATCATCTCGATCCACGACAGCGGCATGAGATCGTCGATCGTCTCGGTCATTCCATCCGCGTCCTCGAGCCCGGTATCGCCCGAGGGGTTGATCATCATCCGTTGCCCATCGACGTACAGCGAGGGAGCGCAGTCGCGGGTGCGGTGGACCCTCAGCTCCGAGGTCCCGGCTCCCCGGCCGGCGACGGGAACCGTCCGGACCCCCGGGAGCCTCGCCACCAGACTCGACACCCGGTTCGTACCGGCATTCTCGATCTGCCGGCGGTCGAAGAAGTTGCCGATTCCCAGGCGCTCCATCTGCTCGCGCCGGTCATAGACGTCGGCCAGGGGGCCCCAGGTCGGTCGCGCCTCGACCTCGACCTGGATCGGATCCAGGGCGATGGCATCGCGAAGCAGCCGCACGGTCACCTGCGTCGTGCGCCCCGCCCCCTCCACCTCGACGTCGGCATCGAGGGTGCGGAAGGCGACGTGGTTCACCTGCAGCTCGTACGACCCCGAGGGCAGCTCCGAGAGGACGAAGCGGCCCTCGGCGTCGGTCGTGACGGTGCGTGCCTCTCCCGGACCCCTGGCGATCACGGTGGCCTGGGGCACCGGAGGGCCGGTCTCGCCTTCGCGCACGACTCCGCGCAGCTCACCGACCGTCCCCATCCGGATCGAGAGGTCCATCGAGACCACGGCCCCCGGGGCCAGTCGAACCCCTCGACCCTGCCCCTGCACTCCCAGGAGTTCGGCTTCGGCCCGGTACCGGAGATCGGGGGGCACCGAACAGAAGCGGTAGCGACCGTCGGCATCGGTCACGGTCTGGAGCTGCACGGGAACCCCCACCTCGGGATCCCCCGCCTCGGGGTCCCCCTCCACCTCGGGGCGCAGGTAGACCGAGACCCCCGCGAGGGGGTCCTCGAGGGTGGGCTCCAGCACCCGCCCCCAGAGGATCCCTTCGCTCCCGACCCCGGGCTCCCGCTCGCACGCCAGCGCCACCAGGGTCCGCTCCGTGGGCACACCGAGCTCGATGCGCGCCGTCTCTCCCCTGCGGAGCGAGACCTCGCTCGCCGGAAGCGCTTCGATGCCGAGGCTGTCGAGCCGGGGATGCGTGAAGTTCACCAGGTAGTTTCCGTCCAGCGGCACCTCGAGCAGGAACGCACCCCGTCGATCGGTCCGCGCGGTGTGGTCGGTTCCCACCAGGTGGACCTCGGCGCCCTCGAGACCCCGGGCGCGGGTCGAGTCGGTCACCACGCCCTCGAGCGCCGCACGTGCACGCGCGGGCAGGTACTCACCCGCCGGTGTCCGGATCCCGAGCAGCTCCCCACCCTCCTCTACACTTCCGAAGCCGACGTCCCGAACCAGGTCCCTCCACCACGAGGGCAGCTCGTCGACCACGTCGCTGAAGCGTCCGGTGAACCCGCGCTCGATGCCCGCGATCGAGCGATACCCACTCCCCGCCTGCAGGCGGTACTGCGGCATCCTGAGGGTCCAGCGATCCACGACCCATCCCCCGTCGGGGAGCTCCCGGAACTCCACCTCGCCGTTGAAGATCGAGAAGAGCTCCGGGGGGATCGGGGGCTCGTGCGGGTGAAAGGTGTACTCGAAGACGAGCTGCTCCAGGGCGGCGGTCTCGCGATCGAGCCAGAGCACCCCCCGAACCCCCGGCCGATCGGCCCGCCGAACCGGCTCGAAGGCGAGTCCGACGCGGTCGGTCACCTCGGGATCCACCCGGATCTCGAAGCAATGCGCGTCCTGAAATTCGTGCGAGAGCAGCGTCGCCGCATCGAGCCCGTAGTAGTCGTAGACGCCCGTGGCCTCGGCCGGGCGGATCCAGCCCTCCGCGAGAAGCTCCGCGACCGGAGCGGTCTCGAAGGGATGCAGCGACCGCACTTCGGCACCCCGGGACTCCTCTTCGACGCGATCGGCCATCAGATCGATCGACCGCTCCCACCGGACCATCTGAAACTCGTAGCGCTCCTCGGCTTCGGCCCATGCCAGAACGAGGAGCGCACTGCGGGCCTCCTGCCAGAGGCGGGCGAGCAGGCTCCCTTCCTCGGGGTCGAGCCGCCGGCAGAGGGCCGCGGCGGCCGCCGCGACATCGACGGCCTCGAGGGCGATCGGAGCGGAGGCGATCGTGAGCTCGAGGGTGCGAAGTTCACCCTCGGAGAGCTCCAGTGGCTCCGAACGGGTCTCGTCGAACCCCAGCCGGGTCACCGCGACCGTCCAGGTGCCGGGAGAGGGAGCGCGGAAGGAGAACCGGCCGTCCGAGCCCGTCAGGTGCGAGCGGACCTGCTCTCCATCGGGGTCGAGGAGGCGGACGAGGGCACCGGCGATCGGCTCACCGGTCGCCGCATTGCTGACGGTGCCGCTCACGACCGGTTCGGGGAGGTCCACCTGCATTCCCGAGACCGGAGTGGCTGGAAGCATCAGTACGGCCGCCAGCAGCAGCGCGAAGCCACCGGCTCGAGTTGTCCGGCCTTTCCCCTTCGTAGCGAGCATCTCCCGCCCTCCGGAACCGCGGGCAGCACCCCACCGCCAACCGCGTTTTCACCCTCTGCCGGGCGAGTCATGACGTATCCCCACTTTACCATCGTCGTGCGCGTCGGGTCAAGGATTTTCGCGGCCGCCCGGCGCGGCCCCCACCTTGCAGATTCCCGGCCATCGCTGCATTGTTCGCACACTCCCACGGTCCTCATCCGAGCTTCGAGGTGATTCGCATGGCACCGCCCGAGGTCGCTCGAGACGCTCAGCAGTCCAGGCCGACTCCCGCTCGCGGCCGTCCCCGCGTCGAGGGCATCCGTTCGGCCAAGGCGCCCGACGGGAGCCGGACCATCGAGGTGACACTCAGCTGGCCCGACGGCACCCGAAGCGCGGGTCACGGGGCGAGCGTGGGCCTTCCCGAGGCCGAAGACCGGGCTGCGGCCGAGGCGACGCTGGCCGCCATCCTCGATGGCCCCACCCTCGATCGCTCCCTTCGCCTGCGGGGAACGAAGGCGGTTCGCGCCTTCGACCACCTCGTCATCGTGGCCGCGGTGGACCGGGGTATCGAGGGCCGGAGCCGCCCCCTGATCGGCTCGGTCTGCGCCCCGAAGGCCGACCGGATCCGGGGCGCCGTACTCGCGACGCTCAACGCGGTGAACCGGGTCATCGAGGGGAAGGCCGGTCCCTCCCGATGACTGAACTGTTCGCCGGCGCCTGGGGGCCGCTGATCATCTTCGGCCTCCGGATCATCGACGTCACCCTGGCGACGATGCGCATGCTCCTGACGATGCGGGACCAGCGCCGGATCGTCCCCGTCATCGGCTTCTTCGAGGCGCTGGTCTGGGTCCTGGCGGTGGGCACCGCGATCCAGAACCTCCACTCCGTCTGGCACATCCTGGGGTACGCCGGGGGCTTCGGCGCCGGCACCCTCGTCGGGCTGTGGGTCGAGGGGAAGCTCGCGGTCGGGCTCGCCACGGTCCGGATCATCTGCAAGGACGACGGCGAGGAGGTCGCCGACAGCCTGCGCGGGGGCGGCTTCGGGGTGACCGAGTTCTCGGGGCACGGCCGACAGGGCCGCGTCGACATGATCTACACCCTCGTGAAGCGAAGGCAGATCCCCTCGGTCCTGAAGATCGTCGAGGCCCTCGACGCCGAGGCCTTCATCTCGGTCGAGGAGCCCCGCACCATCCGCAGGGGCTGGCTCTTCAGCCGACGACGTAGCTGAGCGCCTCGACCGCCGCCTCGATCCCGGCGTCGTCGATCTCGCGGTGCAGGACCGCGCGGATCCGCGTCGGCCCGAAGGGCACCATCCGCACCCCTCGCCGATCCAGACCCGCCAGGATCTCCGTCGGCTGCATTCCGGTTCCCGACACCTCGATCATCACGATGTTCGTCTCCGGGGAGGTCACCCGGACCCCCCGGATCGTCCGGGCACCCTCGGCCAGCGCGGCCGCCCTCCGGTGGTCGGCCCCAAGCCGGTCCCGGTAGCCGTCGAGGGCGTGCAGCGCGGCCGCGGCCAGGAGCCCGACCTGCCGCATCTGTCCCCCCAGCCTGCGCCGAATCCGCCAGGCCCGCCCGATCGTCTCCTCGGATCCGGCGAGCATCGAGCCGACCGGGGCGCCCAGCCCCTTCGAGAGGCTCGTCATGACGGTGTCGACGGGGGCGACCAGCTCCGCGGGGGAGCAGCCCGCCCCCACCGCGGCGTTCCAGAGGCGGGCCCCATCGACGTGCACACGGAGTCCGGCTTCTCTGGCGACCTCGGCGACCTCGGCCACGGCGGCCGCTCCCATCACCCGCCCCCCGGAGTCCAGGTGCGTGTTCTCGAGCGCAAGCAGGCTCACCCGGGGGTGGAAGGGGCTTTCGGGTCGGATCGCGGCGGCCACGTCGTCGGGGGTAAGCAGGCCACTCGCCGTGGGGATCGCCCGCAGCGTCATCCCGCCATGCGCGGCCACCGAGCCCTCCTCGTAGTGGAGCAGGTGCGCCCGGGCCTCGGCGAGCACTTCGGTGCCGGGCTCTCCCTGGGCGAGGATCCCCGCCTGGTTCGCCATGATCCCCGAGGGGAAGAAGAGGGCGCGCTCGGTGCCCAGGAGCCCGGCGATCGTCGCCTCGAGCTCCCGTACGGTCGGATCCTCGCCGAAGCAGTCGTCGCCCACCGGGGCGTGCGCGATCGCCTCGCGCATCGCGGGGGTCGGACGGGTGACGGTGTCCGACCTCAAGTCGATCAAGGGTCCCGGTCGAGCTTTTCCTCGACCCTTCGGATCCGCCGGGCGATCGAGACGGCCCATCCGAAGAGGAGGAGCCAGGCGATCGCGTACGCCGCGAACACGTGCCAGAAGTGGCGCATCTGGCGCGCCTGGGCCGCACCCGCCCCCTGTGCGGCGAGGGCTTCGGGCGTGAGGAGGAGGACCGCGACGAGGACGATCAGCGCCCCCGCAAGCCCTCCCTGAACCCATGGGCCGAGAGGGGGGAGGCGGCGCTTCGGGGAGAGGGCGAAAAGACGCATCGGGGAACTCGGGTTGGGATTCATGGAACGGGCACCTCGTCGCCGGGGGCCTTCGACGCGCGGGTCAGCGCCCGCAGCTCCTCGGCCGACTCGAGGCGGGCCGCGGCGTACCGGAAGAGGAAGAGGGAGAAGAAGACGAGGGTCCATGCCAGGAGCGCCGTGAGGAGCGTCGTCAGCATGTCGGGGTGCAGGTTCGGCCCGTCCGGGCGGGCGACCACCGGCTGGGGGTGCAGCGATCGGAACCACTGCACGCTCATGTGGATCAGGGGGATGTTGAGGGCGCCCACGATCCCCACGACCGCGGCAAACCGCTTGCCCCGCTCCGCGTTGTCGGTGGAGTTGCGCACCATGAAGTAGCCGACGTAGATGAACCAGAGCAGCAGGGTGAGGGTCAGCCTCGGCTCCCAGGTCCACCAGGTCCCCCAGGCGATCTTGCCCCAGAGCGGGCCCGAGGTCAACACGATCGTGGTGAAGATGAGCCCACCCTCGGCGGCGGCGCGGGCGGCGTGGTCCACCTTGTCATCGCCGAGCCAGAGGTAGACGGCCGAGCAGATCGCCACGATCCCGAAGGCGAGAAAGGCGATCCACGCTCCCGGCAGGTGGATGTAGAAGATCCGCTGGACGATCCCCATCGAAGCCTCGGTGGGCACCCAGAAGAAGACCTGCCAGTGAAAGAGCAGGGTGAGTCCGACGCCGAGCGCACCCAGCGCGACCCCTGCCCACCGAACGGTCCGGAGTGACATCATTCCTCCACGATGAATCGAAAGAGCCCCACCCCGGCCATGAGCGCCAGGAGGGTGAAGGCCGTGAGAATTCTCAAGGTGCCAAGGATCTCGTTCGCGGGAAAGCCCGCCATCAGGGTCGCCGTGGCCGAGACCCCGAAGGTCACCAGGGGAACCAGGAGGGGAAAGAGGAGGATGGGCAGGAGCGTCTCTCCCATCCTCGTGCCCGCCGTGATGCCGCTGAAGAGGGTTCCGAGCGCGGTGAAGCCCGTGACGCCGAGAAAGAGCACCCCCGCGAGCGGCCCCGGGTTCCCCGAGAGGTCGACCTGAAAGAAGATGGCGAAGACGATCACCGTCAACGCCGTGATCAGCGTAAGGATCACCGTGTTCGAGAGGACCTTCCCCAGGTAGAGCGCCTCGGCGGAGAGGGGCGTGGTCATGAGGCCCTCGAAGGCGCCGTCCTCCTTCTCGAGTTCGAAGGTGCGCCCGAGCCCGAGGAGGCCCCCCAGGAGCATCGTCATCCAGATCAGCCCGGCGGCGATCTCGCGGGGGTGGACGGCGGTGCGGTCGACCGCGTAGTTGAAGAGGAGCGCGGTGAGCACGACGAAGGCGCCCATCGCGGCGATCCGCTCCCTCGTTCTGAGTTCGACGCGCAGGTCCTTGCCGGCGATCGCCGCGACGCCGGTCCAGAAGCGGTTCACCGACCTATCCCCTCGGCGAGCGCCACCTGGTCTCGATAGAACTCTTCCTCGCGTCCTTCGGGGAGGTCGGACCGGGCCCCTTCGAAGACCATTCGCCCCCGGGCCTGGATCGCCACCCGATCGGCGAGCGAGAGCCCCTCGAGGAGCTGGTGGGTGACGAGCACCACGGTGCGCCGGCCGTCTCTGAGCTCCTCGAGGACCTCGCGGAGGAGCGACGCCGCATGAAGGTCGAGGCCGGTGAAGGGCTCGTCGAGGAGGACGAGGGTCGGCTCGTGAAGGAGGGTGCGGGCCAGCGCCAGCCGTTGGCGCATCCCGCGCGAGAACCCGCCCACCCTGCGTTCGGCGTGGGGAGCCAGGCCGACTCTGGCAAGCTGAAGCTCGATGCGGTCCGCGAGATCCCCGATGTCCTGCAGGCGGCCCCAGAAGGCGAGGTTCTCGCGGGCGGTCAGCGCTCCGTAGAGGGCGGTCCGGTGCGAGAGGACGCCGAGTTCCCCTCTCCACTGCGTCTCCGAGGCGTCGCGCGTCTCTCCCCTCAGCCGGATCTCGCCCTCGCTCGGACGGAGGGTCCCCGCCAGGAGCCGCAGCAGGGTGCTCTTTCCCGCCCCATTGGGGCCAAAGAGGGCCAGGATCTCGCCCTCGGTGAGGGCGAACGAGACCCCGTCGACCGCTCGGACCGGCCCGAAGGTGCGCACCAGCCCCCGGGCCTCGAGAAGGGGCTCGGTCAAGGGTCAGGCGTCCGTGGTCTCTCGCGTGACGCTGAGTCCGGTCCCGCACTCTCCACAGAACCGGCTGCCCCGCGGATTCGGCTCCCCGCACTCGTGACAGATCGTACCCTCACGCAGCGAGGTGCGCAGCGCCTCGATCTCGTCCTCGACCTCAGCGGAAAGGGTGCCTCCCTCGGACTCGCGAAGCTCCCGGCTCTCGGACTCCATCGCCTGGAGCGCTTCCGCCGCGAGCCCCTTCTTCAGGCGTCGGTAATCCGACTCGTCGAGCTTCCCCGCGTGGAAGTCGTACTCCACGTCGCGAAGCCCCAGCAGGGCGATCCGCTTCTGGTGCTGCGCCTCGGTCAGCTCGTGGTGGTCCTCCTCCATCGAGGCGGACCCTCCGGTGAGAAGCGGGTGGAGGACGTACAGCACGATGCAGCCCGCCAGGGCGACCGCCGCAATGAGAAGACTCATGAGCGGGCGGTGACCGGGGCCGGCTCGATCGGCCGCTTCGAAGGCTCGGGGTCGCGGTCGGGAGTGCCGCCCTCGATGGGGTCGGGGTCCGGCACCGGATCGCCATCGTCCGGATCGTCGTCTCTGCGCCCACCGCCTCTCCCGGTCCCCCCACCCCCGATCGAGGCCGACGGCGCGCCGGGGATTCCCGCTCCGGGCCAGAGCCCGATCAGGGTGCCGAAGGCCAGGATGATCCCTCCGTACCAGATCCAGGGCACCAGGGGGTTGATCAGGAACTGGAAGGTCGCGCGCTGAAAGTCCGGATCGTTTCCGAGGCCGACCCGCTCATCCATGCTGGCCATGATGATGTAGAGGTCCTCGATCGCGTTCGACCGGATGCCGACCTCGGTCACCGGCTGCGGGGGCGCCTGGTAGAGCCTGCGTTCGGTGTCGAGAAATCCGATCTGGACCCCGTCGCGCTCGATCTGGAAGGTGGCGATCACCTGCCACATGTTCTGCCCCGCCTGCGAGGACAGCCCCAGATAGCTCAGCCGGTAGGTGTGGCCGTAGGGAGAGTCGATCTCGATCGAGTCCCCGGGCTCCATGCTCTGTCGGACCTCGACGTCGAAGGCCGCTCCGGCGAAGCCCACGAACATCAGGACCACGCCGACGTGCACGATGTAGCCCCCCCAGCGCCGCCGGTTGCGGCGAACCAGGTGGATGAAGGCGATCGGATACCCCTCGTCCTCGATGCGCGCCCGGGCCCGGGTCCCCTTCCAGAACTCGATCACGATGATCGTCAGGACGAAGGCGGCGAGCGAGAAGGTGAGCAGGGCATAGACGTGGCGTACTCCGAGCGCGGTGAGAGCCCCGCCCGTCACCAGCCCCACCACGACGGGAATGACGAAATTGCGCCGCAGGTTCTTCGCGCTCGCCCGCCGCCACGCGATCACCGGGCCGATCCCCATCAGCGCCAGGAGGAGCAGTCCGATCGGGATGTTGACCTGGTTGAAGAAGGGAGGGCCCACCGCGACCTTCGACCCGGTCAGCCCCTCGGTGATCAGGGGGAAGAGGGTGCCCCAGAGGACCGCGAAGGCGGCGCCCAGGAGCACCAGGTTGTTCAGTAGGAAAGCCGCCTCTCTAGAGAGGAAGGACTCGAACTGCCGCTCGCTGCGCATGAGCGGGAGGCGCTTGACGATCAGGAAGATGCAGATTGCCCCCGCCACCGCCATGAACGCCAGGAAGGCGTAGGCGATGTCCAGACTGAGCGCGAAGGAGTGAACCGACTCGATCAGACCGGAGCGCGTCAGGAAGGTGGCGAAGATCGTCAGGAGGAAGGTGACGCAAACCAGCCCCATGTTCCAGATCTTCAGCATCCCCCGGCTTTCCTGGATCATGATCGAGTGCAGGAATGCCGTGGCCGTGAGCCAGGGGAGGAGCGAGGCGTTCTCGACCGGATCCCAGAACCAGTATCCGCCCCAGCCCAGCTCCTCGTACGCCCAGCGCATCCCGAAGATGATCCCGACCGAGAGGAAGAACCAGCTGGTCAGGATCCACTTGCGGGTCAGCTGGATCCAGCGGGAGTCCAGGCGCCCGGAGAGGAGTGCCGCGATCGCGAAGGCGAAGGGCACGGTGAAGGCGGTGAACCCGAGGTACAGGGTGGGCGGGTGAATCGTCATCCAGTAGTTCTGGAGCTGCGGATTCAGACCGCGCCCATCGGGGGGCGTGAAAGCGAGCTTCTCGAAGGGGGGCGTGATGAAGAGCGTGATCAGGAGAAAGAACGCCAGGACCGTCAGGAGCGTCCCGACCACGTAGGGCATGAACTCCCGGTTCTTGTTCCGATTGAACCAGACCGCCAGCGACGAGAAGAAGGCCAGATTCAGCGCCCAGAAGAGGAGCGAACCCCGCTGGCCCGCCCAGAGCCCCGAAAACTTGAAGAAGGGGTCGAGCTCGAGACTGGAGTAGTTGTAGATGTACCAGTACTGGAAGTCGTCGGTCATGAAGGCGACGATGATCCCGATCGACGCAATCATGGTGAGCGCGAAGACGGCATGAACGCTCCGCTCCGCGCTGAGGACCAGGTCACCCCGATTCCAGCGTCCGCCCAGGAAAGCAAGAACGCCCCCCCAAATGGCGATGGGCAGGGCGATCCAGAGGGCGAACTCGCCCAGTGCGGTCACCGCTCGCTCCCCGTCCCTGCCGGCGCCGACGCATCGGAAGGTCCGCCATCGCCGGCTGCGTCGCCGCTTTCATGGTCTTCGGCACCATACTCATCGGAGCCGCTGTAGTCGCTGTAGTCTCCGTCGTCGCCGTAGTCCGCGTAGTCTGAGTAGTCCCCCTCCTCGGGCATCGCCTCGTACCGGCTTCCGCACTTGGTCAGGACCTCGGTCGCGGCGAACACCCCGTCGCCGAGATAGCGCCCCTCCATCACGACTTCGGCTTCGTCCGAGAAGGTGTCGGGGATCGGGTGCCGGAACTCGACGGTGATCCGCACTTCGGGATCATCGGGGTCGGAGACCAGGAAGGTGTGAAGGAGCTCCCGCGAGGACGCGGCGTAGCTTCCGGGCACCACATGCCCGCTCACCTTCACGCCACGCTCCTGGATGAGATCGTCGGAGGCCGCCAGCGCCAGCAGCTCCGACGGGGTATGATAATAGACGAGCGTGTCGGCGATACCGGTCCAGATCAGCCAGCCGACAACGGCCGTCACTCCGACCAGTCCAGTGAAAAACGTGCGATCCCGGCGCATCTTGGGGTCTCCGGGGAGAAGTCGAACTCAGGGTGGATTGTGTCGGCGGTTTTACGTCGACGGCTGTAACATACCCCGAAATCGGCCGGTGTTCAAATCCGACCCCGCTTCCGTCCGATTCCCGACACTCCGGCTCACTCCGGAGGCCGGAAGGAACGCGTCGCCTTGACCGCCCGATCCCACCCCTCGAGAAGCCTCTTGCGCTCCGAAGAACCCAGCCTCGGCTGGAAGATCCGGGGATCGCCCTGGGCCGAGATGAAGTCCTCGGCCGAGTCCCAGATACCTTCCTGCAGGCCAGCGAGACCGGCGGCGCCGAGCGCGGTCGTCTCGACCAGCGCCGGCCGACGGACGGGACAGTCGAGCACACCGGCCTGAAAGCTCATGAGCCAGTCGTTGGCCGAGGCGCCGCCATCCACCCGGAGCTCGCGGGTCTCTACACCGGAATCCGCCTCCATCGCCCGCAGCACGTCGACGGTCCCGTACGCCATCGCCTCGAGCGCGGCCCGCACCAGGTGCTCCCGCGTGGTGCCCCGCGTCAGCCCCACGATCGTGCCCCGGGCGTCGGGCTCCCAGTGCGGGGCGCCGAGACCGACGAACGCCGGCACGAAGTACACGCCGTCATTGCCGTCGAGTCCCCGTGCCATCGCCTCGGACTCCTCGGCCCTGTCCATGAGTCCGAGCCCATCGCGCAGCCACTGGACCGCGGCTCCAGCAATGAAGATCGACCCCTCGAGCGCGAAGGCTCGCCCCCCGTTGCGGTCACAGGCCACCGTGGTCAGGAGCCCGTGTTCCGACGCCACCGCGTCCTGCCCCGTGTTCAGGAGGAGAAACGCCCCGGTGCCGTAGGTGTTCTTCGCCAGCCCCGCGTCCCAGCACCCCTGGCCGAAGAGCGCGGCCTGCTGATCGCCGGCAACCCCCGAGATCGGAACGCTGATTCCCAGACGGTCCCCGTCGGCGACCCCGAAGTCTCCGGCCGACGGTCGGATGTCGGGGAGGAGCGCCCGGGGAACCTCGAAGATCCCGAGCAGGTCGTCGTTCCAATCGCCGGACTCCAGGTCGTAGAGGAGCGTTCTCGATGCATTCGTGGGGTCGGTCGCGTGGACTCGGCCGCCCGTGAGCCTCCAGATGAGCCAGCTGTCGATGGTACCGAAGGCCAGCTCGCCCGCCTCGGCCCTCCGACGCAGCTCCGGCTCCTCTCGGAAGAGCCAGGTCAGCTTCGTCCCCGAGAAGTAGGGATCCAGGAGGAGGCCGGTCCGCCTTCGGACCTCGTCCTCGTGCCCGGCCTCCTTCAGCTCCCGACAGAGCGCCGCCGTCCGACGGTCCTGCCAGACGATCGCGCGATGGACCGGGCGACCGGTCTCCCGATCCCAAAGGACGAAGGTCTCGCGCTGGTTCGTGATTCCGATCGTGCGCGTGACGAAGGACTCCCGGTTTCTCGCCTCCTCCATCGCGGCCCGTGCCACCCGTTCGGTGGTGTCCCAGATCTCGTCGGCGTCGTGCTCGACCCATCCACCTTTGGGAAAGTACTGGGGAAATTCCGAGTACCCGCGGCCGAGCACCCGTCCGTCGGCGGCGATCACGAGAGCGGTGCTCCCGGTCGTGCCCTGATCGAGGGCAAGAATGGATGGCGTTGCGCTCATGAGATCCTCTCCCACTCCAGAGTCTTGACCAGAGGATTCGTCACAGTCCTCTACTTCGGAAAACGATACGCGAATCCGATGGCTGCCGACAGTTCGAGGAGGAGGGGCACCGGCAGACCGACCACCCCGGTGTAGTCCCCCTCGATCCCCTCGACGAGGACGGCCCCGAGGCCCTGGATCCCGTACGCCCCCGCCTTGTCCATCGGCTCCCCCGTCTCGACGTACGCCCGAGCGGTGCCCTCACCGAAGCTCCGGAAGTGGACCCGGGTGGACCGGACCCCCGAGTGCAGGATGCCTGCGCTCCGCGTGCCCTCGGCCACCGCGAGCGCCGAGAAGACCTCGTGCCCCCGGCCGGCCAGTCGCAGGAGCATCCGGACGGCCTCGTCCTCGTCGACGGGCTTCCCCAGGATCTCTCCATCGATCGTGACGACGGTGTCGCCGGCCACGACCACGCGCCCGGGGTGAAGCGAGGAGATCGCGGCGGCCTTGCCCCGGGCGAGCCGCTCGACGTGCTCCCCGGGAGCCTCGCCGGGAATCACCGATTCGTCGATATGGGCAGGCTGAACGTCGAAGGCGATCCCGAGCATCTCCAGGATCTCGGCCCGCCGGGGGGAGGCCGAGGCCAGGATCCAGGGGGGCGAGGTCTTCACTCCCCTTCCCCTCTCTCGAGGATCAGGGTCACCGGACCATCATTGACCAGCTCCACCTTCATCATGGCCCCGAACTCGCCGGTCTGCACGGAGTCCACCCCCCCGGGAGCCCGGGCTCGAAGGAGTTCGACGAACCGGCCATAGAGTCGTTCCGCACGGTCGGGCGGCGCGGCACCGACGAACGATGGCCGGCGCCCCTTGCGCACATCCCCGTGGAGGGTGAACTGGCTGACCACGAGAAGCTCGCCATCCACCTTGTCCAGCGGACGGTTCATTCGGCCCTCGGCATCGTTGAAGATCCGAAGGCCGACGACCTTGTCGGCCATCCAGACCGATTCCGCCTCGCCGTCGTCGGGCCCGAAGCCGACCAGGAGAAGGAGTCCCGCTCCGATCTCGCCGGTGGTGCGCCCGTCGACCGTCACTCGCGCGCGTTCGACGCGCTGAAGGACGACTCGCACCGCTATTCGACGGTGACGGACTTGGCGAGGTTACGCGGCTGGTCGACATCGCATCCCCGCAGCACCGCCACGTGGTACGCGAGGAGCTGGAGGGGGATCACGGTCAGGATCGGGAGGAGGGCCGGGTGTGTCTCGGGCACCCGCAGGAAGTGGTCGACCTTGCCCTGCAGCTCCTCGACCCCGTCGTTGACCACCGCGATCACGTGACCCGACCGTGCCTTCACCTCTTCGATGTTCGAGAGGACCTTGTGGTAGACCGGGTCCTTCGGCGCCAGGAAGACCACCGGCATCTTCTCGTCGATCAGCGCGATGGGGCCGTGCTTCATCTCCGCGGCCGGATACCCCTCGGCGTGGATGTAGCTGACTTCCTTCAGCTTGAGCGCTCCTTCGAGTGCCACCGGAAACTGGAACCCGCGCCCCAGATACAGGAAGTTCGGCGCGTTGATGTATCTCCGCGCCAACTTCTCGATCTCGGCATCCTGCTGCAGGATTTCGGCGACCTGGGCAGGGAGCTGCTGCAGCGCCTTCACCAGGCGCCGGCCCTCGAGGATCGAAAGATTCCTGCGGCGGGCCAGGTACAGGGTGAAGAGCGCCAGGGCGGCGACCTGGCTCGTAAAGGCCTTGGTCGAAGCCACTCCGATCTCCGGGCCCGCGTGCAGGTAGATCCCGAAGTCGGTTTCCCGGGCGATCGTGGAGCCGACCACGTTGACGATCCCCATCACGACGGCCCCCCGCTGCTTCGCCTCCCGCAGCGCCGCGAGAGTGTCCGCGGTCTCGCCCGACTGCGACACGCAGATCACAAGCGTGCGGCTGTCGACGACGGGATTCTTGTAGCGAAACTCCGAAGCGTATTCCACCTTGGTGGGAATCCGGGCCAGCTCTTCGAGGAGATACTCCCCGATCAGGGCAGAATGCCACGAGGTGCCGCACGCCGTGATGATGATCCGGTCGATCTCGAGGAGCTCCTTGTCGCTGATCGTGACCCCTCCGAGACGCGCCGACCCCTCCTCCTCGAGCAGGCGCCCCCGGGTCACGTCCTCGAGGGTGCGGGGCTGCTCGAAGATCTCCTTTTTCATGAAGTGGTCGAAGCCACCCTTCTCGATCGCCTCGAGATCCCAGGTGACCTCGTGCACCTTTCGCTGGACCGGTCCCTGCCGAAGGTGGTAGGTGCGGTACCCGTCGGCGGTCAGCACGGCGTAGTCGCCATCGTCGAGGTAGACGACGTTGCGGGTCCGGGCGATGACGGCCGCGGCATCGGATCCCACCAGGACCTCACCATTCTTGCCCACCCCGAGCAGAAGAGGAGATCCCTGCCGGGCCACCACGATCTTCCCCGGGTCCCTCGTGCTCACCACCGCGATCCCGTAGGCTCCGATCACCTGCTCGAGCGCGGCCGAGACCGCCTGCTCGAGAGTCCCATCCGGTGTCCAGAGCCGATCGATGAGATGAACCACCACCTCGGTGTCGGTATCGCTCTGGAAGACCACCCCTTCCGCTTCCAGCTTGGTGCGCAGGGTCCCGGCGTTCTCGATGATCCCGTTGTGCACGAGGGCGATCGAGCCGTCGTTGCTCTTGTGCGGGTGGGCGTTCTCGAGGGTCGGGGGCCCGTGGGTCGCCCAGCGGGTGTGACCGATCCCGCAGACTCCCTCGGGATGGTGGGCCGCCACCGCCTCCTCGAGCTGGTCGAGCTTCCCTGGTCGGCGCACGGAGTGCATCTCGCCGTTTTTGCCGACGATCGCCAGCCCCGCCGAATCATACCCCCGGTATTCGAGGCGCCTGAGTCCTTCGAGAAGGATGGGTGCAGCTTCCTTCGATCCGACATAGCCCACGATTCCACACATCGTTTTCGGTCGCTCTCGGTCTTCGGGTGAACATCATCGGGGCATCAGCCCTCGAGGGCCTCACGCGCCGCTCTTATCAGCTCCCTCGCCCCGTCTTCGTCCCGAGCCTCGGCGATGAAGCGGACCACGGGCTCGGTGCCCGAAGGCCGGACGTGCAGCCACCGCCCCTCTTCGGGCCAGTCCAGCCGCAGTCCGTCGGTCGTGTCGACACGGGTCGCGGGGAGGGCTCGGCGCAGCGCCGCATAGCCCTCGTCGAGCCGCTCTCTGGGAAACGCCGCCTTCTCCTTCACGATGCGATACTCCGGCCATGCTGCAGCCGCCTCGCCGAGGCTCGTTTCCCGGCCGACCAGGTGTTGCAAGATGAGGGCCATCCCGACCAGGGCATCGCGGGTCCCGTGGAGCGCCGGCAGGATCACCCCGCCATTCCCCTCCCCTCCGATCACGGCCCCCACCGCCTGCATCGCCCGTGAGACGTTGATCTCGCCTACCGGGGCCAGGGTGAACGCCACACCCGCATCGCGCGCCACGTCCTCGACCACACGGCTGGTCGACAGGTTGGTGACCACCGGGCCGGACTCGCGCTTCAGAACGGTCACCGCGCAGAGTGCGAGGGTCAGGTCCTCTCCGAGCGGGCGCCCGGTCTCGTCGACGAGCGACAGCCGGTCCACGTCGGGGTCCACCGCGAATCCCAGCTCCGCCCCGCTCTCCCGCACGAGCGCCCCCAGCCCGGAAAGGTTTGCCGCCGTCGGTTCCGGATCCCGGGGAAAGTGGCCATTGGCCTCCATCCCCATGGCCGAGACCCTGCACCCCAGCGCTTCGAGCAGCCGTGGTACCGCGATTCCCCCCGCCCCGTGCACGCAATCGAGTGCCACATGAAACCGACGCTCCCGAATCGCGTCGAGATCCACGAACGGAAGCTCGAGAATCTGCGCCACATGGCGATCGATCGCACCGTCGTCGTCGTGGATCCGGCCAAGTTCGTTCCAGGCGGCTCGGACGGGGTCCCCCTCCCGAAGGCTCGACTGGAACCGCTGCATCCGGGGGCCGTCCAGAAACATCCCGTCCCCTCCGGCGAATTTCAGCGCGTTCCATTCTGCGGGGTTGTGCGATGCGGTCACCCCCAGGGCGCCGGCCGCGCCCGCGTCCCGGGCCGCCATGAGAAGCGTCGGCGTGGGGACGATCCCCAGACGCACCACATCCATCCCGACCGACGCGAGGCCCGCGGCCGCCGCGGCTTCGAAGATGGTCCCGCTCGTTCGGGAGTCGCGGCCCAGGAACACCGTGTCGCCCGAGCCCTCGGCCCCCAGGAAGGAGCCGAACCCCGCGGCGAGACCCGCCATGAGCTCCGGTGTGAGCGGGTCTCCGACCCGTCCGCGAAATCCGGAGACGCTGACCATGAGCGAAGAGGGGAGAACGAGAGGCATGAGAAGATCCGATGACTGTGGGGTGAGATCATTTCCGGGGCCCCCTACTCTCCCGAAAACCGGGTCGGCTCGCAAGGCATCCGCCCGATGGCGCGGCCCTCACCCGCCCCATTAGGTTCAGGGGTCAACGACCCTCAACTTTCCAGGACGACTTCATGTCACCCACGCCCGACAACAACCCCGGCTTCGGAACCCGAGCCGTACACGCCGGCCAGCGCCCGGACCCGACGACCGGTGCGATCATGCCGCCCATCTACCAGACCTCGACGTACGTACAGCCCGAGCTCGGGCGCCACCTGGGCTACGAGTACGCCCGGGTCCAGAACCCCACCCGCGAGGCGCTCGAAGGAAACATCGCCGCCCTCGAGGGCGGGGCGCATGGGATCGCCTTCGCCAGCGGGCTCTCGGCGATCGAGGCGGTGATCAAGCTGCTCGATGCCGGGGACCACGTGGTGAGCGAGGAGAACACCTACGGGGGCACCAACCGGATGTTCAACAAGGTGCTCTCGAGGCTCGGGGTCGAGTTCACCTTCGTCGACACCCGCGACCCCGACCAGGTCCGCGCGGCCCTGCGCCCCCGCACGAGGCTCGTCCACGTGGAAACGCCGACGAACCCCATGATGCGCCTCTGCGACCTCGAGCAGATGGCCACGATCGCCCACGAGGGGGATGCGCTCCTCATGGTCGACAACACCTTCGCCACGCCGTTCAATCAGCGCCCCCTCGAACGGGGCGCCGACATCGTGGCCCACTCCACGACCAAGTATCTCAACGGGCATTCGGATGTCATCGGGGGAATGCTGGTGGTCGACGACGACGACCTCGCCGACCGCATCCACTTCGTGAGAAAGTCCACCGGAGCGGTTCCGGGCCCGATGGACGCATGGCTCGTCCTGCGGGGCACGAAGACACTTCATCTGCGGATGCGGGCGCACAACGAGAACGGCATGGCCGTGGCGCGATTTCTCGAAGATCATCCGGCCTCGGTCGCGGTCTTCTACCCCGGGCTCGAGAGCCACCCGCAGCACGAGCTCGCCGCCCGACAGATGGACGGATTCACGGGAATGGTGTCGATGGAGCTCGGGAGTGGAGAGCGCGCCAAGGCCTTCGTCGACCGAACCCACCTGTTCGCCCTTGCCGAGTCTCTCGGAGGGGTCGAGTCGATGATCGGGGTCCCCGCGCTCATGACACACGCGTCGGTCCCGGAAGACCGACGAGCCTTCATGGGAGTGACCGACGGTCTCGTCCGACTGTCCGTGGGCGTCGAGGAGATCGGAGACCTGCTCGACGATCTCGATCGGGCACTGAAGGAACTCTGACCGGCGGAAGCCTCGGGCCTGAAACCTCCGCTGCCGGCAGCCGTAGGAATGGGCGGCAGACCGCGGAGCTTCCCCCGAGCCCGCTCGACTCAACCGAGGAGACCGAACGATGACCGATCACGACCCGAATACCCCGTGGGATCCTCCCGCCTCCGGCAGTGCCGGCGACGGTCCCGTCCCCCCGAGATCGGGCGAGGGCTCCGGATCCGGCGGGTCGGGAGGGCGATCCCGACCCCGCCAGCTCCTCGGGATCTCGCCCCGGGCGTGGGAGCATCCGGCGGATCGAGCGGCTCTCACGGCCCTTCGCGCGATCCCGGTCTTCGACGAGGTCCTCAAGAAGCTCTTCGGGTTCTTTGGCGAGAAGCCGATTCGCCTGGCCTTTCAGGCGAACGCCGTCCAGGTCTCGGCCCGGCAGTTCCCCCGGCTCCACGCCCTTCACCTCGAGGTCCTGGAGACGCTCGACGCCCCCCGGGAAGTACCCCTCTTCGTGTCGCAGACCCCGATGGTGAACGCTGGAGCCTATGGGATGGAGCGCCCCTTCGTCATCCTGAACTCGGGAACGGTGAACCTGCTCGACCAGGACGAACTCCGGTACGTCCTGGCGCACGAGGTGGGACACATCGCGAGCGGACACGTCCTCTACCGAACCATGATGGTCCTGCTGATCCAGCTCGCCGAGCGAGGCTTCCCGCTGGTGGGGCTTGCGGCCCGGGCGGTTCTGGTCGCACTCCTCGAATGGTACCGGAAGAGCGAGCTGTCCTCGGATCGGGCCGGCCTGCTCGGAGTCCAGGATCCCGAGGTCGTCTTCCGCACGATGCTGAAGATGGCGGGCGGGGGGCGCCCGGAGGACACGAACCTCGACGCCTTCATCGAGCAGGCCGAGGCCTACCGGGAAAGCGAGGACGTGGCGGATTCCGTCTTCAAGGTCCTCAACCTCCTGGGCACCACCCACCCATTCTTCGTCCTGCGGGTGGGGGAACTCCGCAGCTGGATCGAATCCGGAGAATACGACCGCATCCTCCGCGGCGAGTATCCCCGCCGGGGTGATCCGGAGCCGGAGTACGTCGACGACCTCTCCGACGCCGCTCAGGCGTATCGGCAGGAGGCACGGGACTTCGTCGACGACCTGGCGACGGCGGCCAAGCGGATGCGCGACTCCCTCTTCGACAACCTGAAGGGGAGTGGTGGACCCGGGGCAGGTTGGTGACCCGAGACGTCGCGATGCCGCCACAGGTGTGACAACCTGAACCGTCCGCGCACCGGGCTCCGGACCCGGGGGTTTCGGCCTCGCCCACGGGAATCCCCCACCTCGTCGCCCGTCCGGCCTCTGGCACAGGGGTTGCGATACCAGTGCGGGTAGAAGACCGAACGCACCCCGATTTCGGAGCGGCCCGATGAAGATCCTTGTTGCCACAGACGGTTCGTCATACTCGCGGGAGGCCGCACGCTTCCTGAACAACCTGCTGCATCACGAGGTGGCCGCCCAGGTCGACATCGTCGCGGTGCGAGCCGTGGCCGACTCCGGAGACCAGGTAGTTCGCCGCAGGGCACGGGGCTTCCACCCCGTCGCCGCGGAGCTTCCCGGCTGCTCGACACCCGCGGACTGGCTCCGCGAGGCCCGTCGGGAACTCACCAACCCGAGACTCACGATCGAGTCCGTCGAACTGAGCGGGGACCCGGCCCGACTCCTCGTCGAGCGATCCACGTCCGTTCGGTACGATCTGGTGGTGGCCGGAGCCAAGGGGTGCGGTGCCACCCCCTTCTTCGAGCTCGGCAGCGTCGCCAGAGCCCTGCTCCAGGACTCGCCGGCCTCGACCCTCCTGGTCCGCAAGGGTGGCGGTGGATACGCCCGTGAGTTCAGCGCGGACACCGGACATCGGCCTGCGAAGGCCCTGATCGCCTCTGCCGGCCCTCCCGCGAAGTCCGAGTCCGAGCCGAACTGGCCACTGATCGCCGCGTTCGCCATCGACTCGGCGGAGATTCCGGTCGTCCCGTGCCATCCCGGCCACGGCTATCAGCCCCGCGAGGTCGACCGACAGGCCCGGAGGGGTGAAGTGGACCTGCTCATCGTGGACGGACGCACCTCGGACGAGGCCACGGGGATCTCCTCGAGCGCGGCCCGCACCACCGTCTGGACCGCTCCCTGTTCGGCGCTCCTTCTCAAGGACGGGCGCCGCCGTGGCCAGCCGCAGCACCCGCCCCTCCGACGGTCCAGCCCGCTGCGTCCAGCCCAGCGCACCCGGTCGGCTCGCGACCTCCAGGCCTGAGCCTCGATCCGGGCGGGGGGCCCAGCGTCGGCGGAGCTTTGACACTCCGCCGACGCTGTTCTACTCTTGGGCCATGAAGATCCTCCTGATTGGACACGGTGGGCGGGAACACGCCCTTCTCTGGAAACTTAAACAGGATGCGCCGGGCGCCGAGTTCTTCGCGACCCGTCCCAACCCGGGCATGGCCCCGCTCGCCCACCCCGTCGATCTCGCGTCCGATGATGTCGAGGGGCTGGCGACCTGGGCGGAGGGCGCTCAGATCAACCTGACGATCGTCGGTCCCGAGGTCCCCCTCGCGAACGGGATCGCCGACATCTTCCGCAAGCGCAGTCTCCCCCTCTTCGGGCCGACCTCCGCCGCCGCCCGGCTCGAGTCCTCGAAGGCCTTCGCGAAGGAGCTGATGCAGCGCTCCGGGGTCCCTACGGCGGACTACCGTTGCTTCACGCGGTGGGAAGACGCCGAGGCCCACATCCGGGATCACGAGGCCCCCCTGGTGGTCAAGGCTTCCGGCCTGGCCGCGGGAAAGGGCGCGATCGTCTGCTCCACGACCGAGGAAGCCCTCGAAGCCGCTCGCGAGATGCTCAAGGAGGCGGCCTTCGGGCCGGCCGGCCGAGAGATCGTGATCGAGGAGTTCATGCAGGGTGAAGAGATCTCGATGTTCGCGGTGACCGACGGACGGCACGTGATCCCCCTGCTCCCCTCGCAGGACCACAAGCAGATCGGGGAGGGCGACACGGGGCCCAACACCGGCGGGATGGGGGCGTACGCCCCGGTGCCCTCCCTCGCCCCCGAGCTGACCGATCGGGTCCGGGACGAGATCTATCTTCCCATCCTCGACGCGATGGAGCGAGCGGCGACCCCCTTTCGCGGACTCCTCTACGCCGGCCTCATGCTCACTGATTCCGGCCCGCGCGTGGTCGAATTCAACTGCCGGTTCGGGGACCCCGAGACCCAGGCCGTCCTCCCCCTCATGGACTCCCCGCTCCTCGAGCTCCTGGTCGCGGTCGCCCGGGGGGGAAGCATCGAGGGCTTCGTGCCCGAGTTCCGGGGGGGAGCCGCGCTCAACACCGTCCTCGCATCCGAGGGCTATCCGGGCCATTACGAAACCGGTCGGGCGATCACCATCCCCGACGAGCTGGTCCAGGACCCCGACCTCCTGATCTTCCACGCTGGAACCGCCGAGGGCGAGGACGGACCCGTCACCTCCGGGGGCCGGGTGCTCTCGGTCGTCGGCCTCGGAGCGGACCTCGAGGAGGCCCGTGCCCGAAGCCTGAAGGGCGCCCGCGCCATCGAGTTCGAGGGCAAGACCTTCCGGTCGGACATCGGGTGGAGAGCCTTCAGCCCCGAGAGCTCGCCCCGGGGCTGAGCCGCCACCGACGGCTCCCTCCCCTCCGATGCCCGAGCTCCCCGAGGCCGAGACGATCGCCCGCGGACTGCGGGATCCGGTGACCGGGGCGACCGTGGACCGGGTCGAGGTCGTGCACGCCGATGTCCTGGATCGTGAGGCGGGCGACTTCTCGGCCCGGCTCCGCGGCGCCGTCTTCGAGTCGGTCGGACGCAGGGGAAAGAACCTGGTCCTGCGCCTCGGCGATTCCCGCCGGATGGTGGTGAACCTGGGGATGTCGGGACGACTGCTCCTGCGGGGACCCGGAGCCAGCGGGGCCCCTCCGACCCACCCTGCCGTGTACTTCCATCTCGAAGGCGGGCGGGGATCGCTGGTCTATCACGACGTGCGTCGATTCGGACACCTCAGCCTGCACTCCGCGAGCGAGTACGCGACGTGGTCGGCCTCGCTCGGCCCCGAGCCCCTCGGCCCGGAGTTCACCGCAGCGGCACTGCAACGGGGGCTCCAGAGCTCGACCACCCCCCTGCGGTCCTGGCTCCTGGACCAGCGGCGGGTGGCCGGCGTCGGAAACATCTACGCGAACGAGGCCGCCTTTCTCGCCCGGATCGACCCCCGGGCCCGAACGCACACGCTCGATGCCGACGCGGCCCGCCGCCTGCACCGGGCGATCCGCCGCGTCCTCCGCGAGGCGATCGACGCCCGGGGGACCACCCTCCGGGACTACCGCACCGCACAGGGCTGGAAGGGGGAGTACGCCGCGAAGCTGCGGGTGTACGGTCGCGCCGGCGAGCCGTGCCCCCGCTGCGCCGAGCCGATCGTCCGGGAGGTCCTGTCGAACCGCTCGATCTTCTTCTGTTCCCGGTGCCAGCCCGCACCCTGACCTCCTTGCAGGGAGCCATTCGCTCCAACCGGCCCACCTTATCGGGGCCGCAGCCTCACCGGACCGCCGTGTGGATCGCCGCGATCCCGCCGGTGACCAGGGTCCACTCCGCGCTCTGGAAGCCCGCCTCCCGAAGCGCCTCGGCCAGTGGCTCGGGGCCGGGAAATCCCTTGACCGACTCGGGCAGGTACGTGTACGCCCAGGGGTGACCTGACACGACCCTCCCGATCAGCGGGAGCACGCGGTGGAAATAGAAGTGGTAGCCCGTCCGGATGATCGGATTCGGCGGAGTGGTGAATTCGAGGATCACGAGCCGGGCTCCCGGCCGCAGCACCCGGTGGAACTCCCGGAACCCGACATTCACGTCGGATAGATTTCTGACCCCGAATCCGACCATGACGCCGTCGAAGGACGCGTCCGGAAAGGGCAGGCGCAGCGAATCGCCGCAGACGGGCTGCACTGCGGCTCCCTCCAGCTTGTCCTGTCCGGCGACGAGCATGGGTCGTGCGAAATCTGACGCGACGACCGTTCCGCCGAATCCCGTCCTGCGGGCCAGTTCCAGGCTGAGGTCGTACGTCCCCGCGCAGGCGTCGAGGACCCGCCGCTGCGGATCTGCATCGACTTCGAGCCGATCCACGGCCGTGCGTCGCCAGCGGCGATCGATGTTCAGGCTCAGGACATGATTCAGCAGATCATATCGGGGGGCGATCTCGGAAAAGATCGTCTGCACCTGATCTTCACGGGCCTCCCCCTCTTCGGGGCGGGCTCTGGAGTCGGTCGCCATGCGGTCGTCTCGCGGGTAGATTTGCAGATGTGGGTGGAGGCGGGAGAGGCTTCACCCGAAAGCACCGGACGAGTTCCCGGACCCCGATCGTCGAGGCGTTGAAACTTCGTGCAGAGCGGGTTCGTAGGGAAGTCCGGTACCCAGCGTGGGTCCGGGACCGTCCCGGACCCGACCACGGGTCGCTCCGCAGAGGGCGCGACCCGCATCGACGGACTCCGGAGTCCAGACTACGGTGGACCTTTCCACGCTCGAAGACCGGGAAGTCGCGGCTCTCGCCTGCAAGGGGCGGGAGTCCGCGTTCCGCGAGCTCATCGCTCGCTATGAGAGACCCGTATTCTCTCTCGTGTACCGCATGGTCCGAGACCGCACGCTCGCCGAGGACCTGGCCCAGGAGGCCTTCATCAAGGCGTTCCACGCCCTCGGCAGCTACAAGCCGGAATACAAGTTCTCGAGCTGGCTATTCAAGATCGCGAACAACCTGACCATCGACCACCTCCGGAAGAAGAAGCTCGACACGATCTCGATCGACGGCTCCCCGCACGCGTCGGGCGAGGAAGAGACCGCGCGCACCCGCTTCACCCTGCCGGACACCGGCGAGACCCCCGACGAGTACACCGAGAACCGTGAGCTCGGGGGGCAGATCGAGGATGCGATCTCCCGCCTGAGACCGGAGTATCGAACCGCAATCCTCCTTCGCCACGTCGAGGGACACAGCTATGACGAGGTGGCCGACATCATGGAGCTCCCCCTGGGAACCGTGAAGACCTACATCCACAGAGGTCGAAGCGAGCTCAAGGAGCTTCTCTCCGAGGTCGCCGCATGACGCACCGGACCGGCACCCGAAACCTGCATGGGCACGATTCCGTAGGGACCCGTGAACCCACCATGGAGACCGAGCAATGACGATGGATTCCAGCCCACACCTCGACAGCGACGTGCTACAGGCACTCGCAGAGGGTGAACTCCCCCGGGAGAGGGAGCGCTCCGCGCGCGCCCATCTCGACGAGTGCGCCCGCTGTCGGTCCGAGATGCAGGGGTGGGCCCTCCTCTTCAGCGAGCTGGAGGAGCTTCCGGACCTGCGCCCCTCGCCGGGCTTTTCGGCACGGGTGATGTCGGGCGTCGAGGTCGAGGCGAGGACCCCCGCGCGCTCGGGCTGGATCGACCGTCTCCTCGAACGGGTCCCCGGGGTCCGCCCCTCGCCGGGCGACCGGCACCTCTCGGTCCAGGGGATCCAGGACTACCTCGAGGGTGCGCTCGACCGCGGGACACGTTCCAGGGTCGAGTCCCACCTCGACGACTGCCTCGCGTGCGGGGCCCTTCGAATGGAGTGGAACGCCCTCTTCTCGGAGCTCGACGAACTCCCGCAGCTCGCCCCCGCGGCGGACTTCGCCGATCAGGTGATGGCGAAGGTCCAGGTGGCCGCGATCGCGAAGGTCGCGAATGCTCCCGAACGCAGCTGGGTGTCGCGGGCGGCCGATCTCTCCCGGCGCCTCCTCCCCTCGAGTCCGAAGTCGTGGGCGGTGGCCGGTGGGGTCTTCATGGCGCCATCCGTCGGGCTGATCGCCGGGGTCGCCGCCGTGGTGGTCCATCCGCTCCTCAGCCTTCGCGAGCTGGCGCTCTTCGTCGGCTGGCGCGCTTCGGAGCTCGGATCACAAGTCTGGGCCTACTCGCTCGACGCCCTCACGGGTGCGCCGGGGGTCTACTGGCTCATGGAAACCCTGCGAACCCTCTTCGAAACACCGGGACTTGCCGCCGCCGGGATCATGGCCCTCTGGGCCCTGACCATGACGTCGGCCTGGGTCCTCTACCGATATATCGTTGCACCCACCCT
>SLBA01000122.1 GCA_007126575.1 Gemmatimonadota bacterium | reverse complement strand
CGGTGGTCCCGGGTGGGACCGCTCGGCCGGCCGCAACGTCCACAGGCGCGTCCGGTCTCCAATGATCCCGTGATCGTGGAGTTCGCCATGGGGAGACCATCTCTACATCGGGTACTACCACGCCGGCCACCGGGTGCTCGACATCTCGGGAGAGCTCCGGGGAGAACTGTACCGGCTCGGACGCGAGCTGGGGATCCTCAAGACCACCGACGAGCACACCATGGCCCCGAACTGGCCCATGACCTGGGGAGCCCAGCCCTTCAACGGCCACCTCTTCTCGTCGGACCTGAACTCCGACTCCGGGCTCTGGATCACGAAGCTCGAGACGGGCCCCCAGGTCGTCTTCTGACGATCCCGAGGGATCTGGCCGGGGCTTCGAAATCATGGCACCTTAAGGATGCCGGATCCGGGCGATCGCCGCCCATCGACCCGCCGTCATCCCTCGGAGTACCGCATGCGCCCTCGCGCCCTCTCGTCGATCCTCACCGCGCTCC
This sequence comes from Gemmatimonadota bacterium, assembly GCA_007126575.1. Classification (GTDB taxonomy): domain Bacteria; phylum Gemmatimonadota; class Gemmatimonadetes; order Longimicrobiales; family Gaopeijiaceae; genus SLBA01. Next base: position 6,951 of record SLBA01000122.1, on the reverse strand, counting down.
CGTTCGTCCTGGCCCCCCTGTTCGCGGTCGCCTGCGCCCCCGGCGAAACCCCGTCCGAGCTCACCCCGATCGGCACCATCCAGGGGACCGGCCCGAGCAGTCTGCTCGAGGGCTCCGAGGTGCGGGTCGAGGGCATCGTCAGCGCCCACTTCCCGGCGCTCGGGGGCTTCTTCATGGAAAGTGCGGTCGGAGAGGACGATGGGGACCCCGACACTTCGGAGGGGCTTTTCATCGTCTGGGAACCCCCGGCCGACACCGCACTCGCGACGGGCCAGCGCGTCCGGGTCCACGGGACCGTCACCGAGCGCGGTGAGAGCCCGCCCACCCTGACCGCACTCGACGAGGTGGAGTCGGTGGAGCTGCTCGGCCCCCCGAACCCCGAGGCGCTCCTCCCCGTCACGATCACCGACGCCCCGACGGGCCCGATCACCTGGGACCGGCTCGAGGGGATGCTGGTCCGAATCGAGGCCCCGCTCACGGTTACCGGGCACTCGGGGCTGCAGCGCTTCGGCGAGATCATCGCCAGCTTCGACGGGCGGCTCTTCCAGCCGACCGAGCTGAACCGCCCCGGCCCCGAGGCCGACTCCCTCAGGGCGCACAACGACCGTATGAAGCTCGTGCTCGACGACGGGAGCAACGAGCAGTGGCCCGAAGCGATCGCGTACCTGCCCGACTGGCCGGAGCACGACACGCCCCTGCGGATCGGGAGCGTTCTGGAGCCGATGACCGGGGTGATCGACGTGCGGCGGGCCGGCCACCTCCTCCTGCCCATCGAGCAGATCGCGGTGCGCGAGGCGGCGACCCGCCCGGATCCCCCCTCGGCCGACGGTCGGCTCCGGATCGGGGTGATCAACCTCGAGAACCTCTTCAACGGCGACGGCGAGGGCGGCGGCTTTCCCACCCCGCGGGGAGCGCAGACCTTTACGCTCTACGAACGTCAGCAGGCGAAGCTGGTGGCCACCCTGCAGGCGCTCGACGTGCATGTCGCGGCGCTCGCCGAGGTCGAAAACGACGGAGTCGGCCCCCGCACCGCGATCGCGCAGTTCGCCGAGGCGCTCAACGAGGCCGGACCCGCGCGCGACTGGGCCCCGGTCGAGCTGGAGGGCCCCGGGGGCGACGCGATCCGGGTCGGCCTCCTCTACCGCACCGGGTCGGTGACCCCGGTGGGACCGGCGGTCTTTCCGACCGATTCGATCTTCGAGTGGGGAAGCCGACCCCCACTCGCCCAGGCCTTCCTGCCGAATGGAGAGGGGGCGGGGTCCGGTGCGACCGCCACCGGGGGCGAAGGATCGACCGCCGAACCCTGGGTCATCGTGGCCAATCACCTCAAGTCGAAGGCCGGCTGCCCCGATGCCGGCCATCCGCGGGCAGGGCCCGGAGACGCGGACCAGAACGACGGTCAGGCGTGCTGGAATGCCCACCGCGTGGTGGCAGCCGAAGCACTCGCCGACTGGATCGACGCCGACCCCACGGGGATGGGCACCCAACGCGCCCTGATCGTGGGTGACCTGAACAGCTACGCGCAGGAGGACCCGATCTCCCTGCTTCGGGAACGGGGCTGGGCCGATGCCTTCGCCGAATCCGACGGCGGGCCTCCGTACAGCTATGTCTTCCAGGGGGAGTCGGGTCGCCTCGACCACGTCCTGATCCGTACCTCGCAGCGCCCGCACCTGGCCGGAGCCGCGATCTGGCACAGCAATGCCGACGAATTCACCGGGTTCGGCTACGAATACGATCCGGAGCCCACGGTGTGGCGCAGCTCCGACCACGACGCGCTCGTGGTCGGCCTGGATCCGTGATCGAACTGATCGTCCCACCGCTCCAGCGGTGGCTCCTGTACTCGGGCACGATCCTGGTGGCCGGGATCACGGCGTGGCGACTCTTCATCGCTCCCGGCGCCGCGGCGCAGCTCGACGCGGACGGCCCCCGGAGGATCGGCGCCCTCGAGGGACGCGTGGCCCGGATCGGCGGGTGGGTCGTGCTCGCCCTCCTTCCGGTCTGGGGGCTGCGGCTGTACGTGCAGCTCCTGGGGTTCCGTGACCCCTTCGCTCCCCTGTCCGAGGACCTGGCGTATCTGGTCTTCGAGACCTTCTGGGGCAGCGTCTGGATGGGGCAGGGCGGGGTGATCGTCGCGCTCGCCGGGATCTTCCTCTGGATTTCGCGACACCCCCCCGACCGGATCCCCGCCCGGGTGCCCTGGGGCACCACCCCCGCCCCCCCGTCCCTTCCCCGTCGGTGGAAGCTCGCGGGCGCCGGAGTACTGCTGCTGGCACTGACGCTGGCGCTGTCGAGCCACGCCATGTCGGTCCCCTCGAATCGGCCGCTGGCCGTCGGGCTCGACGCCGCGCACATCCTGGCCGCGGGCAGCTGGATCGGCACGCTGGCGCTGATCCTTATGCTGCGGGACCGGGGGTGGCGGCCCGCCCGGGAGTCCGGAGTCACGCCCGCGACGATGCCGCCCTCCGAGTCTGCCTCCGGTCCCGACTTCAGATCCACCTCCGGGCCCGCCGCCGAATCCGCCTCCGGACCTTCCATACTCGCCGCCCAGCTGAGGGCCTTCTCGCCGGTCGCCATGGTCTCGGTGGGGGTGCTCCTCTTCGCCGGCTTCATCCTCTCGACGCAGCACGTCGGCACGTGGTCCAACCTCTGGGGCTCGCAGTACGGGCGCACCCTCCTCCTGAAGGTCGGGGTGACGCTGGGGGTGCTCGCGCTGGGGGCGCTGAACTGGCGGAAGGGCCTCCCCGTCCTGAACAGCCCCGAAGGCGCGGCACGCACCCGACGACGCGCCTGGACCGAGGTGGGCCTCGCTGCGCTCGTGCTGGTGGTGACCGCCGTGCTCACCGGCACCTCGATGCCCGAAGGGCTGCACTGACCGCAGACCCGGACCCTCGGGTCCGCGGGTCCGCTCCACCCCCTCAACCCGACCGCCACCCCAACCACCTCCGCACCGTCCCCCACCGCCGTACCCCCTCTGCCGCACTCCCCCCGCACCCTCTGTGGGGGATTTCCCTACAGGAGATCCCGGCATTTCTCCGACAGACCCGCCCGGGGGACTCGTCTAGCTTTCCACCTGTATAGAGCGATCTACACAGGATGTTTGCACGGCCTGAGACCCCTATTTCGGAAGGCACGCACGATGAAACGCGCATTGACCCCCCTCCTGGGCCTATTTCTCCTCGTGATCATTGCCGGGTGCGGAGACGCGGCGGATCGCACGCCCGAGTCCGCCGACGAACCCGAGAACGGCCTGACCGCCTTCGAGGAGGAGCACGGGATCGGCCCCTTCACCGAAGTAGTCGAACTCGGCCCCGAGATCGACGAAGCGATGGCCCGGATGGGACAGGAGGTCTTCGAGTTCAACTGCGAGGCCTGTCATGCGCTCGATGAGCGCTTCGTGGGGCCCCCGCTGGGGAATATCCTCGACATTCGGAGCCCCACCTTCGTGATGAACATGATCATGAACCCGAGCGAGATGGCGCAGCGCCACCCCGTCGTCCAGGAACTCCTGCGCGAATACCCCGTCGTCATGCCGTACCAGAACATCAGCGAAGAGCAGGCACGGGCGATCGTCGAGTACCTGCGAGAACCCAACCCGTAACCACGCCGTTCCCCCGGGGCGTGGATCGAACTGCGCCCTCAACGTCCAGAGCAGGAAACGAGGAGTCGACCATGTTCAGGAAGCACTTCGGGATGAAGCTCGGTGTCGCCGCCATGCTGGCGGGTGTCATCGCCTTCTCCCTCACCGGATGTCCGGGCGAGACCGGCATGATCGGGGCCGGAGACGCCGCCGATCGCGTCTATGTCGCCCCGGGTGACTACGACGAGTACTACGCATTCTTCTCGGGTGGATACAGCGGCCAGCTCTCGGTCTGGGGGCTCCCGTCCGCCCGCCTCTTCAAGGTGATCCCGGTCTTCAGCCAGGATCCGGAGTCGGGCTACGGCTACTCCGAGGAGACCAAGCCCCTGCTCCAGACCAGCTACGGGTTCATCCCCTGGGATGACTCCCACCACCCGCAGCTCTCGCGCACCGACGCCATGGCGGACGGCCGCTGGCTCTTCATCAACGGCAACAACACCCCGCGGATCGCACGGATCGACCTGCAGAAGTTCGAGACCGTCGAGATCATGGAGCTGCCGAACACCGGAGGCAACCACGCCTCGTCGTTCCCGACCTCGAACACCGAGTACCTGATCGGGGCGACCCGCTTCAGCATCCCGGCCGAGATGGACCTGGACGTCCCGATCGACACCTATCGCGACAACTTCGACGGGCTCCTCTCCTTCGTGAAGGTGGATCCCGAGAGTGGCGCGATGGATCTCGACTTTCAGATCCGCGTGCCCCCGTACCACTTCGACCTGGGGAGGGCCGGAATGGGCCCCTCGAGCGACTGGGTCTTCTTCACCTCGTACAACGTCGAAGAGGCCCACACCCTGCTCGAGATCGAGGCCTCGCGCTACGACAAGGACTTCATCGCCGCGGTCAACTGGCGGATGGTGGCCGAGGCGGTCGCGAATGGCGCCGGAAGCAGCGAAGAGGCGATCTACTTTCACAACACCTATGATCCCGGGAGCGGGCTGGCCACCTCGACCGAGCGCAATGGCGTGACGGTGGTGGATCCCAGCGAGATCCCCGGTGCGATCTTCTTCCTGCCCACCCCGAAATCGCCCCACGGCGTCGATATCGACCCGACCGGCGAGTACATCGTCGGGGGCGGGAAGCTGGCGACGGTCATTCCGGTCCACTCCTTCAGCCGCATGCTCGAAGCGATCGAGAACGAGGCCTTCGACGAGGTGATCGACGGGATCCCCGTGCTCGAGTACGAGTCCACGATCATCGGCGAGGTCGAGAACCCGGGGCTGGGACCGCTGCACACCGAGTTCGACGGTCGTGGCTACGCCTACACCTCGGTCTACATCTCGTCCGAGATCGTGAAGTGGTCGCTCGAGACCTTCGAGATCGTGGACCGCATCGACGCGTACTACTCGATCGGCCACCTCATGCTGACGGGTGGAGACACACGCGACCCCGACGCCCGCTACCTGGTGGGGCTGACCAAGACCGCGCGGGACCGTTTCCTCCCGGTGGGTCCGAAGCAGAACCACCCGGCGCAGCTGTATGACGTGTCGGGCGATCGGATGGTCCTGCTCAAGGACTTCCCGACGATCGGGGAGCCGCACTACGCGCAGGCGATCCGGGCCGAACTGCTGCAGCCCAACAGCCAGCGCATCTACGAGCTGAGCGACAACCAGCACCCCCACGTTACCCGGCGCCCGACCGAGGCCAGGGTGGAGCGCGAGGGCAACGTGGTGCGGGTCTACATGACCAGCATCCGGAGTCACTTCACCCCCGACAACATCGAGGGGGTGCACGTGGGCGACACCGTCTACCTCCACGTCACCAACCTCGAGCAGGACTGGGACGTGGTGCACGGCATCGCCATCAAGGGCGCCCAGAACGCCGAGATCCTCCTGGCCCCCGGCCAGACCAAGACCCTGAAGTGGGTGCCTACGCGAACCGGGATCTACCCCTTCTACTGCACCGCCTTCTGCTCCGCGCTTCACCAGGAGATGCAGGGGTACGTGCGGGTGTCCCCGGAAGGGGCCGGTACCGAGCTCCTCTGGCGGACCGGTACGCGCGGCTCGAACTGAGCCGACCCCGACTCGTAGACCCGAGGAGGCCGGCCCCGGCACACGGCCGGTGGCCGGCCCTTCTCACCTCGCGTCGCCCCTTCGCGGGGCACGCACGCAACCTCCCGGAGCGCCCGACCATGAGCGGAAAGCTGAGCGGAAAATGGAAGAGCCGGATCCTCCTCGCGATCGCCGCAGTGGTCATGCTCCCCGCCTTCGTGACCCCGCTGTGGACGATCCGACTGACGGCCCCGCAGTACTCCGACGGCCTCGGGATGCACATCTACGTGCACGACGTGCGCGGGCACGATCGGCACGACCTGCAGAACATCAATATCCTGAACCACTACATCGGGATGCAGCCGATCGAGCCCGAGGAGATCCCCGAGCTCGAGATCATGCCGTGGGTCCTCGGAGGGCTCGTGGTGACGGGACTCGTGGTCGCCGCGATCGGGAGCCCCTGGCTGATGGCCGGATGGCTGGGCCTCTTCCTGGTCGCCGGAGCCGCGGGGATGGTGGACTTCTACCTGTGGAACATCGACTACGGGCACAACCTGAGTCCCGACGCTCCGATCCGGATCCCCGACATGACCTACTCTCCCCCGATCATCGGAACCGCGCAGATCCTGAACATCCGGGCCAGCTCGTACCCGCACATGGGGTCGCTCTTCCTGGCGATCTCGGCGCTTCTGGCCGGACTGGCGGTGTTTCTCGGCTTTCGCGCACGCGGTGAGTCGGGCGACGGATCCCGAGCCGGCGAGGAGGCCACCGGGTCCGAGCCGACGAGGGGAGACGGAGCCGAAAACAAGGCAGCGCCCCCCTCGAAGAAGGGTGGAGGGGTCACCTCGGGGACCTCGCTCCTCCTGGTCGTCCTGCTCGCCGCATGCGGGCCCGGTGAACCGGCCTCGAACGTTGGCGGGGGCTCCGAGGAGCCGGCCGAACGGATCGTGTATGGCGAAAGCCAGGACCCCTATTGCGGGGGCACCGTCGAGCAGATTCGCTGGGGTGGGGAGCTGCGCACGACCGATGGGGAGCGCCTCCGCTTCCGGTCGGTCGAATGCCTGGCCGCGTACCTGCTCGAAGGAAAGGTCGACCAGACCCGGGTCGAGACCGTGAAGGTCGTGGACTTTCCCGACGGGTGGAAGCTGCTCGACGCGGAGCGGGCCACCTTCCTTCACACCCCGAACCTGAGCAGCCCCAATGGTCTGAACATCCTGGCGATCGAAGCCCCGAAGATGCAGCAGAACCTGAAGGACGCCTACACGGGCCCTCTGCTCAGCTGGAGCGAGGTGCTCGAGCTGGTCTCCCGCGAGTGGGAGGTCG
>SLBA01000127.1 GCA_007126575.1 Gemmatimonadota bacterium | reverse complement strand
GGTGGAGCGAGGTGGGGGTGCACCAGAACCTGACCCACGGCGTCCACCCCGACCCCATCAGCGGGGCGCACTGCTGGCACCAGAAGGCGGTGAAGGTGGCCCGGGCCGGGCCCGAGGACCGCCTGGGCGACGTGGTGGTCGACACCCGCAAGTCGATGGAGATATACCGGGAGTGGAAGGCGATGGCGCGCCCCGCCCCCGACCACTCTCCCGACGGCACCCGCCGCCCCCGCTGGCTCAAGCGCCCCCTGGCCCCCATCGACGAGGCCTGGAAGCTCGAGGAGTAGGAACGGAACCCCGAACGGGGCATCACCCGTAGGGCCGGATGGTTGCGCCGGGACCTCGCACCCCCATGTTTGCCGTGGGGTACGAGATGGGACGTCGTGCCCCGCGCCCGCCCCACTCCCCCCAGCGTTCAGGATCCGGCATGCCCATCTCGCACGACAAGGCCCGGGAGATCGCCGAACGGCTCCGAAAGGGCCGCGCCATGGACGGTCTCTCCCAGCTCCTCGCGCCCCGTCCTCCGGCCGAGAACCCCCTGCCGGACCGCGTCCCCTCGCCTCGCGCCTGGACGGCCGAGGCGCACGGCGAACGACTCGCCTTGCTCGCGGGCCTCGGACACGCCACGGACGCCCTCTCGGGCGAAGCCCCGGACCCTGACCCGCAGACGCTTCAGGGCAATATCGAGAACTTCATCGGCTATACCCGCATTCCGACCGGGCTCATCGGTCCCCTCCGGATGAACGGGCTGCACGCCCAGGGCGACGTGTATGTGCCGCTGGCCACCTCGGAGGGGGCGCTGGTGGCGAGCTACGACCGGGGGGCGCGTCTGCTGAGTCTCAGCGGGGGCGTGGCGGCGGTCACCTCGGTGGAGCAGGTCCAGCGGGCTCCGGGCTTCGCATTCGGGAGCATCGCCCAGGCGGCCCACTTCGCGGCCTGGGCCGTCGACCAGTTCGACCGCTTCGTCGAGGTCGCCGCCACCCGGACCTCGCACGGCCGGCTGGTCGACTTGGCGACCCATGTCGAGGCCAACCACGTCTACCTGATCTTCTCGCTCCACCCCGGCGACGCCGCCGGCCAGAACATGGTGACGATGTGCACGGCCGCCATCTGCCAGGACATCCTGGAGCGCACCCCGGTCACCCCCGAATGGTGGTTCCTGGAGTCGAACATGTCGGGCGACAAGAAGGCCACGGTCCTCTCCTTCCTGAACACCCGGGGCCGGAACGTCATGGCCGAGTGCCGGATTCCCCGCCGGCTGGTCGAAAAGGGGCTGCACACCACGCCCGAGCAGATGGACCGGTACTGGCGCATGAGCTTCATCGGCGGGGTCCAGACGGGCTCGATCGGGGTGAGCGGCCACATCGCCAACGGGCTCGCCGCCCTCTTCCTGGCCTGCGGACAGGACGTGGCCTGCGTGAGCGAGGCCAGTGTGGGCATCACCCGCATGGAGGTCACCGACGAGGGCGACCTCTACGCGAGCCTCACGTTGCCGAATCTCATCGTGGGAACGGTGGGCGGGGGCACCCGGCTTCCCACGGCGTCCGAGTCGCTGCGGATCATGGGCTGCGAGGGCACGGGGCGGGCCGCCGCCTTCGCCGAGATCTGCGGCGCGGTGGCGCTCGCCGGCGAGATCTCGATCGTGGGCGCCCTGTGCGCCGGGCACTTCGCGGGAGCCCACGCCCGGCTCGGCCGCCCCCCGTCCAAGGGTGCGTCCGCGAAGCATGCACCCTCCGGGGATGCGCCCTCGGTCGATCCACCCTCCGGGGCCTCCCCCTCGCACGACACCCCCCGGGGCCCGTGACCTCCCCGCTCCCCCATCGCCTCTGGCGATACCAGGCCGAGCGGTTCTCGCTGGCAGCCTACACGCCCCTGGTGGTGGCCGCGGTGGTGGCTGCCGTGAGCGTCTCGGTCCATGCCCGGCGGGTACGAGGAGATATCCCCGCGCCCGCATGGCCCGATCCAGCGCTATGGGGCCTGGGAGGGCTCACGGTCCTGATTTTCTTTCTGGGCCTCCGCATCCTGGACGAGCACAAGGATGCGCACATCGACCGGCAGTATCGGCCCGAGCTTCCGGTGCCGCGGGGCCTGGTCACCCTGGCCGAGCTCCGGTGGGCGGGGCTGGGACTGCTGGCGCTGGTGGTGCTCGGCCACCTTCTCCTGGCGCCCGTGCTCCTGCTGGCGGTGCTCGCCGTGGTCGTCTGGGCGGCCCTCATGACCCGGGAGTTCTTCGCGCCCGAGTGGCTGAACGCACGACCCGCCCTCTACATGGTGAGTCACATGGTGATCATGCCCCTCGTCCTGGGCTACGCCATGGCGCTCGACTGGCTCGTGGCCGGGGCGCCCCCACCGCCGAGCCTCCCCGGATTCCTCCTGGCGGCCTTCCTGGCCGGCGTCGTGATCGAGGTGGGCCGGAAGATCCGTCTGCCGTCCGAGGAGCGGGAGGGCGTGGGGAGCTACACGCGCGACTGGGGCCTCCGTCGTGCCCCCCTGGTCTGGCTGTTGGCGCTGGCGGGATCGGCCGGTGCCGGGATCTGGGCCCTGGCGCACACGGGCACTGGCGGTTGGGTTGCCCCGGCGCTGGGGGTCGCGCTCCTTCCCGCCACACTTCCGGGCCTGGCCTTCATCCGCGCGCCCTCGGGGCGGGCCCGCGCCGGTATGGAGACGGCGAGCGGGGTCTGGACCCTCGCCCTGTACCTGGTTCTGGCCGCCGGCCCCTGGGCCTCGGGGTGGCTGGAGAGGGGAGGGGGCGCATGACCGAGGCCGAGAGAGACCCCGCCGGAGGGCCGGAGCCCGAATCCCCGTGGGTCTTCTGTCCGGATTCGGAGCGGATGCCTCCGATCGAGTCCACCTCCGGGGCCCCGAGCGTACAGGGCCCCGAACCAATTCCCGGAGTGCAGGCGCTGGGCGGCAAGGGTCATCAGCTGACCCGGCTCCTCATGGCCGGGGTGCGCGTCCCTCCCTTCGTCGTGCTTCGGACCGAGGCCTTCCGGTCCCATGCGAACGAACAGGAAGGGGGCACACTCCCCTCGTCCCTCCTCGACGCCCTCCGGCAGGCCCTCTCCCGGGCCGGGCTCGAGGGGACCCCGCTGGCAGTCCGCTCTTCGGCCGCCGACGAGGACGGGGTCCACGCCTCCTTCGCCGGACAGTTCGATACCGTGCTCGGGGTTCGGTGGGAGAGGGACGGGAAGGAGCCCGGGAGTCCCGACGAACTCGCCCGGGCGATCCTCCGGGTCTGGGCCTCGGCTTCGTCGGCCCATGCCCTGGCGTATCGGAGCGCCTCGGCGCCCGCCACCCCGCCGGACTCCGCAGCCACCCCGAAGTCTGTCCCCATGGGGGTGGTCCTGCAGGCCATGGTGGACGCCGATGCCTCGGGCGTGGCGTTCTCGGTGGATCCGGTCCAGGGACGTCGGAATGTGGCCATGGTGAGCGCGATCCGCGGACTGGGCGAGCCCCTGGTGAGCGGCGATCTCGACGGCGACACGTACGAGGTCCAGTTCCCCGACGACCTCCACGACACCCCTGTCGACCCGACCGATCCGTCTCCGCCCCGGGTGACCTCGACCCTGAGCCCTCAGCCCCACATGCTCCGCCTGACCGACGGCGGCGGGACCCGGGTGGTGGAGATCACGGCCGCCGATCTCCCCCAGCCCGTCCTCTCGACCGATGAGACCGTCGAGATCGCCCGCATGGCACGCGACCTGGCCCGAACCTTCGGCACACCCCAGGATGTGGAGTGGGCCCTGGTCGAGGATGTGGGCACGCCCCGCTCCCTCGTGGTCCTGCAGGCTCGTCCGATCACGGCCCTGCCGGATCCACCGCCCCCTCCCCAGGCCGGGTCCGATGCCGAGACGATGCGCCAGGCCACCTCCGGGCTCGAGACGCCCGGATCCGTCCCGTCCGGAGAACGCCGGATCTGGGACAACAGCAACATCATCGAAAGCTACAGCGGTGTGACGACCCCGCTCACCTTCAGCTTCGCCCGGAGCGTCTACCGCGACGTCTACGTGCAATTCTGCCGCCTCCTCGGGGTGAGCGAGACCCTGCTGACCGAGCAGCGGCATGTGTTCGCAAACATGCTCGGGCTCGTTCGCGGCCGTGTCTACTACAACCTCCTGAACTGGTATCGGCTCATCGCCCTCCTTCCGGGCTACGATGCGAACCGGGCCTTCATGGAGCGAATGATGGGTGTGGAGGAGGCTCTCGGCGACCCGCCCCCGCCGCCCCGGGCCGGCGCACGATGGCGCGACCTCGGCCGGGTGGTCCGCATGGTCGGCCGCATGGCCCGCGAATACCGGCGCCTGGACCGCGAGGTGACCCGCTTCCATGCCCGCCTCGAGTCCGAACTCGCCCCCCTGGCCCACGAGGACCTCGGGGAGCGCTCGCCGGACGAGCTCCTGGCCCTCTATCGTCATCTCGAAGACACCCTCCTGCACCACTGGCGGGCGCCCCTGGTGAACGACTTCTTCGCCATGATCGTCTTCGGGGTCCTGGGCCGGCTCACCGAGCGGTGGCTCCCCGACGAGCCTCCCACCCTGGCCAACGACCTGCTCTGCGGAGAGGGCGGCGTCATCTCGACCGAGCCGGCGCGCCGGATCATGGCACTGGCCCGCACGGTCCGAACCGACGACGCGCTCCTCGCCCGGCTCCGGGCCCAGCCTGACGACACCCGACTCTGGACCGAGCTGGTCGAGGGGGTCGACGGTCGCGAACCTCGGCACCCGGCGTTTCGGGCCGAACTCCTGCGCTACCTCGACGACTTCGGCGACCGCTGCATGAATGAGCTCAAGCTCGAGACCGTCACCCCGCACGAGGATCCGGCCTTCGTGATCGAGATGGTCCGAGCCTACGTCGAGGTGGGTGCGATGGATCCCGAGGCGGGGACCGCCAGGGAGCAGCGCATCCGGGCCGAGGCCGAGGCCCGGGTGCGCTCGGGCCTCGGGGGCCCCCGTCGCTGGATCTACCGGTGGCTGCTGCGCCAGTCGCGCCACCGCATCCGCGACCGCGAGAACCTCCGCTTCGAACGCACGCGCGTCTTCGGCATCGTCCGGCGGATCGTGCTGGCGCTGGGCGAGCACCTGGCCCGCACCGGGGAGCTCGAGGATCGCCAGCACGTATTCTACCTCACCCTAGAGGAGCTCTTCGCGCATGTGGAGGGCACAGGGGTGACCGACGACCTGGCCGGGCTCGCCCGCCTGAGGAAGGCCGAGTTCGACGCGTTTCGCGAGGAGTCGGACCCTCCCCCCCGCTTCGAGACCGTGGGGCCGCCGACCGCCGGGACCCCGCCCGGGGCAGCAGGGTGGGAAGACAGTGCCCGCCTCGAACCGGGGGGGGAGAGCACGGACGGACCCGGCGACACCGCCGCAGAACTGACGGGGCTGGGCTGCTGCCCGGGCCGGATCCGGGCACCGGTGCGCCTGGTGACCGACCCGCGGCACCCGGGGGAGCTCAGCGGCCACATCCTGGTCGCCGCCCGCACGGATCCGGGCTGGACCCTCCTCTTTCCCCGGGCCGAGGGCATCCTGGTGGAGCGGGGCAGTCTGCTCAGTCACTCGGCCATCGTGGCTCGCGAGATGGGTCTGCCCTGCGTGGTGGGGGTGAGGGGGCTGATGACCACCCTGACCGACGGCGAGATCGTCGAGATGGACGGCACCACCGGCCGGATCCTGCGGGTGGACGCATGACCGCATCACCCGACCGCACCCCGGCACCCGACTCCCCATCGGAGCACCCTCCCACCCCGACCGAGGCCGCCGGCGGACGCATCGGCACCCGGGCCCGCTTCGGCTTCATCCGCTACGGGAGTGTCTGGGAGGACGCCCGGGTTCTGACCGAGGCGCTGGCCCCCGTCGCCACCGGGGGTCGACTCCTCTCGGTGGCCTCGGCCGGCGACAACGCCCTCTCGCTTCTCACCCTGGACCCCGAGGCCGTGGTGGCCGTAGACCTGAGCCCCGCGCAGCTCGCCTGCCTGGAGCTCCGAATGGCCGCCATCCGCCACCTCGACCCCGACGCTCTCATGGGATTCCTGGGGGTCGAGGAGGGATCCCGCGCCCCGGTCTACGCGAAACTCCGCGGCGAACTGTCGCCGGGGGCCCGGGCCTTCTGGGATGCGCACCCCGACCCGATCGCCCGGGGCATCATCCACGCGGGCAAGTTCGAGCGGTACCTTCGGACCTTTCGCCGCTACCTGCTTCCCCTGGTCCACACGCGTCGGCGGATCGACACCCTTCGCGAGGACCGCCCCCCCGAGGAGCGCCGCGCCTTCTACGAGGACGAGTGGGACACCCGGCGGTGGCGCACCCTCTTCCGCCTCTTCTTCAACCGGCGCGTCATGGGCTGGATGGGGCGGGACCCCGCCTTCTTCGACCATGTCGAGGGCGCCGTGAGCGAGCGCATCCTGGCTCGCACCCGCCACGCCCTCACGGAGCTTCCGGCCCGCACGAACCCCTACCTGGCCTATATCCTGACGGGCACGTATCCGCCCGAGGCCCGCCCGCTCTACCTTCGGCCCGATACACTGGAGCTGATCCGGTCCCGACTCGACCGGGTGGAGCTCCTGGCCGGAAGTGCAGAGGAGGCGCCGGGCCCCTTCGACGGGATGAACCTGTCCAACATCTTCGAGTACATGGCGCCCGAGGATCACGAGGCCTGTTACCGGGCCCTCCTCGAGCGAGCGCGGCCGGGGTGCCGCCTCGTCTACTGGAACCTCCTGGTGCCCCGCCGCTCCCCGCCGGATCTGGATGACCGGGTGCGTCCCCTGGAGGGTCTCGGGGAGGCCCTTCATGCCCGGGATCGGGCCTGGTTCTACTCCGCCCTCCGGGTGGACGAGGTGGGCCCGTGGTGATGGCGCTCCTGGTCGGGGCGCTGTACCTGGCCATCTTCGCGCTGGCCGAGTTCTCGCTCCGCTGGGACCCGCCCCGGGAATGGACCCGCAAGTTCGTCCATGTCACCGGAGGGCTGGTGGCCGCCGTCCTCCCCTGGCTGATCGAGAGCCACTGGACCGTCCTGGCGCTGGGCGTCGCCCTGGCCGCCCTCCTCTGGGGCACCCGGCGGATCGGCTGGCTCCAGAGCGTGCACGGGGTCGCGCGGGAGACCGAGGGGGGTCTCTACTTCCCCCTGGCCATCTACCTGCTCTTCCTGCTGGCGGCCGATCGACCCGTCTTCTACCTGACCTCGGTCCTGGTCCTGGTCGTGGCCGACACGGCGGCGGCGGTGCTGGGGAGCGCCTACGGCCGGTCCACCTACTCGGTGGAGACGGACCGCCGCTCCATCGAGGGCTCGGCCGTCTTCTTCCTCATGGCGTTTCTGAGCGTCCACCTGCCCCTGCTCCTCCTGACCGAGCTGGACCGGGGGGCCGTGGTCATGATCTCGATCCAGCTCGCCCTCCTGGTGACCTTCTTCGAGGCGATCAGCCTGAAGGGGATCGACAACCTCGTCGTGCCCCTCGGGACCCTCTTCCTGCTGGTGAAGCTCACGCCCCAGGACGCGGGTGCGATCGGCGCGCAGCTCGGTGCGCAACTCGCCATCGTCGCGGTGATCGCGGTGGTGGCCTGGCGCTACCGATTCCTGAAGATGAGCGGGGCGCTGGCCCTCATGCTCTTCTTCTACGGGGCCTGGTCGTTGGGGGGACCGGTCTGGATCATCCCGCCCACCCTGGCACTCCTGGGGTTCGTGGGGCTCCGGCGATGGTTGCAGTCGACCACCCGTCTGCCCGATGGCCGCTACCAGGTCCTCGCCCTCTTCCACGTGGCGATCGTGCCCAGCCTCCTCTTCATCGCCGACAACACGCTGCAGACGTTTTCCCCCCTTACCGGGTGGTGGGAGGCCCAGGGGCTGGGGCAGCCCTTCTACCCGGTGTACGTGGGCGCGGTGGCCGCGCAGCTCGGCCTGATGGGCTGGGCCCTCCTCGGCGAGTCCCACGTTCCGGACGAGCGGCGCCGTCGCGTCCTCTCCGGGGTGCTGGTGGGAGCCTTGGGCGTCGTGGTCCCGCTCGGCCTGCTGGCCGGGAGCCCGGCGGGGCTGACCGGCGGGGGCATCACTGCCGGTCGCGTCGTCGAATTCGGGTCGACCGCAGGGGCGGGGCTCCGAACGGGACTTCCGGCAGTCTGGGTCGCAATCGGCGCGGCCCTCGCGGTCCCGCTTCTCTCCGCGTTGATTTTCGCAGGTCTTCGCCGGCAGACCCCCCACCCGGTGGCCGGGGCCTCCGCAACGGAGCCGGGTCGGGCGCGTGCCGGCCTGTCGATCCTTCGGGCCCAGAGTCTGAGCGTGGGAGGCGCCGCCCTCCTGGTCGTCCTGGTCCTCCTGGGGGAGGTTCTGGTTCCTCGCTGACGTCGGCGACGCTTCACCGGATCGTCCCTCCCGCTCGACCCTCCAGCTTCCTGCGGAGCGCGACCATGTCGGTCTTCGATGCGTGGCGCGGGTCGCGGGGGATCCGGCGCACCACGCGGAGCACGTCCACTCCAATGGCCGGGTCGAGGGCCTCGATCAGTGCCGCTCTCCCCTCGTCCGAGAGCCGCTCCCCGGCCACCTCGACGCAGAGCACGCATCGCTGCCCCAGCTCGGGGTCCGGCTCACCCCAGACCGCGGCATGGCGGACCTCGGGCACCGAGAGGGCCCGGAGCTCGAGCGGCAGCGGCCACACCACCCTCCCGCTCCTCAGCACCCGGGCGCCGACCCGCCCCAGGAGCCAGAGGCGCCCGTGCGCGTCCATGCGAGCGGCGTCGCCCGTGCGGTGCCAGATCCGCGACCCGCCGGGGTCGGGGATCTTGGCCAGCACCTCGGCCGAGGGGTCGCCCAGGTAGCCCTCCAGGACATGATCGCCGGCCACCACGACCTCTCCCGCCTGGCCCGGCGTCACCTCCCAGGGCGTCCAGCCCCGATCATCCAGCTCGATCGGCCCTTCGTGGGGACGCACGATGCGCACCGAGGTCTCGGGTACGGGCGGCCCCACACAGAGCCCGGCGTGCGCGAGCCCGGCGTGCGCACGGTCCGGCGAGTCCATGGTCTCCAGCATCTCGACCAGGGACAGGCCGGCGATGGGCTCGGCCTCGGTGCTCCCGTACAGGACGTGCGGCTGGCCCGTCACCACCTCGACGAGCCGTCGGGCCAGGGGCGGAAGGACGGGGGCGCCCCCCGTGTAGAGCGCACGCAGTGGAAGGGGCTCGGCACGTTCCCGACACCAGGTGGCCAGGCGCTCGTAAAAGGCCGGCGAGCCGGTGCTCGTCGTGACCCCCTCGCGGATGATCTGGTGGTGGATGCGGGCCGGGTCGATGTCGGCGGGACGCCGGGGGTCGGCATCGGGGAGCACGCTGGGAATCCCGCTGGCCAGGTTGTTCAACACGAAGATGGGCAGGGTGGGCATGTCCACGTCGGAGGCCTCGGGGGCCATGTGCCGTCGGAGGGCGTGGTGCTGGGCCCAGAGAAAGGCGTGCGAACGGACGGCGCCCTTGGGCCGCCCGGTGCTGCCGGTCGTGAAGGTGACGAGCGCGGGATCGTCCGCGGCCACGGGGTGGGCACCGTCGGCTTCGGGGGAGTCGACCGACCGCGGGGCCCCCGCCGGACCTCCCACGAGACCGCGGCCGGAGCGAACCCGAAACCGCAGGGGGATCCGGCGGAGCGAAGGCACGAGGAGCCCGAGCCAGAGGGCCTTCCGCGTCCCCACCACCGCCCGGGGAGCGGCGGCGGCCACGGCGGCCTCCACCCGGGATCGACCCGCCCAGGCATCGACGAAGACCACGGTGGCCCCCCGGTGCAGGCACCCCAGCAGGACCGAGTACAGGTCGATCGACATCGGAACCAGGACGAGGACCCGGTCCCCGGGCCCGACCCCCCGGGCCCCGAGGATCCGGGCCGTACGACGGACCTCGCCCGAGAGGCCGGCGAAGGTGAGGCGGCGGCTGGGCTCGGAAGGCGCCCCGCCCACGAGGCGGCGGAGTCGCCCCCCCCCAGCCGCGCGGCGGCTCGACGATCGCGCCCCGGTCCGGATGCTCCGCGGCCCGCCGATGGAGGGCCGAAGCGATGTTGGGCTCGCTCACGGAGTCCACTCGAGAAGGGCATAGCGCCGGATGATCCGGGCCGATCGAGAGGAGATGCGGGCCGAGGGATTCTCCTCGTGCATGAGGGCATGAATCAGGGCCTCGTACCCCCCGTCGACGGCGAGCCGGCGGGGCTCGTCCAGGAGGAGCGGTCCCAGACCCGTGCCCCGCGCATCGGCGGTGACGGCCACGGTCTTCAGGATCACCCGCGAGGGCAGGGCCGGGTCGGGCAGCGCGAAGAAGAACCCCTTGAGCTCGCCGCCTTCGGTGCGGGCCAGGCGTACGAACGACGGATCCACCAAGGGACGGACCCGGGCGTACATCTCCCGGAACACGGGCCATGGCTGGGGCGAGTAGAGTGGATTGCCCGAAAAGGCCTCCACACTCAGGGCATGGAGATCGGCCAGCTCCTCTTCGAAGTGACCCATGCGAATCGGGGCCAGCCGGATTCCCCGCTCCCTGAGTCCGGACAGGGCTTCCTCGCGGCGAGGATCGGCACGGGTCAGATCGCGGATGATCGCACTCAGATAGCGCGTGCGCACGTCGAAGCCGGCGGTCCGAAAGGCCTCGAGATGGGAGGGCGGGGTCCACGGCTCCATGAAGAAGGGGGGCTCCGGTGGAGGGCCATCCGGGGCCGGATCGGTCACCAGCCGATAGCGGGCCCAGGTGCTTCCGTTCATGGGTCCCAGCACGCGACGGACACCGCGGGCCGCCAGCTCGCCGCAGGCTCGACCGAGGAGGGCGGCGAGGGCCGCGGTCGATCCCGGCACCTCGGTACCCCCGGGACCCTCGGCCAGACGAATGTGGCCGACCAGGCCCGAGGGCCCGGGGGCGTCGTTCAGATTGTGGACGACCTGCAGGGAGAGGGCCGCCAGGGGCGCACCGTCGCGGGTCGCCCACCACACCTCGGCACGGTCCGGCAGGGGATCGGCGTCGTCGGGAAAGAGGAAGGCCCGGGTGACGGAATCGACTCCGGCGCCGGGGACTTCGGCAGGACCCCGCGATGGATGGGAGCCCGCAGGCGCAGCCGGGTCCGGCTCGGCCTCCACCCCCACCCCCCTCGGATTCCGGCGGTGGAACTCGAGGTCGGGATGGAAGCCACGGGGCGGGGTGAGATCGGTCACGGAGCTCGTCGTGTGAGGGGACAGGAGGCCAGCGACGCTGCGCGGGTTTGCTCACTCGAGGATAAGGGCCCAGCTTGCGGGCGACAAACCGTCGTCCCGCCCGGTCCGGAGACCGCCATGACCGATCACCCCGATCCACCGCCCCCGACGCACTGGTGGGCCCGCTGGCCCGAGCTCCTGGTGCGGCTGGGGCTGGTCGCCCCCCTCGCGATCTGGGCCCTGCTCGTGATCGCGCTCGCCGGGGGATTCGGCGGCCATCCGTCGCCGGCTCGGTGGACGGCGGCGCTGATCTGGCTCCTGGCGTTCCTCGGTCTCGCGCTCGGGTTCCGGAATCGCATGCGAACCGTCGTGGCACTCGGGCTCTGGTCCGCCCCGGTGGTGATCTTCTTCCTCTTCCTGTCCCCCTCGAACGATCGCGCCTGGGAAGCTTCCTCGTCGCGCACCGCCCACGCCACGGTCGAGGGAACCAAGGTGACCCTGCACGACATCCGCGACTTCCGGTACGCCTCGGACGGAAGCTGGACGCCGAGCTGGTACGACGCCACCTACGACCTCACGGAGCTCGAAGAAACCTGGTTCGTGCTGACGGAATTCGGAGAGTTGGACGGGCTGGCCCACGTCATGGTGAGCTTCCAGTTCGCCGGGGGACGCTACGTGGTGATCTCGGTCGAGATTCGCCGGCAGGAAGGCGAGGTCTACAGCCCTCTGGGGGGCGCCTTCCGGCAGTACGAACTCATGTACGTGGTGGCCGACGAACGCGATGCCATCGGGCTTCGGACACTGGTGCACGGCGATCCCACCTGGGTGATCCCGATGAACGCCGGTCCGGAGGCGAGCCGGGCCTTCTTCATGGACATGGTCGGGCGCGTGAACGAACTCCACCAGCAGCCGGCCTGGTACAACACGCTCTTCGCCTCGTGCGCCTCGAGCCTGGCCGACCACTACGAGCGGGTGAACGAGGTCCGCCTGGGGTGGGACCGGCGCATCTTCCTGCCGGGCTTCGGCGACGAACTCCTCGAGGAGCTGGACCTGCTGCCCCCCGGGATGGACCGAGCCGAGGTGCGCCGACTTTTTCGCGTGAACGATCGGGCGGTGGCCGACGGTGGGTCCGAAATGTTCTCACGCGCCATCCGATCGACGGCCACCGACGCGACACCGGGTGATACCACACCGAGCGATACGCCATGGAGCGATGCGATCGAGCCCGCGAGCGAGCGGGCCGATCAGGGGGCCGGCTGAATCTCGTCGTCGCCGACCACCACGAACTCAGGGGCCGGGGGGCGCAGGTTGTACGACGATGCCATCGCCCGGCCGTACGCGCCGGTTCCGGCGATCAGCACGAGATCCCCCTCGTCGGTCGGGGGAAGCAACCGGTCCACGCCCAGGCGGTCGCCGGTCTCGCAGATCGGACCCACCACCTGGACCCGCTCGCTCCCCCGGTCGCCCAGCCGCGTCAGGTTCACGATTTCATGATGCGAGCCGTAGAGCGCGGGACGGATCAGGGAGTTCATTCCGGTCGCCAGTCCCACGTACCGGATCGGTCCCTTGCTCTTGGTCTGGGTGACCCGGGCCAGGAGCACCCCCGACTGCGCGACCACGAAGCGCCCCGGCTCCAGCCAGAGCTCCAGCTCGGGTCGCACCGCCCGGATCCCCGAGAGTCCCTGGGCCAGGGCGCTCAGGTCGAGGGCCGACTCGCCCGCGCTCTGGGGCACGGGGAGGCCGCCCCCGAGATCGAGCACCCTCGTGTCGGGGAAGAGTTCGGCGATCTCGAGGAGGAACCGCCCCATGCGGGGCCAGTGCTCCGCGCCCGGAATCCCGCTGCCCGCATGGACATGCAGCCCCACGACACGCGCATTAACCCCCGCGATCCGCTTCGCCATCTCATCGAGATCTTCGGGCTGGACTCCGAACTTGGAGCGGCGGCCCGCCGTCGAGACCTTTTCGTGGTGCCCGGCCCCCTGGCCCGGGTCGATCCGCACGAACAGGTCCCGCCCCCGGAAGATTTCGGGCCAGTGCACGATGGGGTGGAGGGCGTCGAGGGTCACCCGCACCCCCGCCTCGAGAGCCCACTCGTACTCGGCCCGAGGGGCAAAGTTGGGGGTAAACAGGATCGCATCGCCGGGAAGATCGGGGAGCACCTCCCAGACCGCTTCGATCTCGCCCCGGGACACGCACTCGAATTCGGCACCCTCTTCGTGCACCACCCGCAGAATCTCGGGGTGAGGGTTCGCCTTCATGGCGTAGAGCACCCGGTCCACGGGGCTCAGATCCCGGAGTTCGCGAATGCGCTCGCGGACCGTGTCGAGGTGGTACACGTACGCGGATTCGGTGTCTCGAAACCCCTCCAGGAGTAAGGGCCGGCAACGTTCCCACCACGCCGGTTCGCCCGGCTCGGTGTGGTCCCGCGTGAGCTCCTCCCACGAGGGTCCGAAGATGTCGGGGGCCGCCGGTTCGGAGACGAGGGTCCGGTGCAGCTGGCGGACCAGCCGCTCCCCCTGGTCCTCGTCGACCACCACGGTGACGTTCAGGTCGTTCGCCGCCTGGCTCACCATATGGATGCGGTGCTCCTCGAACACCCTCAGGGTGGGAGCCAGCTGATGCAGAAGCCCTCGGATCCGGTTGCCGACCAGGCTCACCGCCGCGCACGGCTCGATCACCTCGACGCGGCCGAGCTCCTGCAGTCGGAGGGTGAGCGCCTCCAGACGATCCGGATCCAGCAGGTTCGCCGACGCATCGAGCGATACGGTCACATTCGTCTCCGAGGTCGAGACCATGTCGACCGACAGTCCGGCATCCCGGAAGGCCTCGAAGAACCGGGCCAGGAAGCCGACCTCCTGCCACATTCCCAGGGTCTCGATCGAGATCAGTACCACCTGGCGCTTCCACGAGACCGCCTTGAGGTGCGACATCCCGTCCGAGATGTCCTCGCGGATCACGGTGCCCGGCCCATCGGGCATCGACGTGCTCCTCAGGTGGACCGGAATCCGCCGGTCACGCAGAGCCGGAAGGCAGCGGGGGTGCAGAACCCTGCTGCCCGTGGTCGCGATCTCCTGGGCCTCGCCGTAGCTGAGCCGATAAAGGAGTCTGGCGGTCGGGATCCGCGCCGGGTCGGCCGAGAACATGCCGGGTACCTGCGACCAGATCTCGAGTCGATCCGCGCCCCACCGCCCCGCCAGACAGGCCGCCGCCGTGTCCGAGCCCCCTCGACCCAGGACCACCGTCACCCCGTCGGGATCGCGAGCGGTGAACCCCTGCGTGAGGCCGATCCCCGGAAGCGAGTCCAGCTCCTCGCGGAGGGCGGGATCGAATGCGGCATCGCATTCGGCCGAAAGGCGGCGGAGGGCCTCGGGGCGATCCGCGTCCACCCGTGTCACGAGCAGGTCGCGGGCATCCAGCCAGGTGAGGTCGAAGCCGCGTCCCCTCAGGAACTCCGCTCCCACCCGGCCTGCCATCCGCTCGCCCAGGGCCAGGATCCGGGCCCGTGTCACGGGGGTTGGGACGCCCTCGGCCCGAGCCATCGACACCGCCTCATGGAGGTCCGCCAGATCCTCCTCCATGGATTCCGGCACCCGACCCAGGAGCTCCTGTGCGAAGGCCCGATGGCGCTCCTCGACCCAGCTGATCCGCCCGGCGTCGCCCGGAGACTCGAGGGCATCGGTGACCCCCGGCAGTGCCGAATGCACCACGAGCATCCGCTCGACACCCCCGTTCCGATGCCGGCGCAGGGTCGTCTCGATGGCCTCCCATGCGCCGAGACCCTCGACACTGGTACCGCCGAACTTGAGAACGACGCGCTCGGCGGGGCCGGGATGGGGGAGGGGGTGCATGGGTTCGGGGGTCCAGGGAGCGTGGCGGAGCGGGTGCGAGCCAAGCTACCGGGCGACTTCCTCGAGAGCAATCGTTGAGTCCCCGGCTCCGGCTCGAGCGCATCTCACCCACCGACCGGCGGGAACCCCCCGATCGGACGCAGGACCACCTTCACTCCGGGGCTTCCGGAACCAGCAGGACCGGGGAACGAATACGGCCGATCACGTCTCGGCTCACGCTGCCCAGGGCCACGCGACGGATCAGCCCCATCCCGCGGGTTCCCATGACGAGGAGGGGTTCCGGCCCGGCGGAGGAAGCGGCGGCCACGATCACGTCCGCCGGCTCTCCCTCGACAAAGAGGGTCTCAACGTTGGTGACTCCCTCCGCCCTGAACGTTCCAGCGAGCAACTCGAGCGGGTCCTCCTTTCCGTCCTCCGTTCGCCCCCCCGAGCCCGGTCCCGAGCCAGAGCGTGTGGCACCCCCATCGGACCGGGACACCCCTCGAACGGCGTGAAGGACCGTCAGCGCACGCCCTTCCCCCCGGCGGGCCAGGGCCGAGGCAATCGAGGCTGCCCGTTCCGAGGCCGGTGAGAAGTCGGTGGCCAGGAGGATCGGGCCGTCCATCGGGCAACACCAGACCGCCAGGGGGGCCTCGACGCCGTCGCCGTCGGGCTCGATCCGAAGAAAGAGCACCGGAAGGCGAGACGTCTTCAGCACCTTCAGGGCCACACTCCCCACGAACGCCGCTCGCAGGAGGCTCCGGCTCCGGGATCCGATGAGGACGAGATCGGCCTCCACGGCATCGGCTACCCCCAGGATCTCGCCGGAGGGGCTTCCCGGGCGCACCTCTGTGGCGACCTCGAGGCCTTGGCCCCGCAGTTCCTCGGCCATGGCCACGAGCTGTTCCCGGTACTCGTCCATGTGCGCCACGGCGCCGGCGATGGGATGGTCCACCGGGGGCACGTGAAGGAGGGTCAGCCGGCGGACCCCGAGGGCCCTGAGCCGGGGGGCGCATCCCACCAGAAAGGTGCCGGATGGGGCCATGTCGACGGCCACCAAGGCGTGTTCGAACATCAGGCGGTCTCCGGCTCGAGGACCGGGGCGTCTTCATCCCCGGGAAAGCTGCCGCGTGTCACGTTGGCGAACTTGACCAGCAGGAGCATGACGGGCACCTCCACCAGCACTCCCACCACGGCGGCGAGTGCGGCGCCCGAGTTCAGCCCGAAGAGGACGATGGCCGCCGCCACCGCCAGCTCGAAGAAGTTGCTGGCGCCGATCAGGGCCGCCGGCGCCGCCACCGAGTGCTTCACCTTCCAGAGCCGCGCCCATCCGTAGGCCACCGCGAAGATGAAGAAGGTCTGGATGGTGAGGGGAATCGCGATGAGCCCGATGTGGAGCGGATTGTTCAGGATCACCTCTCCCTGGAAGGAGAAGAGGAGGACGAGGGTGAGGAGAAGGCCGACAATGGTCACCGGGCCCAGGCTCTTCAGAAACACCGCGTCGAACCACCCGATCCCCTTCGTGCGGATCAGTTCCCGGCGGACCACCACCCCGGCCACCAGGGGAATCACGATGTAGAGGACCACCGAGAGAAAGACCGTGTCGTACGGCACCGTGATGTCGCCGAGCCCCAGGAGGATGAGGACGATCGGGGCGAAGGCGAAGAGCATGATGAGGTCGTTCAGCGCCACCTGCACCAGGGTGTAGGCCGCGTCGCCCCGGGTGAGATAGCTCCAGACGAAGACCATCGCCGTGCACGGAGCCGCCCCCAGCAGAATCGCACCCGCCACGTACTCCCGGGCGAGGCCGGCCTCGATGAAGGGCTCGAAGATCACCTGCAGGAAGAGCCAGGCGAAAAAGAACATGGTGAAGGGCTTGATGAGCCAGTTCGTCACCAGGGTGATGGTGATGCCCCGGGGCTGCCTGCGAACGTTCAGGATGCTCGCGAAGTCGACCTGGAGCATCATGGGAAAGATCATGGCCCAGATCAGCACGGCCACGGGAAGATTCACCTGGGCAATGGTGAATCGAGAGAGGGTATCGGGCACCGCCGGCAGGAAGTGCCCGATGGCGACTCCGGCCACGATGCACAGCGCGACCCAGATGGTCAGGTAGCGGCCGAAGAAGCCCAGCCCCTTCGCGTCGGAGTCGGGAGGCGCTTCGATCGGCGTGGTTGTGGGTGCCTCGGTGCTCATGCGGACGGAGCGCTCCCGGAGACGGGGTCGAGAAGGAGGTGGCGCAGCCGTTCGACTCCCACCGGAGCATCGGCGAGCTGGGGGACGAGGGCGACCCGGGTGGCGAGATCGTCCCGGACCCGCCGGATAAGGGACAGTTCCTGGGCCGCGCGGTGCGCGAGGAGGGGATCCGACGGAGACGCCGCGGCCAGGCTTCGGTTGATGATCCACCCCCAGGGCCCGATCCCGGCACGGCGGAGATCTTCCTGCAGCACCCGGGCCTCTTCGACCGGCGTACTCTCGGGAAGGGTCGCCAGGAGAATCCGGGCGAAGGTCGGATCCTGGAGCCGCATGAGGGGGGTGGTGATGCGCCCTCCTCCCCCCGGCGCGTTCCTCAGGATCTCGCGGTGATAGGCCCCCGCGGTATCGAGAAGGAGGAGGGTGTGGCCGGTGGGGGCCGTGTCCAGGATCACCCACCCCCTGCGCCCCTCACTCACCAGGCGCGAAAAGGCGTGGAAGACGGCCACCTCTTCGGTGCACGGGGATTCCAGATCCTCTTCCAGGAGCCTTCGCCCCTCGGCGTCGAGATCACCGGCCCTGCGCGCGAGGACACGCTCCTGGTACGCCCGGGTCTCGACCCGCGGATCGATCCGGCTCACCCGCACCCGATCGAGGGCATCGGGAAGGGTCGCCTCGAGGTGGGCCGCGGGATCGGTGGTGGCCAGGTGGACCGAGTGGCCCCGATCGGCGAGTCCCACCGCCACCGCCGCCGCCAGAGATGTCTTGCCCACGCCCCCCTTGCCCATGACCATGACGAGCCCTGCGGGCTCCGACGCCAGTTCGCTCACGAGCGAGGCGAGCCCCGATGCCTGGTCGGCGATGTCGCTCCGTGCGGCCCGGATGTCTCCCGGAAGCGCCCTGCCCGCGTCGGCGGCAGGAAATCCGTCCGATGCCGAAGCGGGACCGTGCAGGGCCCTCAGCGCGTGGAGTCCGACCAGATTCTCGGGCTGCAGGGGGATCTCGAGCCGGGGCAGGGAGCTCAGGGAACCGGGGAGGGCGTCCAGGGCCTCCGAACCTTCGGCTTCCAGTCCCCTGGCCAGGGGATCGGTCGGGTCGGTGGCCCGGAAGACGCCGTTCACGATGAGCCGGTGGTGAGCGATCCCCAGGGAGCCGAGTTCGCTCGCGGTGCGACCCGCTTCGTTCAGGGAGCCGGAGTCCGGGCGGGCGACCAGGTAGACCGTGGTGGAGTCCGGGTCGCGAAGCTCCTGAAGGGCGCTCTCGAAGCGGATCCGTTGCGCCTCCTGACCCGCGGCGGGCCCCAGGCAGCCTACGCTTCCGGTAGTCCGCTCCAGGTACCCCGTCCAGGCGGCCGGGAGCTGCAGCAGCCGCAGGGTATGTCCCGTCGGCGCCGTGTCGAAGATCACATGGTCCACCTCGCCGGCTCTCGTGGGCTCGGCGAGCAGGCCCGCAAAGGCATCGAAGGTCGCGATTTCGGTGGTGCAGGAGCCGGAAAGCTGCTCTTCGACCCGACCGAGATCCTCGTCGGAGAGCACCCCCCGCAGGGGCTTCAGAGCATCTTCGCGGTACGCGTGCGTAGCCGCCTCCGGATCGATGTTCACCGCCCTCATCCCGGGCACGCCGGGAATCGGAGTCGGCGTATCGCCCACCGGGGCTTCCAGGACCTGCGCGAGGTTCGATGCCGGATCCGTGCTCACGAGAAGCACCCTCCGCCCGGCGTCGGCGAGGGCCACGGCCAGTGCGCAGGCGTGAGACGTCTTTCCCACCCCGCCCTTTCCTGTGAAGAACAGATGCCGGGTGGCGCCTTCGACGAGGTCGGCGGGGGTGTCGAGGGGTCCGGTCATCGGTCACTCCCCGCGGGCACGGGAGCCAGCATCTCCAGCAACTCGCCCACCCGCCGAAGCCTTTCGCCGTCGGCGCAATAGCAGATGTGAAGCCCATCCACTTCACCCCGGATGAGCCCCGCTTCGCGAAGCACCTTCAGGTGCTGAGAGACCGTGGACTGAGCCAGGGGAAGATGGTCGACGATCGCCCCGGCAAAGCACTCCCGGCGCTCCAGGAGGAAGCGCAGGATTCGCACCCGTGCCGGATGCCCGAGGGCAGCGGCCAGGACGGCCAGCTCCTCGTCGGGGTCGGCGTCGGGGGCGGGCGGGGGTGCGGGAGGACAGCTTCGGGGGCTCATCCGGAGGCTCCGTCGGTGTGTAGGGACGAGTCGGGAGTGGTGGCAACCGAGGCCGAAGCGAGCCGGGGCTCACCCCCTGCAGGCTCGAGCCCCGAACGGCCTCCTGCTCGTACATCGTAAATGTACGATATATCGTCACCCCACACGCGACAACCCCCATCCGGCAGACCGAAGACCGCATGCTCCGATCCGAGAGGACCGGACCCTGACTATCGGGGAAGCACAGTCGTGCAGACGAACCTGCAGCCCTCGAAGGATCGGAACAGGGTCGTTACCCGATGCTCCCGAAACCGCGATCGCGTCGAAATATCGGCTGCACAGCTTGCATGTGCAGGTTCGCCGTGAAGCAAATTCCAGATGGAGCCAGAATCATGTGTTCTCCGTGGTCGACGTCGTACAAGGGGCAATTCCTGCTCCTTGCCATCCTTCTGATTTTCATTCCCACCGGAGCCGTCCAGGCCGAAACCATACCCGTCGGATCACCCGACCTCTCCTTGACCCATGAACTCATGACCCCGGAGATCCGGACCGCCGAGAACGGGGTTCTCACCGGGATCGTGAGCAACCGGGCCGGTCATGTGCTCCGCGGGGCAGCGGTGAGAATTCCCGCCCTCAACCGTTCGGCATCGACCGACGACCGGGGTCAGTACCGCATCGACCGACTTCCCGCCGGAGAACATGAACTCGTGGTATCGTACCTCGGGTACGGAGAAGTCCGCCGCACGGTCCAGATCGAGAGCGGTGTGACCAGAACGCTGAACCTCGAGATGGAGGTCCAGGCGATCGCACTCGACGAGGTTCAGGTTCAGGTCTCGGAGCGCTACACACAGAGCGACGCCATGAACGAGCAGCGCACGGCCCCCTCGATGCGGAACATCGTTTCGCGGGAACAGATGGAGCGGTTTCCCGATGCGCACGTCCCCGATGCGATCCGCCGGCTTCCGGGAGTCGCGGTTTCGCTGGACCGGGGGGAGCCGTCGGGAATCTACGTTCGCGGACTGAACCCTTCGATGACCACGGTCGAGATCGACGGGCAGAGGGTGCCGTCGACGAGCAACACGGGGCGCGGCGCCAGCTTGGGTGGAATCAATGCCGAGATGATCGAATCGCTCGAGCTGATCAAGGCCGTCACCCCCGACATGGACGCAGATGCGACGGCCGGCGCCATCCGCCTTCGGTCCCGGCGACCGGCAAGGTCCTCGCTTCAGGGGAATCTCAACACCGACTACCAGACACTGACCGGAGAGCCCGGCTACCGGGGCTCACTCAGCTATGCCAACCGCGTTGGAGCGACGTCCTTCGTGCTCGGGGCCAACTACTCGGAGCAGGACCATACGAACGACGACATCCAGTACACCTGGCGAAACGAGACCTTCGATCATGGGGATGAGCGAATCCTCAACCGACTGCGGGTGTCGGTATATCCGGAGCGCCGGGTGCGGTACGGACTCGATGGGCGCCTCGAGCACCGGCTTGCGGACCACTCCATATTCTTCGTCCGGGGCCTGTCATCCTGGCATTCGCAACGCGCAGAGAGACACCGGTATCAGGTGGAGCTTCGCCGCGGAACCTACACTTCCCCCACCTCCGCGATCGGGGCACGTGCTGAGCGGCAGTCGCGTGAATACGAGCGCAACCGGAACATCTACTCGCTGACCACCGGGGCGGAGCACCAGCTTTCCAATCTCACGGTGGACTATGCCCTCGGCTGGTCCCGCTCCATTCGTCATGAGCCCTACCGGGACTATCTGGCGTTCCGGCACAGAGATGGCGTTGACGCCCGTTTCATCCGTGACGACCGCCTCCTGCCGGGCCTCGAGTTCCTGAACGGGACCACGGTGGATCGGCCCGGTGAGTTCGGACTCAGGTACTTCGAGACCCGGCCCGACTTCATGAGAGACAACGAGCTCACGGCCCAGCTCGACCTGGAACTCCCCTTCGATCTGGGAAGCAACTCCGGCTCCCTGCGCTTCGGCGGCAAATGGGCCGACAAGGACCGGGTGCGCGACTACCCCCGGGTTCGCTTCGAGGACATGGACCTTCCCTTCACCCTCGCGGACATGAATGCGGGAGCCCCCTACGACCGCCGCATCGCCGATGGTCGCTACGACCTGGGTGAGATCGTGAACTGGAACGACGCTCGTGCCTGGGTCAACGAGAATCGCGACCTGATGGCATCTCGCGCCGAGCGCACTCACGGCTACGACGTCGACGACTACAATGCCGGGGAGTCCGTGATGGGCGGGTACTTCATGGGTACTCTCGATATCGGCCCGGTCCGGTTAATCGGAGGCGCCCGCTACGAGAACACCCGGCTGAACTACCTGGGCAACCAGGTCATCTACGACGACGACGGCGATTATCAGGAGACGGTCGAAGCCAGGGCGAGCCAGAACTACGGCGACCTCTTCCCCATGCTGAATGCACGCTGGGAGCTTCGGGACAACTCCCGGCTTCAGGCTTCCTGGTCGAACACGATCATCCGGCCCAGCTTCATCTCGATCGCCCCTTATGAGGTTCTGGACTTCGAGGACGAGTCCATTCGACGGGGGAATCCGGAACTTCCACCGGCGCGCTCCACGAACTTCGACCTCATGCTGGACCACTACTTCCAGTCGGTGGGATTCCTGTCGGCCGGGGTCTTCATGAAGCGCTTCGTCGACTTCCCCTTCACCTTCCGCACCACCATCGACGACCCCGGCTCGCAGTTCGACGGCTTCGACTTCCGGGAGCCCGCCGCGGGCGATGCCGCCACGGCCTATGGCTTCGAGGTGGCATGGCAGCAGCAGCTCCAGTTCCTGCCGAGTCACTGGAGAGGGCTCGGGATCCAGGCCAACTACACCTGGACCGGGAGCAGCACCGACTTCGGTGACCCCGCGTACGATGAGCGGAACCTGCCGCTGCCCCGTCAGGTGCCCCACATCGCCAACCTGGGCATGACCTACGACCTGGCCGGCTTCTCGGGGACGGTCTCCTGGAATTATCAGGGAACCCAGCTCCACTCCGTCCAAAGCGACGCCGACAATGATCGCTGGATCGCAAGTCGCTACCAGGTCGACATTTCGGCATCGCAGCAGTTGCGCAGCGGACTCCGACTGATCGCCGAGGTGAACAACCTGACGGGTCAGGATCAGTTGCGATACCGTGGTTCCGAGGCCTTTCCGGATCGGTACAACATTTACGGCACACGTCTCCAGACCGGAATTCGCTGGAGCTTCTGACCTGCACGCGGAGCGGGGCCGAAGCTGCGGCCCGAGCATCATTTTTCCGAGCCGGGGCCGGGCCCGGGGGGCGTCTTTGCGGAGGCGCCTCCCGGGATCTCCCGCGTCCAGCCGAACTCAACCCGATACGGATACCTCTCATGACATCAAGACTCTACCGCTTCCTTCCGGTAGCTCTGCTCCTGACCCTCACGGCGGGATTCCATGCCTCTGAGCCGGACAGGGAGTTCTGGACGCCCTGGGCAGAGCTGGACTGGGGCGAGATCG
>SLBA01000047.1 GCA_007126575.1 Gemmatimonadota bacterium | reverse complement strand
GCTGACCCGCACCCCCTGGCAGGAGCCCGGAGAGCTCCCCGACGACGAGTACCCGATGATGCTCACCACCGGGCGGCAGCTCTTCCACTACAACGTGGGGACCATGACCCGGCGCACCGACATCGTGAAGCTCGACCAGGCTCAGGAAGAGACGCTCCGGATTCACCCGCGCGATGCCCGCCGCCTCGACGTTCGTCACGGCGAGATGGTCGAGGTGACCAGCCGACGGGGTTCGGTGAAGGTGCGCGCCGAGCTCACCAAGGCCACGAACCGGGGCACAGTGTTCATGACCTTCCACTTTCCCGAGTCGCGCACCAACCTGCTGATCGGTGCAGCGGTCGACGAATTCACCGGCTGCCCCGAGTACAAGGTGTGCGCGGTGCGGATCGAGAAGGTCGAGGCCACCCCCGAAGCCGACGAGCGCTCCGAGGGCCGCGACCGTACCCCTTCTCACGCCGAAGTGACCGCCTGAATCGGCGGGCATTCGACCCCCAACAATCCGGATCTTCATGCTGACCGACATCCAGATCGCGCAGGCCGCCGACGTACGTCCGATCGCCGAGATCGCCGAGAAGCTCGGCCTTTCGCACGGCGACATCCATCCCCACGGGCATACGAAAGCGAAGGTGCCCCTGGAGGCCTTTCAGGGGCGATCGGGCGATCCGGGCAAGCTGGTCCTCGTGACCGGCATGAACCCGACCCCGGCGGGCGAGGGGAAGTCGACGATCTCGGTGGGGCTGGCCGACGCGCTCACCCTGCGGGGTCGCAACCCGGTGGTCTGCCTGCGCGAGCCGAGCCTGGGTCCGGTCTTCGGAATGAAGGGTGGGGCCGCCGGGGGCGGATACTCGCAGGTGGTGCCGATGGACGAGATCAACCTCCATTTCACCGGCGACTTTCACGCGATCAGCTCGGCGAACGCGCTCCTGGCCGCGATGCTCGACAACCACCTGCACCGCCCGAACACCCTCGGGATCGACTCGCGCCGCGTGGTCTGGAAGCGGGCGGTCGACATGAACGACCGGGCGCTCCGGTCGATCGTGATCGGGCTCGGGGGGGCGACCCAGGGATTCCCCCGCGAAGACGGCTTCAACATCACCGCGGCCTCCGAGGTCATGGCGATCCTCTGTCTGGCCGACGGGATCACCGATCTGGAGCGGCGCCTGGGTAATGCGGTCGTGGCCTACAACGGCGATGGCGAGGCCATCCGCGCGCGGGACCTGAACGCCCAGGGGGCCATGACCCTACTGCTCAAGGACGCGATCGCCCCGAACCTGGTGCAGACGCTCGGGGGGACCCCGGCCTTCATTCACGGCGGCCCCTTCGCCAACATCGCGCACGGGTGCAACTCGGTGCTGGCCACGCAGGCGGGGCTGGCGCTCGGCGATGTGGTGGTGACCGAGGCCGGATTCGGGGCCGACCTGGGAGCCGAGAAGTTCTTCGACATCAAGTGCCGCGCGGCGGGGCTGCGGCCCGACGCGGTGGTGATCGCCGCGACGGTGCGCGCGCTCAAGATGAATGGGGGCCGGCCGAAGTCGGAGCTCGCCACCGAGGACCTCGACGCGCTGGCCCGCGGGTTTCCGAATCTGGCTCGCCACGTCGAGAACGTGCGCAAGTTCGGGGTGGAGCCGGTGGTGGCGCTGAACCGCTTCCCCCAGGACACCGACGCCGAAGTGGAGGCCGCCATCGAGGCGTGCCGCGACCTCGGGGTCGCCGCGATCCCCTCGGACCCTTACACCGAAACCGGCACCGGCTGCCTCGATCTGGCCGACGCCGTGTGGGATGTGCTCTCGGATAGAGCACCGGACTTTCGGCCTCTGTACCCCGACGACATGCCCCTTCTGGACAAGATCCGCACGATCGCCCGCGAGATCTACCGGGCCGAGGGCGTCGATGTGCTCCCCGCAGCCCGCAGGCAGCTCGAGGACTGCGAGGCGCTGGGGCTCGGCGAGGCCCCCGTCTGCATGGCGAAGACCCAGTATTCCTTCTCGGACGACCCCTCACTTCTCGGGGCTCCCGAGGGCTTCCGGATCACGGTGCGCGAGGTCTCACCCTCGGCGGGGGCCGGTTTCGTGGTGGTCAAGACCGGGAGCATGATGACGATGCCCGGCCTGCCCGTCACCCCCGGCGCCGAAGGGATGAGTGTCGACGAAGACGGGACGATCACGGGGCTGGCGTAGCGGGCTGGCGTAGTGGGCTGGTGAAGCGGGGTGGCGTAGCGTAGCGGGGCATCGTTGGGGGGCCTCGGATCACCGCCCAGCGGCAGAGCCTGCCTCATCGAGGATCAGAAAGTCGCCGCCCAAATGCCCCACCGCCGGGCTGTGGCGTTGTCCAAACCCTACAACCAAGGCATTCTCGACGGTGCCTGGAGGGTTGGGGGTCCTATATGTCGCAAAACCTTCAAGGACGTGGGCCCTCTCGGAGCGCCTGAAGGATTCGTGACAAATATTGCCCCCAATCCACCAGGCGTCCAGGAACTCAGCTTGCCTGTAGGGTTCGTGCCACGGCGGGCGTTCGGAAGGCGCCGCGCGCCATCGTTCGGATTGCCGAGTCGGAGCAGCCCTCGATCAGGGGCGGTGGA
Organism: Gemmatimonadota bacterium; assembly: GCA_007126575.1. Taxonomy (GTDB): domain Bacteria; phylum Gemmatimonadota; class Gemmatimonadetes; order Longimicrobiales; family Gaopeijiaceae; genus SLBA01. The sequence continues at coordinate 5,052 of SLBA01000047.1, read as the reverse complement.
TGCGGTAGCGCACCACGTAGGGCGTGCCCAGGTCGTCGGTGACCACGGCGTACAGGTGGTCCCCGCGAAAGTGGATGCGGGGGTAGGAGATCCGGAGCCCCGGGTCGACCGCGACCGGTCCCAGGAACCGTCCCTCCGGATCGAACACGTGTAGCTCCCGGGGGGCGTCGGGCGCCCGGCTGGGCTCCACCCAGAGGCGCCCCTGGTCATCGACCACGAAGGTGCTGAAGGCGGGGCGGTGCGAGGGCGGGTTCATGTTGCCCTCCACCTGGGGCGACCTCTCGCTGAACTGTGCGATCTGCTGCCTCATGGCCTGGACCACCGAGTCGCCCTCGGCTCGACTCACGGGGACCGGGTCGTGGGGGCGCCGGACCACGCGCCTGACCTCTCCGTCCGCGTCCCGAGCCGTGAAGTGGTAGGCATCGCTCACCGCGGTCCAGACCATCCCCCGGGGATCGAAGTACCAGTGCATGCGTGGGCCGAAGGGCGGAGACATGGTCATGATCCCGGACCCGTCTCCGGCAGTCACCCGGATGCGCGGCGTGTCGTCTTCGGGGAGGGCGATGGTGTCCACCGCCACCCCTTCGTCATCCAACCGGACCAGTCCCCCGGGGACGACGTCGTGGAGGTGACCGTCGTGGTCGAATCCGCCGGGCCACGGGATGGCGAAGTAGCCGATCGGCCGAGGGTGGGTGGTGCGGAAGTCCCCGTTCGACTCGAAGACCGAGTACCGACCGTTCCCCGGATCCACGACCCACACGCTCCCGTCTTCCGGGTGGATCGCCAGGCCGTTGGCATTTGCGAACTCTCCGGGCCCGCCGCCTTGCCGGCCCACCGTGCGCAGGTGCGCGCCGTCGGCGTCGAAGATCCGGATCTCGCGGGCCTGGGAGTCGAGCACCAGGATCCGCCCCTCGTCGTCGGCCACCAGCCCCTGGACCTGCCCGAAGAGCTCGGGGCCCTCGCCGGTGGCGGTCCCGATGCGGAGCTCCTCTTCGAGCTCCCACCGATCGCCCGGGGGGAGGATGCCCTCGCGGGGGCTGGTCACCTGTATGGCTCCCGAGGCGAGGGTGTCCACCTGGACCGAGGCCATTCCGGCATCGTCGGTATCACAGCCGGGAGCGAGCATCAGGACGAGGCCGGCGAGTAGCAGGGCAAGGGGTCGTCTGTGCATGGTCAGTTCCGATCAAGGCGGTGAAGTCGGACCCGTTCGACTCCGAGCGGGTCGCGGTGCAATCCGAGGACATGATCGTCTCCGATGTCCAGGATTTCCATCGATTCGGGGGTCTCGAGTCTCCCGAGCCATATCCCCTCCGGCGCGAACACCGCCCACTGCTCGGGGCCCGTGCTCCGCGGGATACGAAAGTAGCGGAGCCAGAGGTGCCCGTGCACGTCGACCAGGATCCGGTCGACTGCGGGAATGGAGTCGGGCATCGGCATCTCCTGCATCTCCCTGCGCCGCATCGCCATCAACTCGGGGGGGACGTCCTCGAGCGCGGTTTCGCGCCAGGTGGCGACATCCTCGGACCTAAGCTCCAGCCTCGGGTCCGGACCCCGGAAGAGCTGCACGAGTCGTCCGGAGGCATCGTAGCGCTCCGCCTCCATTCGGTGCCCCCGGGCGATGGCCACCCCGTCAGGTCCGGACGCGACGGCGGCGGCGCGGCCGAAGGGGTGGGGCCCGGAGCCCCCGGGCGACCCGATCCGCTCGCTCGTCACGAAGGTCCCGAGCTCGGCGATGGGGGCGCCCTCGAGGTTCAGGATCCACGCCGGTGCCTCCTGCGCGTAGAAGCCCATGGGCCAGGGGGGCCCTCCCCCGGTCCGGTCCAGCCCGTCGTCCCACCCCGTGATTGCGATCGGTCCGCCCGGGTAGCACCCCAGCGAATAGGGGCCGCGCTCCCGTCCGGGCTCGGTGATCCGGTAGGAGCGGAGGAACTCGCCCTCGAGCGAGTAGAGTCGCGCCTGCCAGTTCAGGTCGAAGGCGTGAAGCACATCCGGAGCACAGCGGTGCAGTGCCCGCAGATACTGGAACTCGCCGGGTCCCTCGCCGGGGCCGCCCGCCGTGCGAAGGTAGCTCCCATCGGGACCGAACCATCGCAGCTCGTTGGTCTGGCCGTCGGCCACCACGATTCGCCCGTCCTCGAGCCGGACGGCTCCGGCCACCCGGGAAAAGAGGATCTCCGGGGCTCCGCTCTCGGCCCCGATGACGAGGCTGGGCTCCGCCTCCACGCTCCACCCCCGGGTCTCTCCCCACTGCGGGGCGCGGCTCTCCACCACCAGCACCCCGGCGCTGTCCGCGGAGGTGTACAGGGGGCCGTCCGACTCACCGGCTTCACACCCCGCCGCCAAAATCCCCACGACGAGGATGAGCACCACGCTTCGGCGACCTCCGGGCACGGGGGCTACCGTCATGGGGCCCCGGAGCCGTCGAAGCCGATCGCCTCGATGGCGGCGATGGCCCGGGCCCGGAGCTCCGGGAGCCGTGCATCGATCTTGGCCACCCGGGCCTCTACGTCGAGGGCCTCGATCTCCGCCTCGATCTCGCGGGTACGGGCTTCGTGCTCCTCGGTCAGCGCGTCGATCCGGCTGCGAACGGCGTCCGCTTCGCGGTCCGTTTCCGCTCTCATGCGTTCGATCTCCTCTTCCATCTGTGCAAGACGGGTCGGGGTGTCGAGGGCCTCGATCTCGGTTTCGATCTCGGCCGCACGTATCTCTACGTCAGCGGTATGCGTCTGGATTCGCGCCTCGAGGGCCTGGCGCTCCTCCGGGTCGTCGATCCGGTAGAGCTGGCCGCGGAGTCTCGCAGTCTCACCATTCAGGCGGGCGATCTCACCCCGCAGGCGCGCCTCCTGGCCGCGGAGTCTCGCGGCCTCGCCGGCCCGTCGGGCGACCTCGCCCTGGGCCCGGGCAATCTCGCCCCTGAGCCGCGCCCGCTCGCCATTCATCCGGGCGATCTCGCCCCGGAGCTGTGCGGCCGCACCGAGGATGCGGCCTCTCTCGTTCGTGGCACCGAGATAGCCCAGGAGCGCGTCCCGCCACGCCTCGACCTGCGGGCCAAGGGCTCTCTCGCCCTCGTTCACGAACCACTCCTCGTGGAGTTCCCCGCTGTCGTCGGCCCGAATGCGAAGCCGCTGGCTTCCCTCCGCCGAGGCGACCACGAGCTCCACCGAGGTACCGGGCGCCATCGAGCTGGGTCGGATCCCCGAATCGGTGAGCCGAACCGTGCCAAAGGTGAGGAGGCAGACGTTGTACCCTTCGAGGCTGGCGTGCCGAAACGCCGTCACTCCTCCGTCGTCCTCGCCTTCCTGAAGGAAGTGTCGAACGCCTTCTGCGCGGACCATTCCCGGTAGCTCGCACGTCAGGACGTCGAGGGCGCCGCCCGGTGCTGGGGGCGGAGGAGCCGCCGGTGAGGTGGGGAGTACCGGATCGGGGCCTTGGGCGGGTGAGGTCGGCGGAGCCGGATCGGGGGCCTCGGGGGGCGTCGTCGGCTGTGCGGGGGGCTCCAGAGGGCTCGGGGCGGCAGGTGCGTCCACCGCGGCCACAGGAGGAGTCGGAGGGGTGGGGGACTCCGCCTGGACCGGGGGCACTGCCTGGCTCGGGGCGGGAGGCACCGGCGGCGGGGTCTGCGAGGCCACCGGCGTCGCGACCACCACCACCCCGAACCAGGCCAGGGCGAGAACGGCGCTCGTGAGGGAGGCCCCTCGGCGCGAGGAGTGTGCGGGGGCAAGGATTGACATGATTCGTTCTTCCAGGTTCGGGTGGTGAAAGCCGGTGAGGCCCACCGGCGCCCGCAACGGACGGTCGGTGAGCTCCACCAGGTGCGATGCGTACCGTGAGGGTCCGGCCCCCAGCTCCACGACGCGGCGGTCGCACGCCTCTTCGCGGGCAGATGCGGCCTCCCGTGCGGCCTGACGGACCAGGGGGTGGAACCAGTAGAGGGCCACCACGAGCCGATCGAGGATTTGGCGCAGGGGATCGCGCCGCCGCACATGGACGAGCTCATGAAGGAGGACGACCTCTCGCCGATCTCCCGTCCACCCTTCGGCCTCGGGGGGCAGGAGGACCACCGGGTGGACGACTCCCCCCGCCATGGGGGATCCGAGGCGCTGCGCGATCCGGAGGGGCACCGGGCGTCGGAGCCCGACCCGACGGGCCATCGATCGTGCCTGCAGCTCCCATTCGCGACCCGAGACCGGACGGGCGCCACGGATCAGGCGTCGGGCCCGGCCGATCCCGACCATCAGGCCGATGAGCAGGATCGCCGCGCCGGCACCCCAGAGAAGCCCGAGTCCCGACGCGACCCTCTCGGTCCATGAGCCGGAGGCCGACGGGGCATCGGAGGCTCGCTCCTCGACCGGGTCGGCCTCCATGCCCTGAGCGCTTGTGGGGGCCGCGGCGGCCATGGAGGGCGCCGTGTCGAACTCCCCGGGGGAGGCTCCCGGGAACCGAAGCGGCGACATGGGATCCGCGAAGGGGAGGTCCGAGGACGTCTCCGCGAGCGAGGGGGGCGCAAGAACGGCCTCCCCGACACCTTCGCCAGCCGACGCCGAAAGCAGGCGGATCGGCACCGCCATCCCCGGGGTGCCGGCAACCGAGAGGATCGGAAGGAGGAGGAGCACCAGCATGGTACCGGTCCAGAGGACGTGGCGGGCGGCGGGGTCCCGGCGGAGGAGGGTGCGCGAGATCGCGAGTGCCCCGACCATCACGAGGGTCGCCTTCGCCAGGAGGAGGGCTCCTTCGATCAGGACGCGGTCGGCGGCGACATCGAGGCCGGGCATTCTACCGGCCCTCGGCGGCGGCGTGGTCGATCATGGCCTTCAGGCGCGTCCGCTCGGCTTCGGTCAGGGGACCCCGCGATTCGAGGAGTGCGGCCATCACCCCCTCGGTGGAGTCGTCGAAGAAGGTCTGGACCACGCGCTCCAGGGCGGAGCGGCGAGCGGCCCGGGCCGGTACGGTCGGTGAGTAGACGTAGCGGGGGCCGTCGTACTCGTGCTGCAGGTGCCCCTTCTCGACCAGGATCCGAAGGGTGGACCGGACCGCCGCGTCGGTGGGTGGATC
>SLBA01000064.1 GCA_007126575.1 Gemmatimonadota bacterium | reverse complement strand
GGATCGAGCGAATCCGGCCCATCCCGCGATCCTTCAGCACGGCCAGATCGGCCGGCGCTTCACGCATCAGGCCCTTCACCGGGCTCTGGTAGATCCGTCCGATCGACAGGCCCCGTTCCCACCCCATGAGCAGCAGGTCGGCCCCACGCCGGGAGGTCTCGCTGACGATCGATCCGACAATGTCGTGCGCCGGCTCGATCGAGGCGTCCACCGAGGTCTGTTCGACCGGGAGGCGCGCTCGGCCCAGCGCGTCTTCGGGCTCCTCGACCCGCACCAGCTGCTCGTGCGCGGTCAGGCCCTGAAGAATCTCGCGCTCCTTGCGGTCGGGCTGCTCGAGCTGCCTGCGGGCCTCGCGGAGCGGGGTCTGCATGGGCACCCGCACGAAGTGGATCCCGTGGACCGTGCCCCCATCCTCGGCCCCCGCCGCGAGCAGCCGACCCACGTGCATCAGGTGCGCCCCGTGGGCCGGGTTGGCCAGCGCCACCAGGACCGTGCGCGGGGGCTCGGGCCCGACCGGACGCAGGGGAATCTGGTCCACCGACTCCCCCTTGCCCGGAACCGAGTACTGGGCCGGCGTCTGGAAGAAGGCCAGCATCCCCACCTCGGCGATCCGTATCCGAAGCTTCGACACCCCGTGCTCGATCTCGACCCGGCTCCGTCCCCAGGTGAAGTACCAGGCCAGGCTGACCACGATCAGGATCCCCACGGCGATCTGCGCGAAGGGCCCCGACACCCCGATGATCGCGATACAGGCGGCCGCCGCGAACAGTTGAAGCAAGGGACTCCCCGGGGTCCGGAAGGTGGGTCGGTACCAGTCGGGAGCCGAGGTGCGCAGCATGACGCACCCGATGTTCAGGGCGGCATAGCTGTAGAGCTGCAGGGAGCTCGCGATCTTGGCCAGGTCCTCGAGACTGTCGATCAGGAGAAAGGCCAGCGCGAGCCCCCCCGTCAACAGTATCGCGCGATGCGGCGTCATGAAGCGGTCGTGCACCGCGGCGAGCCAGTTGGGGACCATCCGATCCCTGGCCATTGCCAGGTTGATGCGCGACGACGACAGGATACTGGCGTTTGCCGACGAAAGGGTCGCCAGGAGCCCGGCAAAGACGATCATTGCGGCGCCCGCCGGTCCGAAGAGGATTCGGGCCGCTTCGACGAGCGGGTCGGCCACCTCGATGATCCGATCCTGTGGAAACATTCCTCCGATCACCATCAGGATCATCACGTAGAGCAGGGTGACGACCGCGACCGATCCGATCAGCGCCCTGGGGAGGTTCTTTTCGGGCTCCTTAATCTCTTCGGCCACCGCCGCGATCTTCACGAAGCCCAGGAACGACACGAAGACCAACGCCGTCGTGGGCAGGATCGGGCCGGCCCCCATCGGAAAGAAGGGGATCAGGTTGCCCGGCTCCAGCCGCACCGCACCGTAGACCGCAAACACTCCGAGAATCCCCAACAGGACCATCACCACGAAGAACTGCGTGCGCCCCGACTCCCGTGCCCCGAACACATTCAGCGCGGTGAGCAGCACCCCCCCGATCATCGCCCCCCAGAAGGGGGTCAGCGGGAGGAATCGGGACATGTACTCGCCCATCCCGAACAGATAGAAGGCGATGGCGAAGGTCAGGCTCAGCCAGATCCCGATCCCCGAGATCGCCCCCAGGGCGGGCCCCATCGAGCGCGAGACGAAGTAGTAGTCGCCGCCGGAGGTGGGCATGCCCGTCGCCATCTCGGCCGCGCTCGCCGCAGTGATCATGCAGACGACCCCCGCGCCCAGGTACGAGAAGACCGCGGCCGGCCCCGTCAACTCCAGCGCCACCCCGGCCAGAAGAAAGATTCCGGCACCGATCATGGTGCCGGCTCCGATGGTCAGGGCATCCCAGAAGCCCAACTCCCGTCTGAGTTCCTCTTGTCCTTCCGGTGCACTCAAGTGTGGTCCGCTCCTTCCTGTATCTGTTTGTGTGACGAAGGTCTCCCGACCCCGGCAACCTAAGAAGGTCGGCGGCATCCGGCGAGCGCTCACCGACCTTGTGCCCGACGAAGCCGCGGCCCAGTTTCGGGTCGAGCACCCGGGCCCCGCTTCCCAGAACAGGATTCCACATGAACGGCACCCTTCCGGATGACCCCTCCCCACCCGACTGGCTTCCAGCGTGGCTCGAAGGTGCCTGGACCCTGCTCGCGAGCTACCCCCTCCTGCTCGCCCTCACGATCGTCATCCTCGGAATCGGACTCGCCTTCCTGGCCCGCGGGTTCATCCTCTTCTGGGGACTCAAGATCACCGCCCGAACGAAGACGGACCTGAGCGAGAGCATCCTCCGGCTGGCCGCGTCGGTCACCGCTCTCGTCCTCGCCTACCTCTCCCTCGTCGCCGCCATCCAGGTCCTCCCACTCGGAGAGACGGCAACCTCGATCACGGTCCGCGTCCTGGTCAGCCTGCTGGTCCTGCAGTTGATGCGGTCCGGTCTCAGGGCGGCGAACTACGGCCTCAAGGTCCTGGGCAGTGTGCGGGACCGCTTCTCGATCATCGAGGAGCGGACCCTCCCCCTCTTCGACCTCGTGACCACGATCCTGGTCGTGGCGATCGCCGCCTACGCTCTGCTCATGGTCTGGGATATCGACCCGACCGCCTGGCTGGCCTCGGCCGGGGTGATCGGGATCGCGGTCGGCTTCGCGGCGCGCGACACGCTGGCCAACCTCTTCGCCGGCTTCTTCATCATCGCCGACGCACCCTACAAGCTCGGCGACTACGTTGTCCTCGACAACGGAGCCCGTGGAGAGGTCACGGGGGTCGGAATCCGATCCACACGAATCCTCACCCGCGACGACGTCGAGATCATCGTCCCCAACTCGGAGATGGCGAACTCCAAGATCATCAACGAGTCCGGGGGGCGCTGGATCAAGTTCCGCACCCGGCTCCAGGTGGGCGTCGCCTACGGGTCGGACGTCGACCAGGTCGTGGAGCTCCTCGAAAGAATCGCCCGGGAACACGACTCCGTCTGCGAGGACCCCGAGGCACGGGTCCGGATGCGGGGGTTCGGTGACTCGAGCCTCGACTTCGAAGTCCTCTGCTGGGTGGACCACCCAGCGGAACGGGGGCGGGTCACGCACGAACTGTTCATGGAGATCTACAAGGGGCTGGGCCGGGAGGGCATCGAGATCCCGTTCCCCCAGCGCGACCTCTGGGTCCGCACCCCGGACGCCCTGTAGGGAATTTCCCCACAGCGTCCGTGGGAGCTTTCCCGATAGGGGACAAAACGCCGCATCGGTATCGTTCGTCGTTCGCAATCAACGGCAACGATACCGATACGGTGATCCATCCCATGAGCATCCACTTTCCCTCCCCCGCGATCCGGACGATCGGCCTTCTCACCCTTCCCCTCGCACTCGCGGCGGTCACCGCCTGCAGCTCGCTCTCGGGCGAGAGCGCGACCGTCGAGGGCCGCGTGATCGATGTGGAGATGCGGGACGACAACGGCAGCTTCCGCTTCGCCTCGGACCGGATCGAGGTCCGTCGGGGTGACGTGGTCCGCTTCGTCCAGCACGGCGACATGCCCCACAACGTACAGTTCGTGCGCAACACCGCCCCCGAAGGCGTCGAACTCGGCGATGCCTGGACCGGACCCTACCTGAACAAGAAGGGCGAGATCTACGAGCTCGAGATCGACGAGCGCTTCCCCGACGGCACCTACGAATTCGTATGCACCCCCCACATCGGCTTCCAGATGACGGGCACCCTGATCGTATCCGGTGGAAGCTTCGAGGCCACCGATCCGGCGACGCGCGGCGTGTCCGGTTCGACTGCGGCGATCCCCGAGGTGATCGGCGAGAAAGGCCTCCAGGAACTGGAATACGAAGTGGCCGACGATGGAGCGAAGGTCTTTCACCTGACCGCGGAGCGGATCCGCTGGGAGACCAAGGAGGGGAGCCTCGCCGATGCGATGGCCTACAACCGGATGATTCCGGGTCCGGTGATCCGGGTGACCGAGGGCGATCGGGTGCGGATCACCGTCGAGAATCGGCTCGACGAGCCGCACACCACGCACTGGCATGGGCTCTTCGTACCGAACGACATGGATGGCGTCCCGGGGATCTCGCAGGACCCGATCCAGCCCGGGGAGTCCTTCACCTACGAGTTCGATGCGAACCCCGCCGGCACGCGCCTCTACCACTCGCACTTCAACGCCATGAGCCAGGAAGGCGCCGGGCTCTACGGGATGTTCGTGATCGAGGAGCGTGACGAGCCCGCATCGCGCCGGGTGGACCGCGAGGAGCTCTGGATCCTGGGCGACGGCCCGCTCGGCTACGTGATCAACGGCAAGGAGTTTCCGCTGATCGACCCGATCGAAATGACGATGGGGGAGCGGGTGAAGGTCCGCATGGCGAACCTGGGGGGAATGTACCATCCGATGCACCTGCACGGCGGCTTCTTCACGGTGGTGGCGAAGGACGGATTCGCCCTCGAGGTTCCGCAGAAAATGAACACGCTGAGCCTGGCGCCGGGAGAGACGTGGGACGTGATCCTCGACCCGCAGTTCGGGGGCACCTGGATCTGGCACTGCCACGTCCTCTCGCACGCCACGGGCCCGCGCGACGCGGATGGCAACGAGACCGCGGCGGGCATGATCGGGGTGGTGATCGTCGACGACGGCGAGACGGTGCTCGCGGACATGAGCAACCACACGCATCATTGACGGGGTGGGGACGCAGGCGGAGGGTCGCTTGCGTCCCCGCTTTTCGCCCGCCACTATGATGCGGAACAGGGTCACCCGTCTCCGTACCATCTCGGACCCAGGGTCGTGTGGCTCGCACCGGACGTGAGAGCATGCGATGCGTTGGAGGCCCTTACTCGGCTATGTCCTGACGGCGGTCGGACTCGTTGGGGCTGTCTCCCAGAGGCGCAGGCGGGGCCGGAAGTCTCGGTGCTTTCCCGCGACCGAAAAAGCATCTCGCCCGCCGGAGCTCTCCCCCAAGGACCTCCTCTTCCTTGCGTCGGTGCGGGAGGTGATCGAGGCCAGTCTTTCGGATCCCGGCTTCACGGTGGGGGCGCTGGCACGCGCCTCGTCGCACAGCCGGAGTCACCTGCACCGCCGGCTGAAGGAGCTTGCCGGCGAGAGCCCGTCGGAGCTGATCCGGCGTCTTCGCCTGGAGCGGGGGGCCAAGCTGCTCGAAGAGGGTGCCGGTTCGATATCGCGGGTCGCCCATCGCGTGGGCTTCAAGAGCGTGTCGCACTTTTCCAACCGCTTCCATGAGCACTTCGGCGTCCGGCCCTCCCGGTATCGAGAGTCCCGATAGGCTGATTCAGCTCTCCTGGAACATCGTCACGTCCTGCTGGACCAGGACCTCGCCGAAGGCCACGTCCTCGAAGGCGAGCACCATCACGACGGTGGGCATCGACTCGTTCCAGCGGTGGATTCGCTTGTAATAGTGCTGGAAGGACTCGGTGTTGTCGGGTGATGCTCGTGGCCAGGGTCACCACGATCAGCGTCCCGATCAGGCCGACGTTTCCGACGACCCACCCGAACCTCAGGTGCATGATCACGCCGAGGGTCGTCAGGATCGACGGTGTGAACACGCCCCAGAAGGTGCCAAGCCCGCCCTCTTTTCCCGGTGCCACCAAGTCCGTGGCTGGGCCCGTTTACGTCGTTTCGCTGGTCAGCGAGGAGAGACCTTGGGGTGTGATCGGCGCAGGGGCGAGGGCCGGGATCCGCAGGTCGCACGATGGAGTGATCCGACCGATCCTGCAACCGCCCGCTCCGACTTCTTGCCGGGCGCGGGTGCACGGCGTATTGTCGGCATCGTCCACCGAGTCTCCCTCCCACGCTCGGCTCCGGAGTCCCCATGGCCCGCACGCCCCTCTTCCGCCAGGTCCGCAGGGCCCTTCGGCTCGCGCAACGCTCCCTGATCACGAGCGAATCCCCGTCCGAGCTCGTCGAGAAGGCCCGGCATCCACTCTCACGCCGCGGCTTCGTGGGGCTCTCATCCGCCGCGATCGCCACCGTGGCGCTGCAGGGGTGCTCCCCCATCTTCAGACGCCGCTCCGACGAACCCGTCCTGATCATCGGGGCCGGGATCGCGGGGCTGAGCGCGGGCTATCGGCTGCGCCAGGCGGGGGTACCCATCCGCATCATCGAGGCGCAGAACCGGACCGGGGGGCGAATGCTCTCGCTGCGCAACTACTTCGCCGACGGGCAGGTCGCGGAGCTGGGCGGTGAGCTGGTCGACACCAACCACGTCCACATGCACGCGCTGGCCGCGGAGCTCGGCATCGAGTTCAACGACCTGGCCCAGGACGACCCATCGAAGGAGGAGGTCTACTTCTTCGATGGCCAGCGGTACTCCGAGGCCGAGGTCGTCGAGGCGTTCCTCCCCGTGGCCCGCCGGATCCAGGCGGCGCTGGAGGAGCTGGACGGCGACGGCGACGTGACCTGGGCCGACCCGCTCAACGGCGAACGCCTGGACCGCATGTCGATCGCCGAGTGGTTCGACGGTGCCGAGGTCACCGGCTGGATCCGCACCCTGCTCGATGTCGCCTACACCACCGAGTATGGGCTCGAGATCGACCGTCAGTCGGCGCTCAACTTCCTCCTGATGATCGATCCGGAGCCCGATCCCGTCGGCCCCTTCCACATCTTCGGCGAGAGCGACGAGCGCTTCCATGTGCGGGGCGGCAACGACCTCATCACGCAGGCGCTCGCCGAGCGGGTCGAGGACGCGATCGAGCTCGAGACCCGACTCGAAGCGGTGCGCATGCGGTCGGATGGGGCGTACGTGGCCTCGCTGCGCCGGGGTGGGACTTCCTTCGAGGCGTCGGCCCGGCACCTGATCCTGGCCCTCCCCTTCACCCTGCTGCGGCAGGTGCAGCTCGACCTGGAGCTGCCCCCAGTCAAGCGCCGCGCCATCGAGGAGCTGGGCTACGGCACGAATGCGAAGCTGATGGTCGGCTTCAGCGATCGGGTCTGGCGGACCGACCACGACTCGAACGGCGCCACCCTCAGCGACCTGCCCTTTCAGCTGACCTGGGAGACGAGCCGGCTCCAGGATGGGGATGCCGGCATCCTCACCAACTTCACGGGTGGGGATCATGGCGTCTCGGTGGGCCGCGGCAGCGCCCCCGAGCAGGCAGCCGCCCTGGTCACCGACCTGGAACGGATCTACCCCGGCATCCGGGCAACCCGCGACGGGATGCGCGAGGCCCGCTTCCACTGGCCGAGCCACCCCTGGACCCTCGGAAGCTACGCCTCGTACCTGACCGGGCAGTGGACCGGGTTCCGGGGTGAGGAGGGGAGGCCCGTCGGCCGCCTCCACTTCGCGGGCGAGCACTGTTCGCCCGAGGCCCAGGGCTTCATGGAGGGCGGGCTCGAGACCGGAGAGGCCGCGGCCGCCGAGATCCTGAGCGACCTGGGCCTCCCTTCGCGGGTCGCCCGTCGCCCGCTGGCCGGTACCCGAACATAAACCGAAACTATTGCGGGGATCCCGGGTAGCTTCGGTCCATGAGCCGACAGCTACCCATCGTCCGCGGCCGGGGTGCCGGGATGGATCTCCCCAACCGCTTCGAGCGTCTTCACCTGGAGCTCGAGGCCGGAGAGGCCCATCAGGCCCCGCAGGCCCGTCGCACCGACTACCTGCGGGATCCCGCGAAGAGCATCCTGTCGCGGAACCGGAGCCCCGACGTGGG
>SLBA01000173.1 GCA_007126575.1 Gemmatimonadota bacterium | reverse complement strand
GCGATGGTCTCGATGCGCGACGGATCCACCAACCACCTGGGCGCGATCAACAGCCCGTCGGAGCCGGGATCGACGCTGAAGCCCTTCACCATCGCCGGGCTCCTCGAGCGCGAGCGGATCTCGCTGGCCGACACCGTCGACACCGGTCTGGGATTCTGGCGGGTGAACGGGCGCACGATTCGCGACGTGAGCGCGGTCGGCGAAGTCACGATCTCGCATGCCCTTCGAGTTTCGTCGAACGTGGGGCTCGCCAAGGTGGCCGAGCACCTGACGCCCGCCGAGCAGTACGAGACGCTGCGGGACTTCGGGTTCGGCGTCCCCTCGGGGATCTCCCTTCCGGGCGAGGCGTCGGGAACGCTGCACCACCCCAGGGTCTGGTCGCGTCAGTCCGCGGCCTCTCTAGCGATCGGCTACGAGATCTCGACAACGCCCCTGCAACTCGCCATGGCCGATGGCGCCCTGGCCAATGGGGGCCGGCTCATGGAGCCCCGCCTGGTCCGGGAGCTCCGCGCCCCCGATGGACGGGTCATCGAGCGCTTCGAGCCGAGGGTCGTGCGCCAGGTGGTGCGTGAAGAGATCGCAGCGGAAGTGAACCAGGCGCTCGTCGAGGCGGTCGAAGACGGGACCGGGAGTCGCGCCCGCCTGCAGACCTTCGCCGTCGCGGGCAAGAGCGGGACGGCCCGGGCGACGGGAGAGGGGGGGAGCTACGAGGTCGGCGCCTACCATGCCAGCTTCGTCGGCTTCTTTCCGGCCGAGGACCCGCAGCTGGTCGTCTTCGTTCGGCTGGACCGGCCACGCGGGGAGTACTACGGCGGGGTGACGGCCGCGCCCGTGACCCGCGCGACCATGGAGGCCGTGCTCGCCGCCCGTCACCCTCCGCTCGATCGCAACGCCCTGGCCGCGATCGCCCGCTCGCAGGAGCTGGCGCGGTCGGAAGAGGATCCGGAGGGGAGAGAGGAGACCTACGGGCCCCTACTCTTCGCGTCGTCGGGAGCAACCGACGACCCGCCGATTCGGTCGACCCTCTCGACCGGAGGGCAGGGGAGCGCCATGGCGATGCCCGACCTGCGGGGACTTCCCGCCCGGACCGCTGCCCGCCGCCTCCACGCGCTGGGCGTCTCGATCCGCTGGGAAGGCTCCGGAGAGATCCGGTCGACGCTTCCCGCCGCGGGCCTGCCCCTCCAGCCGGGAGACACGGTCACGATCGTGGCACGGCCCGGCTCCGCGAGCCCGCCCGGCGGCGGCCGACTCGTCGCCGGGGGCCCATGATGGCGGCCGCCGCGATCTCGCTGGGACGGGTTCTCGATGTCCTCCGGCGCCACGAGCTCCTGATCGAGCTCCACGGCCCCGAGGACGTCGCCATTTCGGGCGTGTCGCAGGATTCGAGGAGCGTCAGGCCGGGAGATCTCTTTCTGGCGTGGAAGGGAACGGAGATGGACGCGCACGACTTCGTGCGCGCAGCCGAAGACGGGGGGGCGGCCGCAGCGGTGGTGGAGCGTGTGGTGGATGGGGCGGCCCTCCCCCAGATTCGGGTGTCGAACGGTCGTCGCGCCGCGGCAATCGTGGCGATGGAGATCCTCGGGGCGCCCGGCTCCGGATTCCTCCTGACCGCGATCACCGGCACGAATGGAAAGACCACGACCGCGCTCCTGACGCGGTATCTGCTCGGTGCCGACGAGCCCTCGGTAGCGCTGGGCACACTGGGGCTCGTGGGGGCCGACGGCGAGGTGCGCGAAGGCCAGGGCGGGCTCACCACCCCGGGCCCCGTCGAGCTGGCCCGCCTCTTCCAGCAGCTCGCGGCCGAGGGGGTGCGGAGGGTGACGATGGAGGCCTCTTCGCACGCCCTCGACCAGCATCGCCTCGACGGGATCCGGCCCGATGTAGCCGTCTTTACGAACCTCACCCGGGATCACCTCGACTACCACGGGACCTTCGAGGCCTATCGCGAGGCGAAGCTGCGCCTCTTCGAACTGTTGGCCGATGACGGCACCGCGGTGGTGCACGCCGGAGACCCGTCGTGGTCCGACCTGCTGCCCCGGGCCGCCCGGCTGCGTCGGGTCTACATCGACGCGTCGACGCATCCCGAGCCCAAGTGGCCCGAGGGAGAGATCCTTCCCGACCTGGTGGCCCAGGGGCTCCTCCTCTCCGGCACCGGAAGCCGCTTCCTGCTCACCGAGTCGGGCGACTCGGTCACGGTGACGCTTCCGCTGCTGGGGCGCTTCAACGTCGAGAACGCCCTGTGCGCGGCAGGGGTGGCACGCGCCGCCGGACTCTCGCTGGCCGAGATCGCCGAGCGGCTGCGCGAGGTGCCCTCTCCCCCGGGCCGGCTGGAGCTGATCGCGCACCGACCGGTCCCCGTGGTCCTCGACTACGCCCACACCCCCGATGCGCTGGCTCGGGCCCTCGAGACGCTCCGACCCCTCTACCGGGGTCGCCTGATCGTGGTCTTCGGTGCGGGAGGGGACCGCGACCGCGAGAAGCGCCCCGAAATGGGGCGGGCCGCCTCGAATGGCGCCGACCTTCCGATCGTGACTTCGGACAACCCCCGCACCGAGGACCCCGAGGCGATCGTCGACCAGATCGTGGCCGGGGTGTCGGAGCCCTTTCGTCGCATCGTCGATCGTCGGGAGGCGATCGAGGCGGCGCTCCGCGAGGCCCGCCCGGGCGATGTGATCCTCCTGGCCGGAAAGGGCCACGAGCGCTACCAGGTCGTCGGGACCGAGCGGCGGCCCTTCGACGAGCGGGAAATCGTGCGCGAAGCCGTGGATCGACTGGGGGCCGCATGACCCGGGGCCAGGACTCCCGCGCTCCGGCCCCCTGGTCCGATGCCGAGGTCCGCGAGGCGCTCGGGCTCGGCCCGCGCCCGGGCGCCGAAGAGCTCCACTTCCCCCGGGTCACCACCGACACCCGCACCCTTCGCGAGGGCGATCTGTTCGTGGCGCTCGAAGGCCCCAACTTCGACGGCCACGACTTCCTCTCCGAGGCTGCGGCCCGGGGCGCGGCGGCGGCGATCGTGCATCGCAGCGCCCCCTCCGAGGGGCTTCTGACCCTCTACCCGGTCGACGACACCCTCACCGCGCTCGGCGCGCTGGCCCGGCACCGCCGCCGTACCTTCCCGGCGCGCGTCGTGGCGATCACCGGCTCCTCGGGGAAGACCACGGTCAAGGAGCTCCTGGGAGCGGCGCTGCGGAGCTCCTTCCGGCTGCACCTGACCCCCGCGAACCTGAACAACCGGATCGGCCTCCCCCTGACCCTCCTGGCGACCCCGGTCGACACCGAGGTGGTGGTCGTGGAGCTGGGCACGAACGAGCCGGGCGAGATCGGCACCCTGACCGCGATCGCCGAGCCCGACGCCGCCCTCCTGACCACGGTCAGCGAGGCCCACCTGGAGCGGCTGGGATCGCTCGAGGGGGTGTACGACGAGAAGCTCGCCCTGATACGCGGAGTCCCTGCCGACGGATGGATCGTGGTCGGCGACGAGCCCCCCGATCTCCCGGCGCGTGTGCGGGAGTTGCACGGCGACGTGACGGTGACCGGACTGTCCCCGCGGGCCGACGAGCGCTGGCGCGGGGAGCTCGTCGACGCCGACGCCGAGGGGCGCTGGAGGGTCCGCCTCCCCGACGGCGAGATCGAGTGCCGCATGCCGGGGCGCCACGGGGCGCGAAACACCCTGCTCGCCCTGGCCGCCGCGGAGCGACTGGGGGTGCCCTTCGCCGAGGCCCTCCGGACCCTCGAGGGGATCCGTCCCTCGGGGCTGCGCGGCGAGGCGCGCACGGTCGGGGGCCTCACCCTGATCCTGGACTGCTACAACGCCAACCCCCAGTCCACCCGCGCCGCCCTCGACCTCCTGGTTCAGCGCCCCTCGTCGGGCCCTCGGGTCGCGATCCTGGGGAGCATGCTCGAGCTGGGAGATCGCGCCGAGCCCCTCCACGACGAGCTCCTGGCCGAAGCGCTCGGGGCGCGCCTGGACCTCGTGGTCGCCGTCGGGGACTTCGCGCGGGCCGCCGAGCGTCTCGACCCGGCCTCCGACTCCCCGACGCTCCTCGTGGCCGACGATGCCGACGAGGCCTTCCAGGTCGTGCGGCCGCACCTGTCGGGAACCGAGACCATCCTCCTGAAGGGATCCCGAGGGGTCGAGCTCGAGCAGGTCGTGCCCCATCTCGAGGAGGCCTTCGGGGGCGCCGCCCCTCCGGACGCCGCACCCACCCCCGGCGGGGAGGGCTGATGTTCTACCATTTCCTCCCCGGGCTCTCCGACCTCCACATCGTCTTCAACCTCTTCAACTACCTGACCTTCCGGTCGGCGGGGGCGGGGGTGACCGCGCTGCTCATCGCACTGGCCGCGGGGCCCGCCACGATCCGGTGGCTGAAGCATCTCCGCGTGGGTCAGGTGGTCCGGACCGAGGGGCCCCAGACGCACCTCCAGAAGGCGGGGACCCCCACGATGGGCGGGGTCCTCATCGTCCTGGCCACCGCGATCTCGACGCTCCTCTGGGCCCAGCTCACCAACTGGTACGTGGTCCTCACCCTCCTCGCCCTCCTCTGGATGGGCGCGATCGGGTTCATGGACGACTACCTGAAGGTCGTCCAGAACCGGTCGAAGGGGCTCATCGCCCGATACAAGATGCTGGGCCAGCTCTCCTTCGGGCTCGCCCTCGGCGTCTTCCTCCTGATGGTGCCGATCCATCCGGTGCCCGGCACCTGGACGATGGTCCCCTTCTTCGAGGGCTGGGTCGCCGCCTTCTGGCCCCCGGCCTACATCGCCTTCGTGGCCCTCGTCGTCTCGGGCTCGTCGAACGCGGTGAACCTGACCGACGGGCTCGACGGCCTCGCCGCCGGACTCGGGGCGATCGCCTTCATCACCTTCGGGGTCTTCGCCTACCTGATCGGCCGGGTCGACACCTCGGCCTACCTGGGCCTCTTCTACCTTCCCGGGGCCGGTGAGCTCGCGATCTTCGCCGCCGCCCTCGGGGGCGGGGCCATGGGCTTTCTCTGGTACAACGCCCATCCGGCCGAAGTCTTCATGGGCGACACCGGCTCGCTCGCGATCGGGGGGGCGCTGGCCGTCATGGCGATCCTCCTGAAGGCCGAGTTCCTGCTCCTCATCGTGGGTGCGGTCTTCGTGGCCGAAGCCGTCTCGGTGATGGCCCAGGTCGGCTGGTTCAAGTACACCCGCCGCACCCGGGGGGAGGGCGCCCGCCTCCTCCTGATGGCTCCCCTGCATCACCACTTCGAGAAGAAGGGGTGGCGGGAGACCAAGGTCGTGGTGCGGTTCTGGATCCTGGGCATCCTCTGCGCGCTCCTCGCCTTCAGTACCCTGAAGATCCGATGAGCGCGCCCGTGCGGGGAGGAGGCGCCTCCCCCGATCTCGACCCCCGGACGCCCGCTCCAGCGGTGTCCATCATCGGCCTGGGTGCCAGCGGTCGCGCCGCCGCTCGCCTCGCCCTGGCCCATGGAGAATCCGTCTATGTCTCGGATCTACGTACCGACGCCCACCTTGAGACTGCAGCCCAGGAGCTACGAGAGCTGGGAGCCCGGGTCGAGCTGGGCCGGCACGACCTGGAGCGAATCGCGGCCTCGACCCACGTCGTGGTCTCCCCCGGAATCCCGCCGCACGCTCCGGTGTTCGTCGAGCTCGCCTCGCGCGGGATCGACTGGATCGGGGAACCCGAGTTTGCCCTACGGTTCCACACGGGTGCACTGATCGCGATCACCGGAACCAATGGCAAGACCACGACCGCGGCCCTCGTCGCACACCTCCTGAAGGCCGGGGGGGTCGATGCGGTACTGGGAGGAAATGTCGGGGGTGGGCTGGCTCCCGCGGCATCGCAGGCGCTCCTCGACACTCCGACCCCCGACTGGCTCGTCCTCGAGATGAGCTCGTATCAGCTCGCGGGGACTCGTGACTTCGCTCCCGAGATCGGGGTGGTCACCTCGCTCGCCCCGGACCACCTGGACCACTACGATTCGGTCGAGGCCTACTACGCCGACAAGGCCCGGCTCTTCGGGAACGCACGGCCCGAGAGCCAGTGGGTGCTGAACGCCGAGAACCCGGCGGTCCCGGCGCTCGCCGGAGACGCCCCCGGGACCCGGCACCTCGTCCGTTATGCGAATTCGCATAACGACGGGGGGGATTATGATGAATTCATCATAAATGACGCCCCTCCCGCCGGCCGGGTCGAGGACGGGGTCCTCACCCTCGAGCTCGAGGCGGGGTACCCCGAGCCCCTGCTCGCGGTGGACGAGCTTGGGATCCTGGGTCGGCACAACGTCCTGAACGCACTGATGGCCGCAGTCACCGCCCGGCTGGCCGGGGCCTCGCTCGCGGGGATCCGCGAGGGCCTCGCGTCCTTTCGCCCCCTTCCGCACCGCATGCAGCCGGTGGGCGAGGTCGACGGCGTGCTCTGGGTCAACGACTCGAAGGCCACGAACGTCGAGGCGACCGGGGCCGCCCTCGAGAGCCTGGATCGGCCGATCGTGGCCCTCCTGGGCGGCAAGGACAAGGGCGAGGACTTCACCCCGCTCCGACGGGCGCTGGCGCGTGCCACCCGTGCGGCGGTCCTCTACGGCGAGGCCCGCCTGCGCCTCGAGGCGGAGCTGGCGGCCCCGACCGGCGGGGAGCCGCCGTGCCCCATCGTGCGCGAGGACCGCGGCTTCGACGAGGCGGTCGAGACGGCCCGGGGTGCCTGCGTGGCCGGCGACCTGCTCCTCCTCTCGCCCGCCTGCTCCTCCTTCGACCTCTTCGAGAACTACGAGGCGCGCGGCCGTCGCTTCGTCGAGCTGGCCCGACGGGCGGGGGGCGCCCCATGAGCCCGGTTCGCACCGATGTGGCCCCCCGCAGCCGGCCGGGGCTGCCCGACAGCGGGCTGGGGATGGGGTGGGAGCCCACCGTCCTGGTCCTCACGACCCTCCTCCTGCTCTCCTTCGGGCTGGTGAACCTGTACTCGGCGTCGGCCTTCCTGGCGCAGCGGCAGTCGCTGCCCGACTCCTACTACGTCCTGCGCCAGGCGGCGGGCGCGGTGGGGGGGCTCCTCCTCCTGGTGGCCTGCTGGCGCATTCCCTACACCGCATGGCGCACCCTCGCCTGGCCGATGGTGATCGGCGTCTGGGCCCTCCTGATCCTGCTGATCCTCCCGTGGACCACCGCGATCGCGCCCGAGATCAATGGTGCGCGCCGCTGGCTCACCCTGGGGATCGCCCTGCAGCCGTCGGAGTTCGCCAAGGTCGCGATCCTCGTCTGGACCGCCCACATGGCGGTCAAGAAGCAGGAGCACTTCCGGAGCCTCTCGCGGGGCATGGTCCCCTTCCTCGTGGTGTGGGGACTCCTCCTGGTTCCGATCCTCCTGCAGCCGGACCTCTCGACGGCCTTCGTGGTGGGACTCCTGGGGGGGCTCACCCTCTTCGCCGCCGGGGCCCGGATCGGCCACTTCGCCTTTCTCGGCCTCCTGCTGGCCCCGATCGCCTGGCTGCAGCTGCGTACCGGCTTTCGCGCGGAGCGGCTCCAGGGCTTCGGCGACCTCGAGCTCTACGCGGGGGCCTCGGGCTACCAGCTCCGGCAGTCGCTCATCGCCCTCGGCTCGGGGGGCGCCACCGGGGTCGGCTTCGGAGAGGGCCGCCAGAAGTTCGGTTTCCTTCCCGAGCCCCACAACGACTTCATCTTCTCGATGATCGGCGAGGAGTGGGGGCTGCTCGGGGTCGGGATCCTGATCGTGCTCTTCCTGACGATCATCGTGGTCGGATTCCGGATTGCCCGGCACGCCCCGGATCTCTTCGGGCAGCTCCTCGCGATCGGCTTCACGAACCTGATCGCCCTGCACGCCACCCTGCACATGGCGGTGGGGCTGGGGGTCGTGCCCCCGACGGGGCTCCCCCTTCCCCTGGTCTCGTACGGCCGGTCCTTCCTGCTCGTCACCCTGATCGGGATCGGGATCCTCCTCTCGGTCGCCCGGGGCGATCCGGCCGCGAGGGCGCATCATGCATAGCCGCGTCGAGTCCCGTTCCGGCTCCCCCGAGGGGAGGCTCGCGCCCGACCCATCGCGCATGGCGGTGATCTTCTCGGGTGGGGGCACCGGAGGCCACCTCTACCCGGCGCTCGCCCTGGCCGAAGCTCTCACCCGGATCCGCCCCGGCGTCCGTCCCATCTTCGTCGGGGCCGAGCGGGGCATCGAGGCGCGGGTGCTCCCCCAGCGCGGACTCGAACACCTCCTGCTTCCCGTGGAGGGCTTCCGGAGGGGCGCGATCCTCGCGAACCTCCGCGTGCTCCGGGTCCTGATCCTCGGGCTGATCGGGGTCGCGGGGCTCCTGCACCGCCTGCGTCCACCCCTGGTGGTGGTCACGGGGGGCTACGCCGGAGGGCCCGCCGGGCTCATGGCGGCGCTCCTCGGTGTGCGCCTGGTGCTGCAGGAGCAGAACGCCGAGCCGGGGATCACCACCCGGGTCCTCTCGCGCTGGGCGGCCGAGACCCACCTGGCCTTCCCCGAGGCGGCCGAGAAGCTGCCCCGATCGGGGCGGGCGGCGACCCGGGTCACCGGCAACCCCGTGCGCCCACCCGAGGCCGTGGACCGGGCCCGGGCCGCCGCGCACTTCGACCTGGATCCGGACCGCCCGGTGATCCTGGCCGTGGGGGGCAGCCAGGGAGCGCTCCCCCTGAACGAGGCGCTGCAGGAGCTGGTGGCCGGGGTGGAGTCGGGCGCCCTCGCGCCCCTCGCTCCCGCGCAACTCCTGTGGGCGACCGGCCCCACGCACCTCGAAGGCGTCGCGCAGGCGCTCGACCGGATCGGCCGGCCCGAATGGGTCCGGGCGGTCGGATACCTCGAGGCGATGCCCCTGGCGCTGGGCCTGGCCGACCTGGCGGTGAGCCGGGCCGGGGCCATGGCGACCTCGGAGTTCCTGGCGTGGGGGCTCCCCTCGCTCCTCGTGCCCCTCCCGAGCGCGGCCGCGGATCACCAGACCCGAAACGCCCGTGCGCTCGAAGGGGCGGGAGCCGCCCGCTGCCTGGTGCAGGAGGGACTCGACGGCGCGCGCCTCCACCGCGAGCTGAAGCAGCTGCTCGACGACGAGCCCGGCCGCCACTCGATGGCCCGTGCCGCCCGCGAACGCGGCCGGCCCGACGCCGCGCACCAGATGGCGCGCCGGCTCGACGCCCTCCTTCCCCCGCCCATCCTCCGGGAAGCCCAGGGGAGGGACGCATGAGCACCACGCCCCATCCGTCCCACACGCGTCATGCGCCCGATGCGCCCCGCTCGATCCGTCCTCTCCTCGACGACGGTCCCATCCACTTCGCGGGGGTCGGGGGCGCCGGGATGTGCGCCCTGGCCGAGGCGGTGGTGCGGTCCGGTGGACGCGTGACGGGCTGCGACCTGAACCCGGGCGCCGGGGTCCGGGCGCTCGAGCGGCTCGGAGTGCGGATCCAGCGCGGCCATGACCCGAGTCATGTCGACGGAGTGACCGCGGTCATCGCGTCGGCCGCACTCCCCGCGGACCATCCCGAGCTGCAGGCCGCCCGGGAGCGGGGACTGCCGGTCCTGAAGCGAGCCGAGGCGCTCGGGGGCTGGGTCAATGTCGGTACCCTGGCCGCGGTGGCCGGCACCCACGGAAAGACCACCACGACCGCCATGCTCACCTCGGTCCTGGTGGCGGCCGGTCGCAATCCCACGGGCTTCGTGGGGGGCGAGGTGCCGGCCTGGCGCAGCCACCTGCGCCCCGGTTCCGACGAGCTCTTCGTGGTCGAGGCCGACGAGTACGACCGCTCCTTCCTGCACCTGCGTCCGTCGGTGACGGTGGTCACCAACCTCGAGGCCGACCATCTCGACATCTACGGGGACCTGGACGGGGTGCGCCAGGGCTTCCGGAGCTACCTGGACGGGGTGCGGGCCGAGGGTACGATCTGGGTCTGCGCCGACGACCCGGGCGCGTCGGCGCTCCTCCCGTACGCCGGAGCACGGGGGCGCAGCTACGGTTTCTCGGCCGGAAGCCAGCTCCGCGGGATCGACCCCGTGATCGAGGGCGTGCGCTCCCGCGTCCGGGTCATCGAGGAGGGTCGGGACCGGGGCGATCTCGAGCTGCGGGTCGCCGGTCGCCACAACCTCCTGAATGCGCTCGGCGCCGCCGGCGCCGCCCGATCCCTCGGGGTCGAGTGGGAGGCGATCCGCTCCGGCCTGCTCGAGTTCGGCGGGGTACGGCGGCGCTTCCAGCTCCTCGGCGAGATCGGGGGGGTCCGGGTGATCGACGACTACGCGCACCACCCCACCGAGGTCGAGGCGGCGCTCGCCGCGGCCCGGGCGGCCCACCCCGGGGCGCGGCTCGTGGCCGTCTTCCAGCCACACCTGTTCAGCCGCACCCGCGACTTTCACCGGGAGTTCGCCTCGGCCTTCCGGGCGAGCGACGTGCTCTGGGTGACCGGGATCTACCCCGCCCGCGAGGCCCCCATCGAGGGGATCGACGCCGCCCTCGTCGCGGACTCGGCCCGCGAGGCCGGGGTCGGCGACGTCCGGCATCACGAAGCACTCGACGACCTGCCCGAGGCCGTGGCGGCCGACCTGCGGGCCGGTGACCTGTGCCTCACCCTGGGGGCGGGCTCGATCGAGCGCGTCGGCCCGCGGATCGTGGCCCTCCTCGGAGGCGACGATGCGTAGATCGACGCGTTTTCTCGGCCTGGTCGGACTCCTGACCGCGGTGGGCTTCGGGATGCACCTGGCGCCGGACGCGCTCAGCCGGCTCGAGTTCTTCGCGGTGGACCGTGTCCAGCTCGAGGGGCTGCGCTACCTCGAGGAGCCCGAGGCGCTGGCCTTCATCCCTCTGCCCGATGGCTTCTCGGTCTGGGACGACCTCGAGGCCGTGGGGGCCCGCCTCTCGCTCCACCCCCTGGTCGCCGAGGTGCGGGCCCGCCGGCGGCTCCCCTCGACGCTGGTGCTCGAGGTCGCGGAGCGCCGTCCGGTCGCCCTGCTCAGCGGCGCAACCCTGACCCCGATCGACCGCGAGGGGCATCCCCTCCCGATCGACCCCTCGCGCCACCGGCTCGACCTCCCCCTGATGCACCTGACGGGCGACGTCGGCTCGGCCCCGGAGTCCACCGAGGCGGGGGGGAGTCGTGTCGAGCGGACCCGGCGACTCCTGGCCGGTCAGGTGGCCCGGCTCGAGGAGCTCGAGCCCGCGATGTCGGCCTCCCTGTCCGAGATCACCCTGGACGAGTGGGGCGACGTGATCCTGCACCTGGGGAGCCCGCGGGTGCGACTGCACTATTCGCCTCCCCTGACTCCCGAACGGCTGCGCGAGGGGATCGTGATCCTGACCGATGCCCTCGAGCGCGATCGCGAGCGCGCCCCCATCGCGGTGGACCTGCGCTTCGCCGACCAGGTGGTCGTCCGCTATCCCCATCCAACTGCACGGTGACCTGATCATGCGATCCAATCTCATCGCCGGTCTCGACATCGGTACCACCAAGACGAGCGTGCTGATCGCCGAGGTGCTCGGCGAGGGACAGCGGCGTCCGGAGCTTCGGGTGCTCGGCGTGGGACAGGCGCGCACCGGGGGGGTGCGGCGCGACGTGGTCACCCATATCGAGGAGACGACCGAGTCGGTGCGCACCGCCGTGCAGGAGGCCGAGCTCATGGCGGGGGTTAGCGTGGACCGGGTCTGGACCGCGATCGGAGGCGACCACGTTCGCACCCTCTCGTCGATGGGGGTCGTGGCCGTCGGGGGCGAGGAGATCAGCCGGGGGGACCTGGATCGGGTGCACGAGGTCGCCCGGGCCGTGGCCCTTCCGCCCGACCGCGAGTTCCTGCATGCGATCCCTCAGGAGTACAAGGTCGACCATCAGGCGGGGATCAAGGATCCGCTCGGAATGTCGGGGACCCGGCTCGAAGCCGACGTCTACCTCGTGACCGGAGCGGCGCAGGCGGCGGGCAACCTGCGCAAGGCCGTCCAGCGAGCGGGCTACCGGGTGCAGGCGCTGGTGCTCTCGCCCCTCGCGACGGCGCACGCGGTCCTCACCGAAGACGAGAAGGAGGTCGGGGTCGCCCTGATGGGCATCGGGGCGTCGACGACCGAGGTGTGCGCCTTCCACGAGGGGAAGATCCGGCACATCGCGGTCCTCCCCCTCGGGGGCGACACGATCACCAACGACCTGGTCCGCGGGCTCTCGATCCCCTTCGCCGAGGCGCAGCGGGCGAAGGAGCGGCACGGGGTGGCCTTCGCCCAGCTCGTCGACCCGCAGGAGACGGTGGAGCTGCCCGGACCCGGACCCGGTCAGACCCGGCAGGTGGCCCGCGAGCTGATCGCGCACATCGTCGAGCAGCGCCTCGACGAGATCTACGGGCTGGTCCACCGCGAGCTCGAAGATGCGGGGTGCATGGAGACGCTCGGGGCCGGGCTCGTCCTGACCGGAGGGGGGGCGGCGCTCCAGGGGTCGCTCGAGATGGCGCAGCAGTGCATGGGGATGCCGGCCAGGATCGGCGTTCCCGGCGAGGGGCTCAGCGGGCTCGCCGATTCGGTGGCGCGCCCCCGCTTCTCGACGGTGACGGGGCTCTGTCTCTACGGGGCGGATCGATTTCACGAAACCGGCCAGGGCGTGAGCACGCTCTCGTCGGGACTGATGACCCGGATCGGCGCATGGGTCCGGGAATTCTTCTAGACGGATGGATGAAGGAATAGATGAGGCGCGCCCCCACTGGGGACGGCGCTTCGACGGAAGGCTGGGCGGGAGAGAACGCCTCTCCCGCTGGACAACAAGGCGTATCACCCACAGATTGCCAGACAGGGAGGAATGATGATGATCTTCGAATTCGAAGAAGCACCGGTGCGCAACGCACGGATGAAGGTGGTGGGTGTCGGGGGTGCCGGCGGCAACGCCGTCAACCGGATGGTCGACGAAGACCTCGAGGGGGTGGAGTTCATCTCCGCCAACACCGACGCGCAGGCACTCAAGTCCTCGCAGGCACAGATCACCCTGCAGCTCGGCAAGAAGCTGACGCGCGGGTTGGGGGCGGGAGCTCGTCCCGAAATCGGACGACAGGCGATCGCCGAGTCCGAGGAAGAGGTCCGCAAGGCCCTCGAGGGGGCCGACCTCGTCTTCATCACCGCAGGGATGGGGGGAGGCACCGGAACCGGCGCCGCCCCGATCATCGGCGAGATCGCGCGGGAAATGGGCGCGCTGACGATCGGCATCGTGACGCGTCCCTTCGCCTTCGAAGGCAAGAAGCGGATGCGGCAGGCCGACCAGGGACTCGCAGAGCTCCGTCGCGCCGTCGACACCATGATCGTGGTGCCGAACGACCGCATCCTCTCGGTGGTCGGGAAGGGGACCACCTTCAAGGACGCCCTCAAGAAGGCCGACGAGGTGCTCCTGAACGCCACCCAGGGGATCTCCGACCTGATTCGTGTCACCGGTGAGGTGAACGTGGACTTCGCGGATGTGCGCACCGTCATGGCCTGCCGTGGGCCGGCGCTCATGGGATCCGGCTTCGGCGAGGGCGAGAACCGGGCGCAGGAAGCGGCACAGGAAGCGATTTCGTCGCCGCTCCTCGACGATGTCTCGATCCGCGGCGCCAAGGGCGTGCTGATCAACATCACCGGTGGAATGGACCTGGCGATCGACGAGGTCACCCAGGTGTCGACGACGATTCAGGAAGAGGCGGGCGACGATGCCGAGATCATCTTCGGCGCCGTGCACGACGAATCGCTCGAGGGCAAGATCCGCGTGACCGTCATCGCCACCGGCTTCGACGACGCCATGGGCGAGGACGAGGGACGGGTGATCCGCCCCGACTTCCGACGCCCGGCTCCCAAGGTCTCCCGGCGTGAGCAGGAGTCCGAGGCGCGTTCCGAGCGGCGTGTCGCGATGGGGGGTGGACGGTCCGAGCAGAGGGTCGTACCCTTCAACCGTCCTCCGGAGAGGGTGGTGGATCGCGCGCAGATTGGCGAGCTTGATATTCCGACCTTCATCCGTCGTCAGATGGATTGAATAGATTCGAACCCCGATCAGGTAATCTGACCCGATGGATCTACTGAACCGGACGGCCCCCCGGGCCTTTCTCGGAGCGGGCGGCTTCATGGCCGTCCTGGCGTTTCTCTACGTGCCCGGAATGACCGCGGTCCCCGACGCCGGAGAACTGGAGCCGCTGCAGGCGGCCTCGGCGGAAGAGACCCGGATCGAGATCCTCGGGCATGGGCAGACTTTCGGGGGTGTTCTGAACCGGGTGGGGGTGCCGGCTGCCGAGCAGCAGGCGCTCCTGCTGGCCTTCCAGGAGCACGCCTCGCCCGGCCGTCTGCGGGTGGGCACCGAGGTCGCACTGCGCTCGCTGCGCGGGGCCGACGAGCTTCGGGGGATCGACGTGCCGGTCAACGCCGACGAACTGGTGCGACTCGAGCGCGAGCCGATGGGGTGGAAGTCCTCGATCGTGAAGACCCCGGTCTGGACCGACACCGTCTTCGTGGCGGGCCAGATCGAGAGGGACCTGTGGAGTGCGGTCGTGCTGAACGACGATCTCGAGGCGATGCCCCGAGCCGACCGCGCCCGTGTGATCGACCTGATGGATCGGGTCTTCCAGTGGCAGCTCGACTTCTCGCGCCAGATCCAGGCCGGAGACTCGTACCGGCTCGCCTTCGAGCGTGAGGTGCGTCCGGACGGAACCATGCGCACCGGGCGGATCCTGGCCGCGGAGCTGATCAACCGCGACACCCCGCTGTACGCCATCTGGTTCGACCTGTACGACGATGGGCAGGGCGGGTACTACGATCTGGCGGGTGAGTCGCTGCGACGAGCCTTCCTGAAGGCGCCGCTGGAGTTCCGGCGGATCTCGTCGCGCTTCAATCCGAACCGCCTGCACCCGATCCACAACGTGCGCCGGGCGCACATCGGGGTCGACTACGCGGCGGCGACCGGCACTCCGGTGATGGCCACCGCCGATGGAACGGTCACGATCCGGGGCGTGCAGGGCGGATATGGAAACCTGGTCGAGATTCGCCACGCCAACGGGTTCATGACCCGCTACGCGCATCTGAACGGATTCGCGTCGAACGTGCGACAGGGGAGCCGGGTGAGCCAGGGGACCGTGATCGGCTACGTCGGGATGACCGGTACCGCCACCGGACCCCACCTGCACTACGAGCTCCACAAGGACGGTCGGCCGGTGGATCCGCTGAACGTGGACATTCCGGCGGGGGATCCGATCCCGGCCGATGCCATGGAGCGCTGGACCGCCGAGAGCGACTACCGCTTCGCGCTGCTCGATCGGGCGCAGAGGGGACCCGAGCTTCGGATGGCCCGTGCCGCCGCGGCGCCCTCGGCCGAGACGGACGAGGACGAACTGCAGTGACCCGCCGGGGCGGGCCGCGCACCACGCCCGGCGCGGAGGATAGAGCCGGGCGGTGACCGCCGTGCCTTCGGCCCTGCTCCTCGGCATCGCGGCCCTCCTGCTCGTCGGTTTCGCCGCATGGCTCTACCTTGGGGTCGAGTCCCGTGTGCCCGGGCGCCCGGCGCTCCTTGGGCTGCGTGCAGCAGCGCTGCTCCTCCTCCTGGCCCTGGTCGTGAACCCGTCGATTCCCGGCGAGGACCCGGCCGCGACCGCCCCGACTCCCCCGTCCCGATGGGTCGTGGTCGACCCCGATCCCGCCCTCGTGGCGCGACCGCCCGAGGGCGTCCTCTGGGACCAGCTCCTGGACCGGACCACCGAGGAGCTGGATCCCACGAGTGGCCTCGCCCGCATCCAGCGTGAGCGCGCCGAGGGCCTCACCCTCGAGGCGCTGCGCGCCGGGACGCCGGCCGAGCGCTCGACCCCCGCGGGAGAGGCGCTGATCCGGCTGGCCGAGGTTGGGGCGGACTCCCTGGTCTTCCTCTCGACCCTCCGGATGGAGGCCGCCCCCCTGCGCGAGGCGCTGACCCGCCTGCCGGTGCCGGTGCGCATCGTCCCGATCGGGGGCGAGATGCGCAACGTGGCCGTGGCCGAACTGCGCCTTCCCTCGACAGCCCCCCCCGACGAGCCCCTGCCGGCCGAAGTCGTACTCGTGGGGGAGGGCGGTGGGGCTGGGGACTCGATACGTCTGCGCATCTATTCGCGCCCCTTCGACGAGGAAGGGGGGCCCCCCGCGGCGGGGGCGGCCGATGGCGGGGTCGAGGGGCAGGACCCCCCCGGCACCCTCGAATACGAGGGTAGCCACCCGCTTCCCACCGTGGGCGCCCGCGAGACGATCACGCTCACCCTCCCCGCTCCCACCGGCGAGGGGGATCGTCGCTACCTGGCCCGGGTCGAGCTCGAGGGCGATGTCTTCGGCGCTGACGACGAACGGGTTCGGGTGGTCCGGATCGGGGAGATCGAGGGGGGGATCGTCCTGGTCTCGGTGCGCCCCGACTGGGAGCCACGGACCCTTCTCCCCCTCCTGGAGCGGGCCTCGGGGCTCGAGGGCGCCGGCTACCTGCGTGTCGGCCCCGACCGGTTCCTCCCCCTCCGTACGGGTGCGGAGCCCTTCGAGCCGATGGGGCTGGCCGGGCTGGTCGAGCGGGCGCGGGGGGCCGCCGTGCTGGTCCTGCATGGCACCGGAGAGGCCCTTCCGGCCCCGCTCGTCGAGGTGGCCGAGGCCCACCCGCGGGTCCTCCACCTTCCGGCCGACGCCGCAGGGGCGCGCATCGCGGGGATCGAGACCCGGCCTCCCATCGAGGGAGAATGGCGCCTCGACGCCGAGCTGCCCACCTCTCCCCTCTCGCCCTACCTGGGCGGGATCGGGCTCCCCGCGCTGCCCCCCCTGACGGGGCTCATGGTTCCCGCGGGGCCGGTTGCGGGGATCGTGGCCTTCAGGCTCCGCCGCAGCCCGGCCGAGGAGGCGCACCCGGGCCTGATCCTGACGACCGAGCCGGCCGGACGTCGGGCCGTGGCGCTCGCTCGCGACTTCTGGCGCTGGGGAGTGCGCGACGGAGAGCCCCGCGACGCCTATCGCAACCTCTGGTCCGGGGTCGCCGGATGGCTCCTGGCGAGCGAGGCGATGGCCGACCGCCGCACGATCCGTCCCGAGGCGCACGTCCTGCCCCGCGCCGAGCCCCTGCCGTGGACGGCCGCGGGGTGGGAGGGGGCCGCGCTCACGGTCGAGCTGCGCCCCCCGTCGGACACCGAGGCCGAGGGCCCCGTGATCCGCCGCGACTCGGTCACGGTCGGATCCGACGGCCGCTTTCAGCTCGCTCCCCTCCCCCCCGGCCGCTATCGCTACCGGGTGCTCGTCGGCGACGAGTCCGTCGGGGCACCGGACCAGGCACCGGACCAGGCACCGGACCGGCCGATCCTCGGCGCCCCCCCGGTGGGGATCCTCGAGGTCGAGCGATTCCAGGGCGCCCTCCTGCGCTCTCCGCTCGACCCCGAGGAGCTGATGCGCCTCGCCACGACCGAGGCGGTCGAGCGTCGGGATCCCGCGAGGGGACGACCGCTCCGCACCCATCCGCTCCCCTGGCTCCTCCTCCTCGGATTTCTGGCGGTGGAGTGGACCGGACGTCGCCGGGCGGGCCTCCGCTGAGTCCATCCGCTGAGCCCGTCCGGGGTGAGTCCGTCCACTGAGTCCGGTGTCGCCCAGTCCCCCGCGGCTTCGTAAGGCCCGCAAGCCCATCGGTGCGCCCCCGCGACTCCCGACAGGGGCGAGGGCTGATAGATTGGGGGACCCGTGACCCGTTCCTCACCACCCAACCCGAATCACCGAATGAGACTGTTCAAGAAGAAGGACGAGAGCCGCAAGAGCATCTGGAAGAAGGTCGTGGACCTGGCCTTCACCGATGTGAGGGTGCTGAGCGAGGGGATGGACGACGAATCCCTCGAGCAGCTCGAGGAGCGGCTCCTGGCCGCCGACTTCGGGGTGACCGCGACCCTGCGCCTGGTGGACCACGTCGAGGCGCTGGCACGTCGCGGAAAGATCCGGGGACAGGGCCAGCTCGCCACCGCGCTGCGCGACGAGGTGGCGCGGATCCTGACCGAGGGCACCGACCGGGAGCTGGCGCTCAGCGAGGGCGAGGGGCCGACCGTCTACCTGATCGTGGGGGTCAACGGGGTCGGAAAGACCACCTCGATCGCCAAGCTCGCCCACTTCCTGGTGAAGAGCGGAAAGTCGGTGCTGGTGGCGGCCGGCGACACCTACCGGGCCGGCGCGGTGAAGCAGCTCGAGGAGTGGGCCGGCCGGGTCGGGGCCCAGTTCCTGAGAGGGCAGGAGCGGGGCGATCCGGCGGCGGTCGCCTTCGACGCCGTCGAGGCGGGGATCGCACGCGGGATCGACGTGGTGCTGATCGACACCGCCGGACGGCTGCACACCAACCGGGGACTCATGGAGGAGCTGCGCAAGGTCGATCGGGTGATCCGGCGCAAGCTCGAGGGGGCGCCCCACGAGACGCTCATCGTGCTCGACGCCACGGTGGGCCAGAACGCGGTGAACCAGGTGCGGTCCTTCGGCGAAATCGTCGAGCTCTCGGGGATCATCCTGGCGAAGATGGATTCCTCGGCGCGGGGAGGGATCGTCGTGGCGCTTCAGGAGGAGCATGGCCTCCCCGTGAAGCTCGTGGGGCTCGGTGAGAAGGTCGAAGACCTGGACGAATTCGATCCGCAGAGTTTCCTGGACGGCGTCTTCGGCCTGAGCGACTGACCCCATGGAGTATTCCCGGCTCGACAGCCCGGTACAGTTTCTGAAGGGGGTGGGACCCCGACGGGCCGATCACCTGAAGAAGCTGAACATCGGCACCGCACGGGACCTCCTGTACCATGTCCCGCGCCGCTACGACGACGCCTCGACGATCACGCGGATCGCCGATCTCAAGGTCGGGATGGACGCCAACGTGATCGGCACCGTCCGCAGCAAGGGGGTGCTCCCGACCCGGAAGGGGCTCCGGATCTTCCAGGCCGTGCTGCAGGACGAGTCCGGGATGATCACCGCCTCGTGGCCCGGCCAGCCCTGGCTCGACCGCAAACTCCGGGAGGGCGATGAGGTCCTGGCCTCGGGGCCCGTGAAGTTCTTTCACGGCCGGCAGCTCCACCCCCGCGAGTTCACGGTGGTGGAGCGTGCGCCCCGAGGGGAGGGAGCCGAGGCCGGAGGGGACCCCGAGGCGCCGACCGAGCGACGACCCACCCCGCGGGCGGCAGGGACCGTCTTCGTCTCCTACCCATCGACCGACGCCATCCCGCAGTGGGTCCTGCGGGCGATGTTCGAGAAGAACCTCGAAGCCCTCCTTGCCGAGATCGATGGCGACGAATACCTGCCGGACGCGGTGCGCCGGGAGCTCTCGCTGCCGACCCTTTCGGAGGCCTTCCGGAAGCTCCACCTGCCCGCGACCCCGGCCGAAGCCGAGGAGGGCCGTCGACGCCTGGCCTTCGACGAGCTCTTCTTCCTGCAGCTCGTGCAGGCGCTGGCCCGACACCGGGAGCAGGAGGAGGAGCCGGGAATCCGCTTCGAGCGCACCAACGAGCTGATCCGACCCCTCCACGAATCCCTCCCCTTCACCCTGACCGGGGCCCAGGCGAGGGTGCTCCGCGAGATCCTCGGCGACATGGTCTCCGATCGCCGCATGAACCGGTTCCTGCAGGGCGACGTGGGGGCCGGAAAGACCTTGGTGGCGCTCTTCGCGATCCTGCTGGCCGTCGAAAGCGGATGGCAGGCGGCGCTCATGGCCCCCACCGAGATCCTGGCCGAGCAGCATGCGCTCAAGCTGAGGGACCTTCTCGAGCCGCTGGAGCTTCCCGTGGCGCTGCTCACCGGGAGTGTGCCGGGCAAGGCCAGGGAGGAGATCCTCGAGTCCCTCCGCGAGAACCGGCTTCCCATCGTGGTGGGGACCCACGCCCTCATCCAGGACGATGTGCGCTTTGCTCAGCTGGGGCTCGTGGTGGTCGACGAACAGCACCGCTTCGGGGTCCGCCAGCGGATGGCGCTGGGCGAGCACGGCGGCCGGCGCCCGGACGTATTGGTGATGTCGGCGACCCCGATCCCCCGCTCCCTGGCCCTCACCCTGTATGGGGAGCTGGATCTTTCCATCCTCGACGAGCTCCCTCCCGGCCGGACCCCCGTGCGCACCCTGCTGCGCAGGCCTTCGGCGCGCGACGAGGTCTACGGGGGGGTCGAGCGCGCACTGGCAGAAGGTGGGCAGGCGTATGTAGTATATCCGCTCGTCGAGGAATCCGAGGACCTGGAGCTCAAGGCCGCGACCCAGGAGTACGAGCGACTCCGCACCGAAGTCTTTCCCGAGCGCAGGGTGGGACTTCTGCACGGGAAGATGGCGGCCGACGAGAAGGACCGCGTGATGCGGGACTTCCGCGAAGGGGAGCTGGACCTGCTCGTTGCGACCACGGTCATCGAGGTCGGGATCGATGTTCCCAATGCGAGTGTCATGGTGATCGAACACGCCGAGCGGTTCGGGCTGAGCCAGCTGCACCAGCTGCGCGGCCGGGTGGGGCGGGGGGACCGGGAGTCCTTCTGCGTGCTTCTCTCCTCGGCGGGGGAGGGGTCGTGGGAGCGCCTCAAGATCTTCGCCTCGACCGACGACGGATTCGCGATCGCCCGGGCGGACCTGCAGATCCGCGGGCAGGGAGACCTGTTCGGAGCGCAGCAGCATGGGCGGGACCCCCTCCTCAGCTTCGCGGACCTGACCCGCGACGAGGAGCTCCTCCTCGACGCCCGGCGGCTGGCTCGCGGGATCGTCGAGGCGGATCCGGAGCTCTCGACTCCCGCGCACGCCCGCGTCAGCGAGATCCTCGAGGCCCGTCACGCGGAGCGCCTGAAGCTCTGGAAGGTGGGCTGAGGTGACCGACGCTCCTCCGAGCCTTCGCGAGTGGGTGCGCGAGCACGACGAGAAGTGGCTCTTCGTCGTACTCTACCTGGGGCTTGCCGTGGGCCTCAGCGTCATGGTCAGCCTCTTCTGGCTGGTCATGGTGGGCTTCCTGCACTTCGTCCTGGAACTCTTCCGGCAGGCCCACTATCGGGACGGCCCCCGAAGCGTCACCCTGCACGCCCTGTGGGAGGTCAAGCTCGACATCGCGCTGATCCTGCTGGCGCTCATGCTGGTGCTCTACATCGAGGTCGTGCTCGGCCTGCTCGGCATCCAGTCCGCCGCACGGGCGGCGGCGGTCTCGCGGGCCGGGGCCCGGATCGGAACGCGGGCCGCCGCGTGGGAGCGCAACCTGCGCACCTTCCTGCTGACCGTCGACGAAATGGTACGGGTGGTCTACGCCGGGGTCATGCTCCGAAACAAGAAGCGATCGAAGGCAGGGGGTGATGAGGCAGCTTCGGCCGCGGCCGCCGCGGTTCAGGGTGGCGCCGCGGGATTCGAGGGGGGTGGGGTCGACGGGGTCGACTCCGATTCGGCCGGTCAGCCCCACCCTGAACCGGATCTCCCGCCCGACCCGGAGGGCGTCGACTCCGGTTCGGTCGCTGAGCCCGCCTCGGAGTCGACCGCTGATCCCACTCCAGAGCCGGCCGTTGAGCCCGATCCGGAGCCGGTCCGCACCGGCCCGCTCCCTCCGATCTGGCGGACTCGCTGGAAGGTTGTGGATCACATCGGGGTCGGCCTGATCGTGGTGGGCTTGCTGCTTCTCGCGTCGGCACCGTGGCTGACCCCTCACGACTGGGGGTCGATGGGTACGGCGCTCCTCGAGGAGCTCGCACCCTTTCCCGGGTCGTCGCCCCACGGGGAATGAGACGGGTCCCGGCGGGTTGCACCGTCGGCACTATGGACATGAGCCCCGGGCCCCCATACTTTGCCCCCGTTCCCGGAGCAGGACATTCAACGAGCATTCTGCGCGGACCCCGGGGGGTCCGACGTGCACTTAGGAGAGGAGCCGGTACATGGGTGAGTCGAACGGTACGAAGATCCGCGTGATCCTGAAGATGATCCAGATCCACGACAATCTGGAGCCGGCGGGCGATGACGAGGGTGAGTTCCGCTTTCAGATCACGGTATCGAGTCGGAACCGGGGCGGGATTCGCGAAGAGACCCGCCTGCCGCGCAAGAAGAAGTTCTACCGGATCTCCGACAATCCGGCGTGGAACCGGCTGGTGCTCAACGAGCTGCTCTTCGAGGGAGAGGTCGACGACCATCTCGAGGTCGAGATCCTGGGCGAGGAGCTGGATCTGCTGACCCCGAACGACGAGCTGACCCCATACCGTCGCACCTTCGAGGGCGACCCGAACACCTGGCTCGGTATCCACAAGCCCGGCGACGAGGGCGACGAGGACCCCGAGCGGATGAACGACTGGTGGGTGTACCTCGAGATCGAGAAGGCCTGACTCCTCCAATGCCCATCCGAACAGGGAGTTCCCGGTCGCTCGGGTTCGGGGTGCCACTGCCCCTGACCCTTCTCTTCTCGTTCGCCCTGACGGCGGGCGCCGTCGCCCTGGTTCCCGACGCACTCGAGGCGCAGCCGGTCGCGGAGTACACCGATCCGCAAACCAGCGACATGCGCGAGGTCGTCGAGCGCTTCTCGTCGGACCGGGCGGTCCTGGGCCGCTTCTACTCGGTGAGCTCTCCGCGGCAGCGCGACCGGATGCGGGCCTTCTACACCGAGTGGGGCGAGCGGCTCGACGCGATGGACCACGACGCCCTCAACCACGAGGGGAAGATCGACTGGGTCCTGTTGCGCAACCGCGTGCGCTACGATGCGGATCGGCTCGAGGTCGAGGCGGGGCTCGCGACCCAGCTTCAGCCGATCCTGCCCTTCCGGGACGAACTCGCGGAGCTCCACGAATCCCGCCGCGACCTCGAGGGCGTCGGGGACCCGCGCGCGGCCGCCGACCTTCTGGTCCGGGTGACCGATCAGATCGAGGACACCAGTGCGGCGGTGCGCGAAGCCCTCCAGAACGACCGGGTGCTCGAGGGCGGCACCGTCTTGACCCCGGTGGTGGCGCTGCGCGCCGTGGAGCGGGCCAACGAGCTCCGGCAGAGCACGCAGGCCTGGTTCAATTTCTTCGACGGCTACGACCCCCTCTTCTCCTGGTGGGTGCGGGCCCCCTACGAGGCCTTCGACGAGGCGATCCAGGGCTACATCACCTTCCTGCGACAGGAGGGTGCGGGGATCCGGCCCGGCCAGGAGGAGCCGATCATCGGCGATCCGCTGGGTCGCGATGCGCTGGTGCTGGACCTGCGCAACGAGATGATCGCCTACTCCCCCGAAGAGCTCATGGAGCTCGCGGAATACGAGCTGGAATGGGGAACGGAGCGGTTGAAGGAGGCGTCGAGTGAGATGGGCTTCGGCGATGACTGGCATGCCGCCCTCGAGCATGTGAAGGGGCTCCATGTCGAGCCGGGGGAGCAGATCCACCTGGTGACCGAGATGGCGCGCGAGGCCGAGGCCTTCCTCGAGGAGCGCGACCTGGTGACCGTGCCCCCGCTGGCCCGCGAGATCTGGCGCATGGAGATGCTCTCTCCGCAGCAGCAGCGGGT